>NZ_JBHTMP010000184.1:0-503 GCF_042679305.1 Micromonospora sonneratiae | reverse complement strand
GTTCGACTCGGTCGAGGACGGCCGCCCGATCGTGCCCGGCACCGACCGGATCAGCCGGGGCAGGTTCAGCTTCATCGTGAACATGGATGCCGACCCGACCCGGATCGCCGACGCCCTGACCCACATCGGGGACAACATCCTGTTCGACCGCGAGAACCGGCTGCCCACCCGCCGCTGGATCCGGGAAGACCTGCTACCGATGCTGGCCCAGGGGGGCGCTGCGGTCGGTACCGGTCTGCTTACCGGATCGGTCTTCTACGGACTGCTCGCCGGAGTCGGCGCGCCTGGATTCCTGATTGCCCGATGGGTCAACCGGATTCACCAGCTCAACCTCAACGACCTGGCCATCATCCTGAAGCTGACCGAGGCAAAACCGGGCACCACTACTCCCCAGCACCTGCGGGAACAGATCGAGCAGCAGCGGCAACCCGTCGAGGAACTCGAACAACGGGCCAGACAGATCGAGGAACAACTGGCCGCCGACCCGCGTACCGCCGACGCGA
>NZ_JBHTMP010000183.1:0-503 GCF_042679305.1 Micromonospora sonneratiae | reverse complement strand
TCGCGTCGGCGGTACGCGGGTCGGCGGCCAGTTGTTCCTCGATCTGTCTGGCCCGTTGTTCGAGTTCCTCGACGGGTTGCCGCTGCTGCTCGATCTGCTCCCGCAGGTGCTGTGGGGTGGTGTTGGCGCTGTTGGTCTCCGACAGCGACCGGATGAAGGACAGGTCGTTGACGTTGAGCTGATGGATCCGGGCGACCTGGCGGGCGATTCCGTGCCCGAGTGCGGCCACTCCGGTGAGCGCACCGTAGAAGACCGATCCGGTGGCGAGTCCGGTGCCGACCGCGGTGGCGCCCTGGGCCAGCATCGGTAGCAGGTCTTCCCGGATCCAGCGTCGGGTGGGCAGGCGGTTCTCGCGGTCGAACAGGATGTTGTCCCCGATGTGGGTCAGGGCGTCGGCGATCCGGGCCGGGTCGGCATCCATGTTCACGATGAAGCTGAACCTGCCCCGGCTGATCCGGTCGGTGCCGGGCACGATCGGGCGGCCGTCCTCGACCGAGTCGAAC
>NZ_JBHTMP010000182.1:0-509 GCF_042679305.1 Micromonospora sonneratiae | reverse complement strand
GGACACGCCGGAGATCGATCCGTTGGAGCAGGCGGTCAACACGTTGACTGCGCAGACTGGCACGTTGTTCGTGATCGCGGCCGGTAACGACGGTGGTGAGGGCACGGTCGGTTCGCCGGGTAGTGCCGATGCGGCGTTGACGGTGGGTGCGGTTGACCGGGATGACGAGTTGGCGGAGTTTTCCAGCCGGGGTCCGAGGGTTGGTGATGAGGCGATCAAGCCGGATGTCACCGCTCCCGGGGTGGATATCGTGGCTGCTCGGGCCAGCGGTACCGAGATGGGGGAGCCGGTCGGGGACAGCTATGTGACGTCGTCGGGTACGTCGATGGCGACGCCGCACGTGGCGGGGGCTGTGGCGTTGTTGGCCCAGCAGCATCCGACGTGGAAAGCGGACCAGCTCAAGGCGACGTTGGTCGGGTCGGCGAAGCCGAATCCGGGGTTGACGGCGTTCGAGCAGGGTGCGGGTCGGGTTGATGTGGCTCGGGCGATCACCCAGACGGTGACGACCG
>NZ_JBHTMP010000181.1:0-512 GCF_042679305.1 Micromonospora sonneratiae | reverse complement strand
CGGTGTCTGTGCGCCGTTTTCGGGAGTTGAGACGTCCACCGGAGCTGGTGACGTGTCCGGCGTCCGGTTGCCTGCCGCTGGCCGGTCACGGCGACCGTTGTTGGTGGCGATGTTCGCCCCCACCGCGGCGGGACTCAGCGTGCTCGTCCCGGTCGGGGTCGCGTTCGTCGAAGTACCGGCATTCATGGAAGCGTTCGTGTTCGGGCTTGTATCGGTATTGAAAGCCGAAACACCCTGGGTGCTGGTGGCTGGGGCACCCTGAGGGGCGGTGTTCGTCGACCCGCTCGTGCCCGCGCCGGGATTGGTCGACGTGTTGGGATTGGTCGACGTGCCGGCGTTCGTGGAAGAGTTCGCGTTGGTCGCACCCGGGGTGGTGGGATTGGTCGACGTGCCGGCGCTGTTCGGTGTGCTCGTTGGCGTCGTGCTGGTGCTGGTCGGCGTCGTGCTTGTGCTGGTCGGTGTCGGGCTTGTGCTGGTCGGATTCCCAGCATTGGCCGGACTGCTCGAAGACC
>NZ_JBHTMP010000180.1:0-515 GCF_042679305.1 Micromonospora sonneratiae | reverse complement strand
TCAGACGGTGACGATCCGCCGGAGCCGCCCGGCCCGACCCGCCTCTGCGGGGACATGCGATGAGCCGCCACCGCGACACCGGCTACCAGGGACGCCATCGACGCGACAGCCCCCGCTTCCGGCAACCCGCAGCCGTTTCCGCCTTGCCGCCCCGTCCGGCCTGGGCTGACCAGCCCACCACCATCCTCAGCGGGCTGGTACTCACCCACGCGCAGCGGCTACGCCTGCCCGACATCGGGGGCCGCCGATGACCACGCCGCCCCTGCCGCACATCCCGCCCGGCACGGTCCTCACCCTGCACTCCGCAGACTGGTACCACCCCGAAAAAGCCAGCCACGACAACCCGCACAACATGGTCATCGTGGTCGAGAAAGTCCATACGGACGGGGCCACCGCGACTGCGGTTTCTGTCTGGGTTACCGGCCACACCATCACCTGCACCTGGCCCACC
Source organism: Micromonospora sonneratiae (assembly GCF_042679305.1). Lineage (NCBI taxonomy): Bacteria > Bacillati > Actinomycetota > Actinomycetes > Micromonosporales > Micromonosporaceae > Micromonospora > Micromonospora sonneratiae. Next base: position 64 of record NZ_JBHTMP010000180.1, on the reverse strand, counting down.
AGCGAATCCCACCCACCGTGCGTCGAGCTACGCGTACGGGTGGACGCCCTTCGTCGGACCGTCG
>NZ_JBHTMP010000179.1:0-527 GCF_042679305.1 Micromonospora sonneratiae | reverse complement strand
ACCCGCACCTCCACCTACACCCTGACCGTCAACGGACCCGGCGGCGGCTGCCCCGCCCCCGGCCAGAAGCTCGGCAACCCCGGCTTCGAAACCGGCACCAGCCCCTGGACCGGCACCACCGCCGCCATCGGCTCCTTCACCCAGCAACCCGCCCACGGCGGCACCCGCGTCGCCTGGCTCGGCGGCAACGGACGCACCACCACCGAGACCCTCTCCCAGAGCGTCACCCTGCCCACCGGCTGCACCAACTACAACCTGACCCTCTGGCTCCACATCGACACCGCTGAAACCACCAGCAGCGTCGCCTACGACACCTTCCGGGTCCAGGTACTCAACTCCAGCGGCACCGTACTCGGCACCCTGGCCACCTACTCCAACCTCAACAAGGCCACCGGCTACAGCCAGAAGAGCTTCTCGCTCAACAGCTACGCCGGCCAGACCATCACCCTCAGGTTCACCGCCGTCGAAGACATCTCGCTACAGACCTCGTTCGTCGTCGACGACACCGCACTCGACATCTCCTGACC
>NZ_JBHTMP010000178.1:0-528 GCF_042679305.1 Micromonospora sonneratiae | reverse complement strand
CGCGCCGGCACCCCAGCCGGAGGCGGCCAGGCCGGCGCAATCAGCACCGGTTCGGCCGGCGGCTCCGGAGGCGGCACCGCCCGACCCGGTCGCCGCTGAGTCACCGCAGAGCACCGGCCCGGCTCCGGCGGATCTCGCTGGCGTCCGGCGGGATTGGAACAACGTTGCCGCTGTGGTCAACCGGACCAACAAGACGCTGGCAGCGCTGATGCGGGAGGCGGTGGTACGCGACCTCGACGGTGACACGCTCGTGCTGACGGTCAAGTCGCCGGCTCTGTCGCAGATGGTGTCCAGCAAGGCTGCCGTGATCACCGCCGCGCTCTACGAGGAGTGGGGTCAGCGCTGGCAGATCCGCTGCGAGGTGGCCGGCGAGCGGGGCGGCACTTCGTCCGCCGCGTCCCGGCCCGTACCGAGCATGCCCGCCCCGGCGCGTACCGATTCCCGTCCGCCGGCCGACCGGAGCGCACCGGCAGCACCGGCTGCGGGCCAGGCCGGCGGTAACGGCGGCGACACCGGTTGGCCGGAGCC
>NZ_JBHTMP010000177.1:0-537 GCF_042679305.1 Micromonospora sonneratiae | reverse complement strand
GCAGATCTACCAGATCACCTCATCAACCCTGAACAAACTCGGCGAACACCAACTTTCCTGGCTGGCCGCCGATCGGGCCATCGCCATCTCCCACCGCTGCGACGACCCACTACTCACCGGCATCGCCACCTGCCGCATCAGCAGCGCCCTGACCGCCCTCGGCCGCCACCGCGCCGCACTGGAAATCAGCGTCGGGACCGCCAGCCACCACGTCCCCGACCGGCGGCGGGCCGTCACACCACAACAAACCTCCGTGTACGGGCAGTTGCTCCTACACGCCGCCACCGCAGCCGCCCACATCGGCGATCAGCCAACTGTGGAGGAACTCCTCAACGCAGCAGACCGAGCCGCCAACCAACTCGGCGGCGACCACAACCACTACTGGACCGCCTTCGGCCCCACCAGTCTCCAACTCCACCGGGCCGCCACCGCCATCGAACTCGGCGAAGCCAAACACGCCATCGAAATCCACCAACAGATCGACCCGGACCAGTTCAACAGGCTCATGCCCGAACGACGGGCCCACCACCTACTCGA
>NZ_JBHTMP010000176.1:0-599 GCF_042679305.1 Micromonospora sonneratiae | reverse complement strand
TCGGCGTCCCCGACGATGTCTGCGGTGCCGGCGGCGAGGACGGGTCCTCCCCGGCTGAGCACGGCGTGGGAGATCTCCTGCTGGTAGACGTCGTGGGGCTGCACGAGCAGTGTTCCGTCCGGTAGTACCGCCCATTTCACCGGGCCGTCGTTGACGAGTTGGTCGAATCCGGGGTCGGCCGGGCTGATCGGCCGTACGCCGAGGTCGTCGGCGGCGTCCAACTCGGCCTGCAGGTTGTCCTTCAGGGTGTTCTCGAAGTGCCCCTCCGGCGGTCCGGTTGTCGGGCCGTCCTCGGGGTGGTTGCCGGCCGGGTCGGGCTGGCCGGTGCCGTCGTCGCCCCAGGCGACGGGTTCGTCCGGCAGGGTCCTCGGGCCGTGTTGGAACGGGGTGGGTCGGTCGGCCGGCGGGAGGCTGGCGGCGATCTGTTCCAGGTGTTGCAGCCGGTCGAACGCCCACTGGGTACGGGTCAGCAGCCCGTCGGCATCCGCCCGGAAGGTCGCCAGGTGTTCCTCGCCCGCGGTGCTGATGTGTCGCTTGAGCAGTTCGCTGCGCGACTGTGAGGTGACCGCCTCGTTCCCGTCGTAGGAGATGTTGGACAG
>NZ_JBHTMP010000175.1:0-637 GCF_042679305.1 Micromonospora sonneratiae | reverse complement strand
GCCGACCATCACCACCGACATGCATCTGCGGACCAGCCCGACCACCCCCACCCGACCCGGCAGGCTGCGACACCGGGGCTGTCGTCGTACCAGGCGGCGTGGGATTGATCTCCCGCCCGTCCGGACCGAACGTCCGCTCGAACCCATCCGCCGGCACCCTCGGCACCCGCCCGTTGTGCACATCCGGACTGGCCACCACCTCCGTCCCATCGGGATAGGTCCACATCTTCTCGGTGACCCCGGTAACCTCCCGACCCAGAATCCGAGCCACCGCCGCCGCCGGGGAACGGTCCCCCGCACCCGAATAACAGGAGACCAGCCTGATCTGCTGGGAACCGAGATGGATCCGACCGGTACGGTCCAACGCGGCGAGACCGCGTGCGAAGTCCCCAGCCGACATCCGGTACTGACCGACCACCACCTCACCGCTACGCAACCCGTGCAGGGCAATCTTGAGCACACCGTTCTCCGGACGCAACGCCTCCGCGTGCCGCCGCATCTCCGGATCACCCGTGAACTCCAACCCGGAACGGGTCGATGCCACAAAGTCGGCAACCGCCTGAATCGCCTGACCACCACTCAACACCGGCAGCCGCGCGAACTGCCCCTCACCCCACGCCGCCGGCTCACCACCCGC
>NZ_JBHTMP010000174.1:0-649 GCF_042679305.1 Micromonospora sonneratiae | reverse complement strand
CGCCGCCCGGCGGCCCCCGTCCGCCCCGTCCACCCCGTCCACCTCGCCTGCCTCGTCCGGGGCCGGCTTCCGTCCCGCCGCCCCCGCCGGGACCGGTGCCCTTCAGTAACGCGCCGGTCACCCACACTCCGCTGCCCGCGCCGTTCGGGACGACCGCCGGCCCCACCTTCAGCCACCCGGCGGCCCCGTCCACACCATCCGCACCGCCGTCCGGCGCTGTCCCGGCCGCGCCGTTCTCCCACCCGCCCCCGCCGAGTACGCCGTCCCCAGCCGCACCACCGGCACGGGTCGCCTTCAGCGACGCCACGACGACCGCGCCGAGATCCGCACCGGGCGGTCCGGCACCGGCGGTGACGTTCTCGGCCGCACTAGCGCCGCAGACCGCCCCGCGTCGGCCACCTTCCCCGGTCACACCGGTGTTCTCCGCAGCTCCGGCCGCACCGGTAGCCGGCAGGCCACGACACGCCTCAACCCCGGCAACGCGACCCACAGCGGCGAGACGTGCCACCCCGAACGGGCAAGCCGCCGCGAACGCGGGCACCCCGGCGGTTGTGAACACCGCCGCCGCCCGGCCAGCACCGGCCACCAGCACGGCCCGGCCTCGTCCACCGGCCTCGTCCGTCCCACCGCCCCGGGACGATCGGCGGTC
>NZ_JBHTMP010000173.1:0-699 GCF_042679305.1 Micromonospora sonneratiae | reverse complement strand
GTTGTTGTGTTGTTGTGTGTCAGGCGGAGTAGCCGCGGGTGGCGATCCAGTCGGCCAGGTTGTCGGTTGCCATCCAGTAGGAGGCGGTGTTCGGGTTGGCCGAGTCTGCGATCTTGACGGTCTTGGCGTTGTCGCGGTAGCCGACCACGCTGATGTAGTGTCCGCCCTCGAAGCTGTGGGTGCCGCCGGTGGTGTCGGTGGCGGTGCCGGCGATGTTGGCCACGACGGCGCGGCCGTCGTCGACGGTGCGCTTGATGTCGTCGGCGAGCTTGTTGGTCTGCTTGTCGTCAGCGTTGCGGTCGGGGATGGCGGTGGTCTTGTACTTGTTGCCGCCGGTGACCTTGTTCAGGACGCGGGTGGTGTCCTCGGCGGAGTTGGTGCCGTCTTCGGTGGTGCCGAGTTGTTTGGCGGCTTCGTCCTGGCCGAGGTGGTGGCCGGAGGCGCTGAGGGCGTTGCGGGTGGCGGCGGGGCCGCAGTAGTAGAAGTTGGACTGGGCCTCGTACTTGATGTCGAGTTCCTTGCCCTTGCTGTCGCGCTTGTCCTGGTGGATGGTGTTGGCGGGTTTGGCTTCGGCGGGTGTGGCGGTGAACGGGGCGGCGGCTACGCCGCCGGCGAAGGCGAGGCCGGCGATGCCGAGTGCGGTCTTACGCATGATGGTGTTCATGGGGGTGTTCCTTTCGTTCCGGGGGGTGCGGCGCC
>NZ_JBHTMP010000172.1:0-702 GCF_042679305.1 Micromonospora sonneratiae | reverse complement strand
GGGGCAACCGCCCCGGGCGCAGCCCCTGGCCGACCTGCTGCGGCTCGCCGCCGCTCCGCTCGGCCTCGCCGACGACCCGGCACACACGCTGCGCCTGCCCGGCGGCCTCATCGTCGACCTGGCCGACACCGGCACCGGTGCGGACCGGAAGCTGCGGGTACGGATCGGCACCGACGTCCCCGTCACCCTGTGGGACGCCGACGGACAGCCGGCGACTCTCGACGTCGGGCTGCGGTTGGACGTGGACGGAGCCCGGCAGGTACGCCCGGCCGGGGACCTCACCCTCCATGTGCCACTGCCCGGCGACTGGGACGGCGTGGACCTGCACCTCGGTGCCGACCCGGCCGGCCTGGCCCTGTCGGTGACGCCGACCGCGCTGGGCGCAACGGTCACCCTGCTGCCCACCGTGTCCGGGATGGACGAACTGGTCAGCGCCGCTGCGCAGCGGCTGCTGCCGGAGGTGCTCGACCAACTCGTGGCCGGCGTAGGTGCGCGTACCCCCCGCCCGGCCGTCCTCGACGATGTGCTCACCGCCCTCTCGGCCCTCGGTGTGTACGACCTGGGTGCCGCACCGAACGGCTTCGCCGCGAAGGCCGGTGAGCTGGCCGACCTCGCCGCGGACCTCGCCGCCGGCGACCTTGCCGGCGTCGGCCGGAACGCCGGCCCGGCGCTGGTCACGCTACTGCGCCGGCTCCTCGGCCC
>NZ_JBHTMP010000171.1:0-707 GCF_042679305.1 Micromonospora sonneratiae | reverse complement strand
GCGGTGGGAGATGGCGATGGCCCGATCGGCGGCCAGCCAGGAAAGTTGGTGTTCGCCGAGTTTGTTCAGGGTTGATGAGGTGATCTGGTAGATCTGCCCGAGCAGGTGGGCGGCTTGCTGGGTGTCGTCGTCTTCCACGTGGGCGGCGTCGGCGCGTTGTGCGTCGTGTAGGAGTTTCGGCAGTGCCCTGGTTAGTGGCTCGTATCTGGCGTGGTGGAACGCCAGCCAGGCGTGCCGGGTGGATTCGTGAATCTTGTCGATGGTTGGCGGGTCCGCCACGGGACCGAACTGGGGTGGTGGTTCGTAGCGTTCCAAGGCTGCGCGGATCGCTTCGACGTCGAGCGTGTCGAGGCAGGTGGCGGTGCCGGGACGTCGTTGTGGTTCCCTGCCCGTCAGCATCCGGACGTCGATTGCCAGGACGTCGGCGATGTTCTGGAGTACGGAGCATCTGTCGAGCTGTCGGATGCCGCGTTCGATCTTTTCCACCCAGCTTGCGGATTTGCCGAGGCGGTCAGCGAAGACCTGTCGGGTCATGTTGCGGCGGTGGCGCCAGTGGGCGACGCGTCGGCCGATGGGCAGCTCATCTTCGCCGGTCACACCGGTCCTTCCGCGACGGTCCGACGAAGGGCGTCCACCCGTACGCGTAGCTCGACGCACGGTGGGTGGGATTCGCTGGTGGGCCAGGTGCAGGTGATGGTGTGGCCGGT
>NZ_JBHTMP010000170.1:0-739 GCF_042679305.1 Micromonospora sonneratiae | reverse complement strand
CTCGGCGGGCAAACCCGCGAAGGCGGCGGCCTCCGCGACGGAGACGAGGCTCATCCGGGCCTCGGGCACCCACCGGTCGGCCGCCGCGACCGCACCATGCCGTAGCCGGCGGCGGGTAAAGTGCGCCGAGAGCAGCCCGAACCCGGAGCTGACGTCAGCGGCGGCGGCGACGGCTGCCGGCTTGGTGGGGCCGGCGGCGATGGCGTAAACGGCGACGAGCAGGTGTGGTGCGTCGGCGTACTTCGCCCGTGCCTGCCGGGCCAGTTCGGCGGTGTACGGGTCGGTCGGGCTGCTGGTACGTCGCCTCGTGCTCGACGAGCCGGGGGTGAAGATGTCGAGGACGCCGAGAATCAGCACTCGTAGCCCATCGGCGAGCACACCTGCGGCGCGGGCGGTTCCTCGGGCTCGACGTGCGCGTTGCGGGTTGGTCATCGCGCGGCGCAGCAGCCGCAGGCGGTGGGCCGGTGCCCGGCCGAGGTGGACTTGCAGGAGCGCGCCGCCGGTGCGCCCGGCCGAGGCGAGCCCGCCGTAGACGGCCCGGAGCCGGTCCTCTTCAGGGGTGCCCGCGTCCACGCCTCGGCGCGGGGCCGGCGTGGCGTCCTCGACCAGGGGCAGCCATTCCGGCTGAGTTGGCCACACCGCGAGGGCGGCCACGGCCCCGGTCGTCGGGACGGCCGGTGGGGCGGTCTGTTCGGCCCGGACGCCGGGCCAGCCGCGTTGCAGCAGCCGCACGACGGCG
>NZ_JBHTMP010000169.1:0-949 GCF_042679305.1 Micromonospora sonneratiae | reverse complement strand
TCGCCAAAATCGAAATCGAAGAACCGGAAGAACAACGGCAACTTCACCCCACGACCCAACACCTTCGACGGATGCTCGATCACCCCCTCAACCGCACCCGACGCCAACCCACCATAAAACCCGTCCTTCGCACCGAAATCCTCACCACCACCCTTCGCCACCTCATCCGCAATCAACTCCGGCAAACCCTCAGCCAAACCATTCTTGACAATCGTCACCAACCACGGCACCAACTGCGACTTCCACGTCGTACCACCCCGCGCCCCCGGCAAATGCCGCATCCACCCAAGCCCCCAACCAATCGCCCCACCCAACGCCCCGATACCCGCCATGAACCCCGTCTTCTGACCATCCCACTCCTTGATATCTCGAGACCCCATCGCCACCTGCAACAACTGCACCGCCACATCCAACAACACCATGAACGCCGCACCCTGCACCACCGCCACAAACAACCGCTTCAACACACGCTTCACCACCTCCTTCGAAAACTGAAACAACGGCGCCAACACCGCCATCGGCTGAATAACCCCACCCGTAATCACCAACAAATACATCAACTTCATAATCGAAAGCAGCAGCATCGCCGCCAACCCGATAATCATCAACTTCGCATACTCAATCTCCAACCCCACCTTCCGCGCCCCAGCCGCCACCTCCTTAATCGACTCCAGCAACTTCGGCAACACCGCATTCGCCCCACCAGAAATCTGCGACAAGAACTCCAAAGCCGCCTCCATCGCCGGCCCATCACCCGCCGCCGCCACCGCCGCAGCCGCCCGCGACAACTGCCCCTCCAACGGAGCAAGATCCCGCCCCAACTGCAACCACACCTCACCCAACTCCCGCATCTTGTCCTCATCACCCTGAGGCCACCGCTCACCCACCAACACAAACGTGATCCACTCCAACTCCTTCGGAGGACCCGGAATACTCACCACACACCTCC
>NZ_JBHTMP010000168.1:0-957 GCF_042679305.1 Micromonospora sonneratiae | reverse complement strand
GGGTGATCTGGGTGATCTGGTGCAGCGGGTGCGGGACCTGAGCGCCGGGGTCAACGACTATGCCAGCAACTACCGTGACTGGCAGAACTTCGACCAGCGGGGTCGGGTCACCGATCCGGGATGGGCGGATCTGCACGGGGTTGATCCGCTCAACTCTGTCGAGTTGGCGAACCGGATCATGGGTATCGATCCGCAGACGCATCAGTTCCATGTGATCGATCAGGCGATCGCGGTCGCCAAGATCGGTGACGTGATGGGCCCGGAGTTCGAGGTACACGCGGCGAACACCCTGGCCCGTTCGTTGCCGATGGATCTCGACCATGCGCGGGCGCGGTTGTCGCCGGAGGACTTCGCCCGGTTGGAGCCGAGTATCCGGGAGCGTCCGGCGGCGTTCTACGATCCGGTGTCCGGGGTGACGTTCGTCAACCACGAGGGTGTGGCCCGTAGCCCGATCACCCAGGGTGATGCGCATTTCCCGCGGCCGATCAGCGCGGTCGCGGCGACGGTGGTGCACGAGGGTATGCACGCGTTGCAGCCCAACAATGCGTTGCTCAACGACATGCTCCTGGCGATGCCGGACCGTGCGGAGGCGTCGCAACTGCGGGCGTTGTTGACGTTCGAGCGTGAGTTCCAGGGGTTCGCGGCGCAGCAGCAGTTCCTGCAGGGGCTCACCGGTAACCGGTCGCCGGACTTCGCCACGGATCCGCGGATTCCGGCGACTGACCGGTATCACCGGTTGGCGTCGTACACCCCGGCCGAGTTGCGTGATCATGTGGTCACCCAGTATCAGATTCCGGGGATTCCGCATGACGTTCTGACCCGTTTCCCGGACCTCACCCCGGAGAACGTGGTTGCCCAGGCCCGGTCGGCCATTGCGGAGTCGACGCATCCGAACCCGGGCGAGCGTCGGCCGGGTGGTCTGGTCGGGCCGATCACCCGGGACATTGCCCAGCAGCA
>NZ_JBHTMP010000167.1:0-974 GCF_042679305.1 Micromonospora sonneratiae | reverse complement strand
GAGTTCGCGGCGGCGGGTTTCGATCGGGCGAATCACCGGTTGGTGATCGTGGAGACCGGTCAGGTCGGTGGTTCGCGGCATCTGTTGCAGGACGGTAGTTTCGCCGAGCGGGGTACGCCGCAGCATGTGCGGGACGTGTTGGAGACCAGTTCACGGTTGCACCAGCAGTTGCGGCAGAATCCGCACCTGCTCGACGACCTGCATCGGGCGTTGGCCCGGGGGGATCTGACGGTGCAGTTCCATCGGGTCGAGGTTGACACCAGTGGTGGGCAGGTGTCGATCACGACCCGGCAGGCCGACCTGACCGGGTTGGACCTGGACGGGGTCGCGGACCGGTTGCCACCGCCGTCGGGGGCACCCGATCCGGCGCTGGGGCAGCGGTTGCACGAGTCGGCTCAGCGACTGGCCGCCGTCCTCACCAGTCAACCCGGCCGCTACGGCATCAGCCGGATCACCGCCATGAACGGACACACACTCCAGGTACAGCCCGGCCAGGGCGAGGCGTATCAGATCGACATCGGCACGATCCCGGACAGCGACGTTCCAGCGATGATTGCCCTGGGTGGCGATGGTGTGCACCGGGTGGTGTTCGCGGCGAACCATCTGGACGGGTTGGACGCGGCGGCGTTGGACCGGCTGGTGGCACGGACGATCGGGCATGTCCAGGGTGAGGTACGGGCGACCACGGGTGGCCGGTTGGGTCGACTGCTGGGTATGCACGGTGGCCGGTTGAACAGTGTCGACGCGTTGGTCAACGATCCGACCCCGGGACGCCGGCTACGGCCGAGTCACGCCGACATCGTCGGCCTGGCCGAGTTGGACGCGTTGGCCCGGTTGCACGCCGGGGCGGACGGCCCGCAGCGGGCGGCGATCGAGTCCGAGTTGCGGACGTTCATCGAGTCCCGGGCGTTGCGCGAGGGTATGCCGGGTGCGGACGTACGCGCCGACCTGGCCCGCCGCCACCTGTCCGAACC
>NZ_JBHTMP010000166.1:0-1103 GCF_042679305.1 Micromonospora sonneratiae | reverse complement strand
ATCAGGCTCGCGCTGGATGTGTCGTAACCGCTGTTTCACCACCTGAGCGAGGTGCTCGACGCCACGGACAGCGAGGTTGCCGAGGCCGCGTTTCAGGTGTGCCCAGGCGCCCTCGGTCGGATTCAGATCGGGGGCGTACGCCGGCAGCCGAACCACGGTCAGCCAGTCCCGGGCGGCGATCAGCGTGCGCATCGCGGCGCTGACGTGCGTGTTCAGGTTGTCCCATACCAGAATGATCGGCGCGCCCAGGCGCTGGTGGACCTGATCAAGCAGGGCCGCGTAGTCGGTCTCGGAAAAGCTGCTCCGCTCGCCCTTGCGACCCCTGTGGGTGATGGTGCGCCACACGAACCTGCCCCGCTGCCCGTGCTTGAGGCAGACCAGGCCAGCGATCGAAACCCGGCCGGAGCCCTTGCCCGACACCCCGACCACGGGCGTGCGCCCACGCCGTGCCCACGTTTTCGCCTTCGGCGGTCGCAGGGTCTGACCCGCCTCGTCCTGGAAGCAGATCCACGCACCCCGCGCCGCCGCTAACCTTTTACCGCTGGCCACCGCTCACGCCGCCACCCCGCGATCCGCTCCTCGTCACGTTCCACCGCACGTCGAGTCGGAACCTGAACCGTGTAACCGATGCGATGTAGCAGGTACGACACCCCACGAAGCGTGTAGTCCACCCCGAACAGCTCACGGATCAGCTCGGCAATCCGGGCCAGGGTCCACCGCTGGTCCACCCAACCCCGCGCGGCCGGGCCCGCGTCCAACACCGTGGTCAACTCGCGGATCTGCGCCTCGTCCAGTTTGCACCTCGACCCGCCGGCACCACCCGACGCCAAGGCATCGACCCCGCCGGCGACCCACCTACGCCGCCACTGACGCACAGACTTCTCCGACACCCGCAAACGCTGCGCGACCTGCACTGTCGGCTCGCCCCGCTCGAACATCTCCGCTGCCTGCCGGCGTACCGCTTCCCGGCGTGACCGGGCCGCCGCGCTCAGACCACCACCATCGGGATATCTCACCCCTTCGGTGTAATCGATCAACCCTCGCCGTGTCACCACGCCACGCTGATCAACCCCACAACAGACCCCAGCCTTTCAACTTCTGTA
>NZ_JBHTMP010000165.1:0-1141 GCF_042679305.1 Micromonospora sonneratiae | reverse complement strand
TGTTTGCCACGAGTTTCTTGATGTTGGTTTGAACGAGTTGGACTTTGGCGAGGATGTCGTCTGCGGTGGCGGTCCAGGTGAAGGGTCGGGGGTTGGCGTTCCAGGTGGCGATGTAGTCGCGGATAGATCGGATGAGGACCTGGACCGAGGAGAAGGTTCCACGGCGGATGGCCTGGCGGGTGATGATCCCGAACCAAATCTCGATCTGGTTGATCCAGCTGGACCCGGTCGGGGTGAAGTGGAAACGCACGTGCGGGTTGGCCGCTAGCCAGGCGAGAACGTCGGGGGTGGTGTGGGTGGACAGGTTGTCCAGCACGACGTGGACCTGGCGTCCCCGGTGCGGGGCCACAGCTTTCTTGAGGAAGGCCAGGAACGCCGCCCCGTTGCGGGACGGGCGGCACTCGCCGATCACCTCGCCGGTGGCGATGTTGAGGGCCGCGAACAGGTTGGTCGTACCGTGTCGGACGTAGTCGTGGGTGCGTTTCTCGGTGGCGTCGAACTCGATGGGCAGCAGCGGCTGGGTCCGGTCGAGGGCCTGGATCTGGGTCTTCTCGTCGATGCTGAGGACCACCGCGCCGCCGGGTGGGTCCAGGTAGAGGCCGACGATGTCGGCGACCTTGTTCGCGAACTGGGGATCCTTGCTGAGCTTGTAGGTGCCGGACCGGTGCGGTTTGAGCCCGTACTCACGCCACAGCTTCGCCACCCAGTAGTGGGAGACCGCCACACCCTCGATGCGGGTGACGTAGGCGGCCATCTCGCGGCTGGACCAGTGCGACAGGCCGGTATCTGTTGGTGGGCTCATCCTGGTCAACGCGAGGACCCGGGACCGGATCCGGGCGGGCACCTGTTCACGGGGCGCTCCGGGCCGCTGGTTGAACAGCCCGGCCGCGCCCTCGGCGGCGTAACGCCCCAGCCACAGGTCCACCGTCGGACGCGACACCCCGGCCAGCGCCGCGATGTCCTTCTTCCTGCGGCCTTCGGCGTGCCACAACACGATCCGCGCCCGCGTACCAACCGCCGCCGACACCTCCGTGCCGTTGATCAACGCCCGAAGCTCGGCCCGCTCATCCGACGACATCTCCACCGACACAGCCAACCACAACACATCTCAAGTAAAGACATCGGGATCACGAGACACTAG
>NZ_JBHTMP010000164.1:0-1208 GCF_042679305.1 Micromonospora sonneratiae | reverse complement strand
CTAGTGCCTCGTCTTTGAACGTTGATCGTGTAATCCGTCGGTTCTGAGGATCCGTAAGGCAGGCTGTCTCCCAGCGCTTGAGGCTGTGGGAGGTGGTGCCGGGTGGGTAGACGCCCGGAAGTGTTCGTCCGGCAGGTGTCGATGGCCGAGGGCCAGCGGTTACAGCGGATCACCCGCACGGCGAAGGACCCGGTGAAGCTGCGCCGGGCGATCGTGGTCCTGATGTCCGCCCAGGGCCAGCCGGCCCCGGACATCGCCCACCTGCTGAAGGCCAGCGAGGACTACGTCCGCGACGTGATCCACGCGTTCAACGAGCGGGGGTTCACCGCACTCGACCCAAAATGGAGCGGGGGCGCACCGAGACGGATCGATGAGCAGACCCGCGACTGGATCTGCGTCATCGCCCGGTGCGACCCCCGCTTCCTCGGCCAGCCGTTCTCCTGCTGGTCGCTTGCCAAGCTGCGCGACTACCTGATCGAGGCCGGCTACGCGACAGCGATCAGCGTCGAGACGATCCGGCGGATCCTGCATGAGCGCGGGGTGTCGTGGCAGGCCACGAAGACGTGGAAGGCCAGCACAGACCCGGACTTCACCACGAAGATGCGCCGGGTCCTGGACCTCTACGACCACCCACCCGCCGACGGCCGGGTGATCTGCGTGGACGAGTTCGGGCCGCTAAACCTGCAACCCCGTCCCGGCCGGACCTGGCGCCCGCAGGGACAGCCGGTCCGGCTGAGGGCCACCTACACCCGCGGCCAGGGCGTCCGCCACATGATCGCCGCCCTCGACCTGGCCACCGGCAAGCTGCACTACCGCATCCGCGACCGGAAACGCTGGCGCGAGTTCCTGGCCTTCCTCAAGACCCTGCGCCGCCGCTGGCCCAACCAGCGCCTCTACCTCATCCTGGACAACTTCTCCCCACACAAACACCCCGAGGTCCGCGCCTGGTGCGCCGCCAACCAGGCGGAGCTGGTGTTCCTACCGACCTACACGTCGTGGCTGAACTGGATCGAAGCCGAGTTCGCCGCAGTACGCTACTTCGCCCTCAACGGCACCGACCACCGCAGCCACGCCGAACAGGACACCGCCATCGGCGACTACATCCGCTGGCGCAACCAACGAGCCCAACCGAAATCAGGATTCGCGATCAACTCCAAGATCCGGCATCCGGATTACCCATTCAAGGCTGCATGACGGGGCACTAGTTC
>NZ_JBHTMP010000163.1:0-1219 GCF_042679305.1 Micromonospora sonneratiae | reverse complement strand
CGCCGCGTCCGGGCGGCTTGGCCGCCCCGGACGCGGTCATCACCGTCACCGGCGAAGGACCGAAGAAGACCGGAAGGAGAACGCTGTGATCGGCAATCGGCGCTCCCGTGCCCACCCGGACGGTGCCGTGTCCTCCGGCCGGACCTCGGCAGGGCTCGCGTCCGCCGTCGCCCCGGCCTCGGTCGAGGTGAACCCACGCTGGCTGCGGGTCGGCGACGGATACACCGCCACCCTCGTGGTCACCGGCTACCCGGCCGAGGTCGGGCCGGCGTGGCTGGAGCCGCTGCTGTCCTACCCCGGCCGGGTCGACGTCACCCTGCACATCGACCCGCTGCCCGCACCGATCGCCGCCGCCCGGCTGCGCAAGCAGCGGGCCCGCCTGGAGTCGTCGCGGCGGGCCGACGCTGAACGGGGCAAGCTCACCGACCCCTACACCGAGGCCGCCGCGCAGGACGCCACCGACCTGGCCGACCGGCTCGCCCGCGGTGCCGCGAAACTGTTCCGCGTCGGGTTGTACGTCACGGTCCACGCCCGGTCCGAGGAGGAACTGCTGCAGGCGTGCGCCCGGGTCAAGGCCGCCGCCGCCTCCACATTGTTGGAAGTGCAGCCGGCGACCTGGCGACAACTGGCCGGCTGGACCACCACCCTGCCCCTGGCATCCGACGGGCTGCGGACGCCGCGGACCATGGACACCCAGGCCCTCGCCGCCGCGTTTCCCCTGGCCAGCCCCGACCTGCCGGCACCGCTGCCCGGGGAGCCGGCGGCGACGGGCGGGGTGCTGTACGGGACGAACCCGGCCGGCAACGGGGTGGTCTGGTGGGACCGATTCGCCCAGGACAACTACAACTCCGTCGTCCTGGCCAGGTCAGGTGCCGGCAAGTCGTACCTGGTGAAGCTGGAGACGCTGCGGCACCTCTACACCGGCGTGCAAGTGTCGATCATCGACCCGGAAGACGAGTACCTGCGGCTGGCCGACGCGGTCGGCGGGACCGTCGTGCGGCTCGGTGCCGCTGGCGTGCGAATCAACCCCCTCGAACTGCCCGCTGGCGACACCCGGCCAGATGTGCTCACCCGCCGGGGTCTGTTCCTGCACACCCTGGTCAGCGTCCTGGTCGGGAGCCTGCCGCCGCCGGCCGAGCGGGCGGCGCTGGACCGCGCCATCCTCGCCGTGTACCGGCAGGCCGGGATCACCGCCGACCCGCGCACGCACCGCCGGCCC
>NZ_JBHTMP010000162.1:0-1222 GCF_042679305.1 Micromonospora sonneratiae | reverse complement strand
CCAGCTCCGGTGGACGTCTCAACTCCCGAAAACGGCGCACAGACACCGTCGCCCGAGTCAGAGCTGGTTCTGGCCGCCGGACTTACGGACCCGAGTGACACGGCGTCGCTCAGCCAACCGGACACGACGACCGACACCACGCCAGCGACGACTGTTCCTGGAGCCGCACAGCCGACGTTAGTACCCCAGTCCATGCAGGGTTCGACCAGTCCTGCACCGCAGACCGCTGGCGACACGCCACCCCAGGGGTTGCCTGGTCAGGCTGCCGACGATGGGCAGCGTTCCGATGCGGTCGATGTTCAGCTGGGGCCGGCGCCTCCGACGCCGCATCATGATCCGGCGAGCCCGGTCGATGATCGTCGTCTTCTTCAGTCCCTGCCCCGTGGGCGTGATGGTAGGCACCCCGTCCATCCCGATCCGGCCGGGAGCGACTGGATCAGTTGGCTCAACGACGGGGGGCCGTTCACCGATGGTCGGCGGTTCAACTGCGTCGATTCGGCGATTGCTGCTCTGTCGACGTGGTTCGGTCACCCTCGGGTGGCCGGCAGTAGCCAGCGTACCGACGGGACAGAGCGGAGCGTTGTCGAGCAGTGGCTCGGGGCACCGTTTGGTCCTGTCCTACAGGGTGAGGCTGGCCCGGCGCGGATCGAGACGGATCTGAGGGCGTTGGGGCACGGCGCGGCGGCAATCGTGACTCTGAACTATTCCCACATGTCGGCAAGCCACATGCTGATTGCCGTCAACCATCGCAACACCATCTACTGGATCGACGGCCAGAACTTCACCGGTCCGCTGCCGCAACCGCCGTACGCCGGCAACATTACCCGCAGCAGCGCGCTGCTCCTCGACGCGCGTGGCGTACCGGTAACGAGACCTACCACGCAGACAATCCCGGAGATCGAGATACCGGAAAGACTCGCCACGGGCCTCGATGACGAAACCGGTCCCGCCGAAGACACCGGCGACGATGCCAGGCCCAACCGAGATGCCGAGCCGGCCAAGCAGAAAGAAACGCCGAGCAGTGACCGGGCCGACGGCACGTCGCGGGTCGACGATACGTCTCGGACCGATGATGTTTCGGGGGTTGATGTCGAGCCGGAGTTGCGGCCGACCACGAATCTGGGGCCGGTTTATCCGTCGGCTGTTGGGCGTACGGGTGCTGATCTGCCGCAGCAGGTGCGTGATCTGGTGGATCAGGCGAAGCAGCGGTTGTTGTCGACGT
>NZ_JBHTMP010000161.1:0-1265 GCF_042679305.1 Micromonospora sonneratiae | reverse complement strand
CCCGGTCGAGGACCGCCACGCCGGCACCGGCGGCGGCGACCGCCGCGACGGTGGCGGCCCCGATGCCGGAGCCACCGCCCACCACGACGATGCGCCGTCCGGCCAGCATTCCCATCGTCATGCGGCCACGGTCTTCCGTACCGCCTCGACCACGGCCGCCGCCTCCGGCACGACCGCCTTCTGGAGTTCGGGTGCCGCCGGCATGGGTACGTCCGGCGTGCCGATCCGGGCGACCGGGGCCCGCAGGTGGGCGAAGCACTCGGCGGCGGCCCGCGCCGCGATCTCGGCACCGAATCCGCCGGTGACGTTCGCCTCGTGGGCCACCACGAGTCGCCCGGTACGGCCGATCGACGCGGCCACGGTGTCGAAGTCGAGCGGGTTGATCCAGCGCAGGTCGACCACCTCGACTTCGATGCCGTCGGCGGCCAGCTGCCCGGCGGCGTCCAGCGCGGCGGAGACCATCCGGGACCAGGCCACCACGGTCACGTCCCGTCCCGGGCGGACCACCTTCGCACCACCGATCGGCTCGACCGGCGCGTCGAGGCGTACCTCACCCCGGGTGGGGTAGAGCATCCGGGCCTCCGCGACCACGACCGGGTCGTCGCAGGTCACCGCCGTACGCAACATCTGGTACGCGTCGTCGGGCGTCGCCGGCACCGCGATGCGCAGCCCCGGGGTGTGGGCGAAGTACGCCTCGATCGACTGGGAGTGCTGGGCGCAGGCTCCGGGCGAGTAGCCCTGCTGCATCCGGATCACCAGTGGGGCGCCCCAGCGGCCACCGCTGGCGTACCGGACGTTGGCGATCTGGTTGACGATCTGGTCCATCGCCACGAAGGTGAAGTCGGCGTACATGATCTCGGCGATCGGCCGTAGGCCGGTCATCGCCGCGCCCAGCGCCATCCCCAGGAAGCCGGTCTCGGAGATCGGGGTGTCGAAGATCCGGTCGGATCCGAACCGCTTGTGCAGCCCCTTGGTGGCGCCGAACGGGCCGCCGGGCAGGGCGACGTCCTCGCCGAAGTAGACGGTGTCCGTCCGGCTCTCCAGGGACCAGGCCAGCGCGGCGTTGACCGCCTGGATGTAACGCAGCGACTCAGGCATAGACGTGCTCCTTGACCGTGGCCGGGTTGGGGAACGGGATGGCCCGGGCGGCGACGACCGCCGCGTCGATCTCGGCGGCGACCTCGGCGTCGACCGCGTCGAGTTGGGCGGCCAGCGTGGCGTCGGCGGCGCGGCGGATGCGGACCAGCGGCTCGCGTTCCCGGGCG
>NZ_JBHTMP010000160.1:0-1381 GCF_042679305.1 Micromonospora sonneratiae | reverse complement strand
GGCCACCGCGTCGCCGGACTGCGGGCCAGGCACCGGCGGCACCGCGCCGAGCACACCGAACCCGACGGCGGTACGCAACAGCACCCGGACGGCGTCCTCGTCCCAGCCCGGCTCCCCGGGCGACCCGACGCCGGACAGGGCCGCCACCGAGGTTCGGGCGGACTGCCACAACCCGTCGGCCTCGCTGCGGGTGACCGGGTCGTACTGCGGATCGAGGCCCGAGTCGTCGCTGAGGTCGGCGGCCAGCAACTGCCGCCCCCGGCCGAACAGGTCCCGCAGGGCGGTGACGGTGTGCAGGAACTCGGCCAGACTGACCCGGTTCCCCAGCGAGCCGGGAGCCCGGTCGTAGTCGAGTTCGAGCCGCCAGTCGGCGGTCACCTCGGTCGGCGCGACCCGATCCCAGGCGGCCAGCACGATCTGCCGGTCGAGCTCGGTGTCGGCGGGTGTCGTCGGGTGCGGCGGTGCGGCGACGAGATCGATGGCCGCGACCTGGAGGGAGTCCAGGGTGGCCCCGAACCACCGGGTGACCGTCGTGTCGTCCGGCGAATGCCAGCGCATCCGCCAGTACACCCGGGACGACGGGGGCAGCAGGGCGGAGATGAGTGCGTCGGCCGCGGCGCAGGCGATCCGGGGGTGCTCGGCCCGGGAGGCTGGCCAGTCGGTACGCAGTCGCTCGAACCGGCTGTCCAGGTTGAACAGCACGGCCACCCGGTGGGTGACCTGTTCCCCACCGCTGGGGGTACGGGTGACGTGCAGCTGCGGCGGGCTGGTGGCCGCGCCCGAGGCGACGTCCATGGCCGCTGCGGCACGGTTCATGTCCCCGGCGGCAAGCTGGTGCACCCCCTCGGCCATCAGGACGTCGGCCACCGCGTCGGCGCTGGCGGCGAGGTCGTCGAGCAGCCCGGTCACCGCCACCCGCGCCGGCCCCGGCAGTTTGTCCAGCTCCGTGGCCAGCGCCTCGGCCTGGTAGAGCCGGTGCAGTTCGAGCCCGTCGACGGCGGCGGCCGACTCGACGGTCCGGACGATCTCGCTCTCCCCGCCCTCGACGGGGTCCACCCGGTGCGCCCACACCGGAGCCAGCCGCCGGAACAGGGGAAGGTACTGGTCGAGCGGCCCCTGCGGGTGGTCGTGCAGACCACGCTCGAAGCGGTAGCCCAGCAGGGCGCCCAGGGACTGTCCGTCCCGCATCCCGTCCAGGATCTGCTCCGCCAGACGTACCCGCCGCGAGGAAAGGTCCACCGCGGCCGGGTTGTCGTCCCCGGCACCGTGCGAACGCCAGGCGCTACGCAACACGGCGGCGGTGACGGCCTGCGGGGCCGACGGCGCGTGGACGTGGCCCGCCCCGGCCGGTGCCGCGACGAGTTCGTCGGCGGCGGCCGTC
>NZ_JBHTMP010000159.1:0-1390 GCF_042679305.1 Micromonospora sonneratiae | reverse complement strand
GGGTACACGCCGGCCGACCTGCCGGAGACCGACGGGCGGCGACCGCAGCCGCTGCTGGCCCAGGCACTGGCCGACCGGTTGTTCGCCCACACCGGCCGGGCCGACCTCTGGCAGGCCCCGCCGGGGGCGGCGGAGGCCGCCCGCACCATCAGCTCGGACGAAGGGGAACGGTGATGACGCAGACGATGTCGGCCGGGGGACGGCTGCTGGCCCAGCGGTTGGCCGCGGTACTCGGCGACGCGCCGTCGGCCGTTGCCGGATCCGACGACACCCGCCGGGCGGCGGCAGCGTCCGCTGCCCCGCCCGGCCAGCCCGTCGTGGCGACCCGCGCCACCGCGACAGTCACAGCGACAGCCACAGTGGCCGAGTCGACCGAGCCCCCGCTGCCGGACTACGTGGCGCACGTGCTGGCCCGCTGGGACCTGCTGCACGACGTACCGTTCCGCTATCTGGTCCCGGACGCGCGGCTGCTGCCGCCCGAGTCGATCCGCTTCTTCCGGCTCGACCGGGGGTGGCTCGACCGACTCCGTGCCGGGGCGCTCGCCGTGGGCGGCGGTGACGGCAGCCGGGAACGCGCGATGACCGCGACCCTGCTGCCCCGCACCGACAGCCCGGTCGCCGAGCACCTGCCGCTGGTCCGCGAGGTGCAGCGGGGCAGGATCAGCATCCCGGTCGCCGCCGAACTCGCGGCCGAACTTGCCGCAGAGGAACGCGCCGAGGCGGCCGCCCGTGCCGAGGCCGCTGCCGGCGCCGAGAACGCTGCCCGTGCCGCCGACCCGGACACCGCCGGACTCGCCGGGGTCGCCTCCGCCGCAGTGGCACCGGTGACCGGGTTCCTGCTCCGCTCGGCGCTGGTGTCGGGCTGGCCCGCGATGCAGATCCGCGCCTGGACCAGCGACCTGCCCGCCGACGTGCCCCCGGGCGTCGACCCGGACGAACTGGCCGCCGAACGGCCCGAACTGGTGGTGCCACTGCTGCGGTTGCAGCGACTGTCCCCGGCCGTGCTGCTGGCGGTGTTCCACGGCACACCGCGCCTGGTCTGGTTGCAGGAGCCGCCGCAGAGCGTCCAGTTCGGGTTGGAGCCCGGCGGTACGGGTTGGCGGGTGCCGGTCCGGTCCGCCAACGGGCAGGAGGTGACCACCGTGGCGGTGCCGATGCGGTCCGGCCCGGTGGCCGGGGTGGTCAACGTCGCCGCGCTGGCCCAAGCCCTGGACGCCGCCGTACCACAGTCAGCGCCGAACCGTGGGGCCGGCATTGCCCTGTCCCTGCTCCAGGCGCCGTCACGGCAGCGCTTCACCGCCGGCGTCCCGCAGTGAGCACGCCCCGCGTCACGTCAACCGGCCCCGCCCCGGGCCGCACCGCCCACGGCGCTGCGTCCGCCGGTTCCGCC
>NZ_JBHTMP010000158.1:0-1440 GCF_042679305.1 Micromonospora sonneratiae | reverse complement strand
TACGGCAGCCGCCGTTTGAGATCTTGCTGGTGGAGCGGGGTGGACGCGAGGCGGCCACCGCGTGATCGTCTGTACGTTGTGGACATAACTTCAGATCTTGCGGTGGCCGCGTGCCACAGCGTAGCGGTTGGTCGGTGGGAACGGGTGCTGGCCGAGGTGCTGGGCTGCTTCGCGGGCCGGTTCCGGCGGGTGGAACCGCGCCGGGCGGCAGGACAGTTCGTGACCGGGCTGCTGTCCGATCTTGAGGTCAAGACGTGTTGGCAGTTGGCCGAGCAGGCCGGGCATGCCCGGCCGGACGCGATGCAAAGGTTGTTGTACCGGGCGGTGTGGGACGCCGACGCCGTGCGTGATGACCTGCGGCAGTTGATCGCCGACCGGTTCGGTGGTCCGGACGCGGTCCTGGCCGTCGACGAGACCGGCGATCTGAAGAAGGGTGTTCACACGGTCGGGGTGCAACGCCAGTACACCGGCACGGCAGGGCGGATCGAGAACAGCCAGGTCGGAGTGTTCCTGGGCTACGCCGGCGCCGACGGGCACACCTTGATCGATAGGCGGGTCTATCTGCCGGCGTCGTGGACCGAGGACCGGGATCGCTGCCGAGCCGCAGGCGTGCCCGACGAGATTGACTTCGCCACCAAGTCAGAGTTGGCCGCTGAGATGATCACCGCGGCCCTGGACGCCGGGGTGCCGGCCGGGTGGGCGGCTGCGGACGAGGCCTACGGCAACAGCAGCGTCTTCCGCGCACACCTGCGCGAGCATCAACTCGGCTATGTCCTGGCGGTGTCCCGCAGCCATCTGGTGCCGATCGACGGCGGCAAAACCCGGCTTCGCGCTGACCGGATCGCCGCTGACCTGCCCGCCTCGGCGTGGCAGCGCCGCTCAGCCGGCGCAGGGTCCAAGGGCCCGCGTTTCTACGACTGGGCCTGGCTCGACGACGTGTGCACCGACGCTGACCCCGACGACGGCGGCCGGCACAGCCTCCTGATCCGCCGCAACATCACCACCGGTGAGCTGGCCTTCTACCGCTGCTGGACCCCCAGACCGGCGACCCTCACCCACCTCGTGCGGGTCGCCGGCATCCGCTGGAGCATCGAGGAAAGCTTCCAAGCCGCCAAGAGCCAGGTCGGCCTGGACCAGCACCAGGTCCGCCACTGGGACTCCTGGCACCGCTTCACCACCCTCGCCCTGGCCGCCCTCGCCGTCCTGACAATCTGCGCCGCCGCCGCCGACCGAGCCGACGCCGCATTGATCAAAGTCACCGTCAACGAGATCCGCCGCCTGATCAACGCCTGCATCATCCGCCCGAGCAGCAACCTCACCCACCGTTTGCACTGGTCAGGCTGGCGACGCCAACATCAAGCCCGAGCCCGCCGAGCCCACTACACACGCCGCCTCAACCTCGAACTCCAACCATGATCCCGAACGGCGGCTGCCGTACTA
>NZ_JBHTMP010000157.1:0-1442 GCF_042679305.1 Micromonospora sonneratiae | reverse complement strand
CTCGCCGCCGGGGTCGGGGCGAGCCTGCAGGTGGTCGAGGCCCCATTGTCCGCCCCGATCGAGGACGGGCCGGCGCTGTCCGCCGAGGCCGTCGAGGCGGCCCTCCGGTACGGCTGGCAACTGGCCGACGAGGCCGTGGAAAGCGGCGTACAGCTGATCGTGTTGGCCGCCTGCGGCGCTGGCGCGGAGGCCGCCGCCACGGCGGTACTGGCCGCGACCACCGGCGCGGAACCTGTTGCGGTGCTCGGTCGGGTCACCACCCCCGGTGAGCAGGTCGACGACGCGGCCTGGATGATCCGCTGCGGCACGGTCCGGGACGCGCTGCGCCGGACCCGGCACATCGAGCGTGGCCCGAAGGACGTGCTGGCCCAACTCGGTGGGGGCGACATCGCGATCGCCACCGGTGTCCTGCTCGGCGCGACCGCCCGCCGGACGCCGGTACTGCTGGACGGCCTGGTCGGGGTGGCAGCCGGGCTGATCAGCCGGGACCTCGGCGGGCAGGCCCGGCACTGGTGTCTGCTGCCGGACGACGGTGGGCACCCGGGCGTCCGTCTCGCCGCCGACGTGCTCGGCCTGACCCCACTGCTCGACCTGCGCCTCGACCTCGGTGAGGGAGCCACCGCGCTGGCCACACTGCCGCTGTTGCGGCCGGCGATCGCCCTGGCCGGTGCGCTGCCCGTACACCCGAAGCTGACCGACGACGAGCCAGGGCCGGCGGACACCGGGGAGACCGAGCAGGACGACGAGGAGTTCACCGAACCGGAACCGGCCGGCCCCGGGCCCGCCACACCGGACCCCGCCACGCCGGACCCCACCGGGCCGGTCACGCCGAAGTCGCCACCGGCGCCCAAGACGCCGGACGCCGAACGATCGACTGTCGGCACCGCGTCGCCGGCGACCGACAGCGCCGCCGCCCCACACGGTGGCTGACGGCCGGACACTGGCCGGCGCCCGGCTGGCGCTCACCACCTTCACGATCCTGCCGCTGCGTACCGGCCGGGTGGACCGGCCGGCAGCGGCGGTGGCCATGTCCCTGGCCCCGGTGGTCGGTGCGGCCCTCGGTGCGGCCCTCGCGGTGGTCCTGCTCGGTGTCGCCATGGCCGGGCCCGCACTGGTCGCGGGGGCGTTGACCGTGGCAACGGGTGCACTGCTCACCCGGGGGCTGCACCTGGACGGGCTGGCCGACACGGTCGACGCGCTCGGCTCGTACCGCCGGGGCCCGGCCGCGCTGGACATCATGAAGAAGCCGGACGTCGGGCCGTTCGGGGTGGCTGCGCTGGTCCTCGTGCTCCTGGTCCAGGCGGCCGTCCTCGCCGCACTGTCGGACCGGTCATGGTCTGCGGTCGTCGCCGGGGTGGTCGCCGCCACCGCGTGCGGGCGGCTGGCGGTGAGCTGGGCCTGCCGTCGGGGCGTACCGGCGGCCCGCCCCGAGGGGCTGGGCG
>NZ_JBHTMP010000156.1:0-1449 GCF_042679305.1 Micromonospora sonneratiae | reverse complement strand
GCCCCACCGCTGCTGCGGGACCTGGCCGCGACACTGACCGCGGACGACGACCCGGCCGCGGCGCAGCTCGCCGCCCGGCTCTCGCCGTGGGTCGACGGATCGTTCAAGGACCTGTTCGACGGACCGACCACCACCCGCCCGGACGGGCACCTCGTCGTGTGGTCGCTGCGGCAGCTCCCCGACGAGTTGCGCACCGTCGGCACCCTGCTCGCCCTCGACTCGATCTGGCGGCAGGTCGACGCGCCGCCGGCCGGCGGCCCGCCGCCGCGACGCATCGTCGTGGTCGACGAGGCGTGGCTGCTGATGCGTGACGGGGAGGGCGCACGGTTTCTCTTCCGCCTGAGCAAGGCCGGCCGCAAACGACACACGGGGCTGACGGTGGTCACCCAGGACGCCGCCGATGTTCTCGGCAGCGACCTCGGCCAGGCGGTGGTCGCCAACGCCGCCACCCAGATCCTGCTCCGCCAGGCCCCCCAGGCGATCGACGCCGTCGGGGACGCCTTCGGCCTGACCGCCGGTGAACGGCGGCTCCTGCTCGCCGCCCGCCGTGGCCATGGACTGCTCATCAGCGGTACCAACCGGACCGCGTTCGAGGCCATCTCCAGCGACACGGAGCACACCCTGGCGACGACGAACCCGCTCGACCTGATCGACGACGACGCCGACGGCGTCTAGCTCAACCCTGTCGACACGGCAGGCGTGGGTGTCGCACCCGGTGCGGGTGCGACACCCACGCCTGCCGTTCGCGTGTCTGCGAAGGACCCCCGTCATGACCTCTCTCCGGCTTTCCCCATCGCCTTCGCCTGCTGGCACCGACCCCGGCTCGACCATTCCCCCGTCGCCGGCGACCCGGTGGATTTTGCACGCGACGGACTGGGCAAGCGATCGGCCGTGGCTGCTCGGCGTCGCCGCCGGCCTGTTCCTCGTCTGGATCGCCGGCCGGAACCTCCTCGCGCTCTGGCGACACCGGTACCACGCCACCGGTGCCCGGCTGGTCACCATCGCCCCACCGCCCGAGGTCGACGAGCACGGTGCCGCCGCCCTGTGGGCGAACCTGGCCGGCATCCTCACCCCGTCCCGCCGCCGCTGGCTGCTCTCCGGCACCCCGCACGTCGCGCTGCAGTACGCCTGGACCGGCCGGCAGCTACGCATCTCCCTGTGGGTGCCCGGCACTGTCCCGAGAGGGGCGGTCGAGGCCGCCATCCGCGCCGCGTGGCCTGGCGCGGCCACCACCACCAGCGAACCCGCCCCGGATCCCATCCCCGCGCGGACGCCCGCTGCGGTGGGTGGCCATCTGCTCCCCGTCGCCGCCGAATGGCTGCCGCTCAACGCCGACCACGACGCCGACCCGCTGCGCGCACTGATGGCCGCCGGCGCCCAGTTGCACGACGGCGAGTACGCCTGCGTGCAGGTCCTCGCCCGCCCCGCGGCCCCCGGGCGGGCGGGGCG
>NZ_JBHTMP010000155.1:0-1511 GCF_042679305.1 Micromonospora sonneratiae | reverse complement strand
GTCGGGTCGGCGAAGCCGAATCCGGGGTTGACGGCGTTCGAGCAGGGTGCGGGTCGGGTTGATGTGGCTCGGGCGATCACCCAGACGGTGACGACCGTCCCGGTGGGGCTTTCCTTCGGGCGGACGATGTGGCCGCACGGTGACGACGTGCCGGTGGTCCGTACGGTGACCTACCACAACCCTGGTGCTGAGCCGGTGACCCTGCAATTGAGCATGCAGGTCACCGGTCCGGGCGGGGTTGTTGTGCCGTCCGGGATGTTCCAGGTCAGCGCGACGCAGGTCACGGTGCCGGCGGGTGGCCAGGCGCAGGTCACCGTCACGGCGGACACCAGCGTCGAGAGCCCGGATGGTCACTACACCGGCCGGCTGTTGGCCACCGCCGGGTCGACCGTGGTCAACACCCCGCTGGCGGTCAACAAGGAACCCGAAAGCTACAACCTCACCCTCACCTTCCTGGACCGGACCGGTGCCCTCACCGGCGATTACATGGCAGATGTGCTGGGACTCGACGAGTACCGGACGATGATGCCCTACGAACCGGACGGCAGCGTCACCATCCGCCTACCCAAGGGGCGGTACGGCCTGAACGGGTGGCTGTTCACGCTGGAGGGCTCCGGTTTCGGCCTGGACCTGGTCGTCCAGCCGGAGCTTTCCCTGAGCCGGGACACCACAGTCACCTTCGATGCGCGTCAGGCCCGGCCGGTCGAGATGACGATTCCCGACCGGACCGCCACCCTGGCTGACGTCACCGTCGCATTCGGATACTCCACGCCGTCCGGCCGGTACGACTTCAGCATCGGTGCCCGTGACTTTGTGACCATCCGGGTCGGTCAGCTGGGCCAGGCGGCTCCTGCCAGCCAGTTCGCCTCGTCAGTTGCCGGTCAGTGGGCCCAGCCGGATGGTCAGGGCGGGTTCGACCACAGCCCCTACCTCTACACGATGACCGAGGCGACAGCTGGTCGCATGCCCGTCGGGGCGGCCTGGCACTACCGGAAGCAGGACCTGGTGACCGTACGGCACGAGTTTCGGGGCACGCCTCCGACGGGAACGCATGCCAAGCGTTCCGTGCTGGCGAGACACCCGGTCGTAAGCGGTTCGGCACCGATTATGCGGGTTGCGGTTCCTGGCGAACGTGTCGAGTACTACAACGACGCCAAGGGAATGAGATGGGACAGCGTCCTCGACTTCTTTGATGAGGACTGGAACTGGTTCGGTGGTTACCTCTCAAGCCCGTCGATGTACCAGGCTGGCCGGCACTATCAGGAGCGGTGGAACGGCGCGCCGTACGGCCCTGCGTTTTCCGACTACCTGCCGACCAATGGGATCACCCGACAGGGTGACACGATCGGGGTCGATCTGCCGCTGTTCAGTGACAGCGCCGGGCATGCGGGTGATTCAGTTCCTACCTCCGCGCGTACGGCGTTGTATCGCAACGGTGTGCTGGTCGGGGAGACGGGTGATCCGGGGTGGGGCATGTTCGTGGTGCCGCCGGGGCGGGCGTCCTATCGGTT
>NZ_JBHTMP010000154.1:0-1532 GCF_042679305.1 Micromonospora sonneratiae | reverse complement strand
CCGAGTTGCGGACGTTCATCGAGTCCCGGGCGTTGCGCGAGGGTATGCCGGGTGCGGACGTACGCGCCGACCTGGCCCGCCGCCACCTGTCCGAACCCGTCAGCGCACTGCTCGACGCCCAGCGGCAGTGGTGGCACGACTCGGATCCGGTGGTCGCCGGAACCCGGCACCAGTTGACCCATGTCATTTCTGTCCGGGCGACGATCGAGCCGGTGTCGGCGTGGGGTCGCACCATGTACCGGGTCACCCCGGAGAACTGGAGCGACACCGGCCGACTGTCCTTCACCTTCGAGGTGCGCTCGGGCACGGTGCCGGACGGGCGGGTGGCCGAGTTCCGGGGTGGTGGCCGGGAGCGGCACTTCGTCCTGGTGGTGGACCGGGCCTCGTTCGACCTCGGGGAGCCGCGTCCGGGCCGGGACACGACAGCCGCCGAGTACCGGTTCCGGGGACAACTCCGCAGAACCCTGGGCGAGCTGATCGAGATGCAGCATGCCCGGCCGGGGGAGGTGCCGTTCCGGCCGATCGACCGACTGGTCGCGAATGCCCCCACCGCGGCGGCGGCCGGCACCTCGATCGCCGTGGCCGCGGCGTTGGGTGCGCCGCAGCTGGTGATCCGGCGGACCACGGTGGCGGCGTTCGAGTTGGCGACGAACAACCGGCTCTCCCGGTATGTGACCACGAACAAGCTGGAGAACAAGCACGACCGGGCGTTGGCCCAGTTGCCGGACCGGACCGGGATCGCCGAGGGCGAGCTCCAACGGCGGGTCGACGCCAGCTACGACCGGGCCGGTGAGCTGGCCGCGACCGTGCTGGGTGACCGGTCGGCGGCCGAGCGGACGATGCATCCCGACCCGGAGACGACCCCGGACACCCGTACGGTGCCGGATGCGGAGGCCCGGCCGATCCGTAGCCGGGTCCGGCACGAGATCAGCCAGATCAGTCGGCTACTCGGCAGCGAGCCGATCGAGTTCCTCAAGAAGGTCCGGTTGCTCGACGGTGACCGGTACAAGCTGGTGATCCGGGGCGACGCCCGTAACGCCGTCGTGCATGTCGAGGTGGCCCACACCGCGGATCCGAACAAGATCGAGGTGGACTACACCGACGAGCGGATCACGCTCAAGGTGTCGCCGGACATCGACACGAGCACCATGCACACCGCCGTACGGGATGCGTTGGCCAAGGTGGCGGAACGTCAGCACGAGCTGACCCGCCACGAAGCCGGTTGGCGGGTGTATCTGGAGCGGGCGGCTCGGGGTGAGGGGCCGTCGACTCTGATGGTGCTCGGTATCGGCAACTTGCCGCGTGGTGGCCCCATCGCCGTGCAGGTGTCGGCCTCGGTTGTCAAGGCGCTGGTGCAGGTGCTGGTCGACCGGTTCAACGGGCTGCGCAGCCGGGAGATCGTCGACCTGGCCGAGCGGTACGACCTGGAGCACTGGGGTCGGTTGACCGCGGCGCAGCGGCGTAACGTCGGTGGCCAGATCGGTGAGCTGACGACCAACGGACACAACCTGGCCCGGGCGGCGCTCGACCGG
>NZ_JBHTMP010000153.1:0-1550 GCF_042679305.1 Micromonospora sonneratiae | reverse complement strand
CCGGCGCTGCCCCCACGCGCCGCCGACGGACCGCTGCCCGACCGGCGCGGCGAGGACGGTGACGCGGTGATCATCTTCACCTCGGGCACCACCAGCCGTCCCCGGGCCGTGGTGCACACCCGGTCCGGGCTGGCCGCCGCGATGCAGGCCGTCACCGGGCTGGTCCAGCCACAGCCGGATCGACCGGTGCTCGGCGGCACGTTCTTCGTGCTGGTGCCGACGCTGGCCAGTGGCGCACCGGTCGCCCTGCCGGCCCGGTCGGCCCGGGTACTGGCCCGGCAGATCCCCCGGCTCAAGCCGCAGGCCAGCTACCTGACCCCGCCACAGCTACGCGCGCTACTGGCCGAGTCGCCCAGGCTGACCGGTGCCTTCTACAGCGGCTCCGCGCCGGTCAGCGCCAACCTGTTGGCGCGGACCCGGCAGGCCGGGGCCAGCCGGGCCTGGGGCGTGTACGCGCTCACCGAGATGTTCCCCGCCGCAGCGGTGGAGGCCACCGAGAAGGCCGCCTTCACCGAGGACGGCGACCTCGTCGGCACGCCACTGCCGGGCGTACGGACCCGGATCGACGCGGAGGGACAGCTGCTGCTCACCGGGCCGGGTCGATCGGACCGCTACCTCGGCGAGGAGCCGCACGAATGGGTGGCCACCGGTGACGTCGCCCGGTTGTCCGGGGAGCGGGTGGTGCTGGCCGGCAGGTGCAAGGACATGATCCTGCGCGAGGCGGAGAACATCTACCCCGGCCTGTACGAGCCGGCGCTGCACATTCCGGGGGTCAACCTCGCCGTGCTCGTCGGCGTACCGGCCGGTGACGGTGACGAGCGTCTGGTCGCCGTGGTCGAGCCCGAACCCGGTGTCGACCCGCAGCGGCTGCGTACCGACCTGGCACCGGTACTGGACCGGATGGGCTCGGCCCGGCCGGACGCCGTCCACTTCGGTCCGGTGCCCACCTCCGGCCGGTCCAGGAAACCGGACCGGACCGCCACCGCGAAGATGGCGGCGGCGATGCTGGCAGGCTGGCGGCCACCCCGTGGCTGAGCTCTTCGCTCCGGGGTTGGGAAGAGCCCCTTCACCAGAACAAGGCAACCGGACGGGTCCCCTGCCCACGGGGAGGCGGCGGGATCGGTGGGTCTACCTGCTCAGTCACCCGATACTGTTCGCGCTGCTGTCGGCCACTCGACGACGGCCGGTGCTGCGGCTGGGGCGTACCGTCCTGGTGCATGACCGGCAGGCGTACCTGGACGGGCTGACCCGGGTGCCGCTGGACCGTACGGCCGCCGGTACCACCGGTGGGACCGCCCGCCGCCTCGACGCCGGCGGGCTGCTGTTCGACCAGGAGGGTACGGAACACCGGGGTGCCCGCCGGGCACTCACCGACGGACTCGGTGCCGCCGGGGTGGCCCGGCTGCGCCCGGTCTGGACCGGGGTGCTGGCCCGACGGTTGGCTCCACTGGCCGACGGCGGTACGGTCGACCGGGTGCTGCTGGCCGCCGCCATGGCCGGCGCGACCACGGCCGCCCTGCTCGACCTGGACGTCGATCCACTGGCGCTCA
>NZ_JBHTMP010000152.1:0-1621 GCF_042679305.1 Micromonospora sonneratiae | reverse complement strand
GCCACGTCCGCCGATCGGGCGGCGGCCTCGGCTGAGCGGTGCCAGCCGACCACCTCGCGGATGAACCGCCCGTCCGCTGCGGCCAGCAGTCGGCCCAGTTCGTACGCGGCCGTGTCGGTGACGTCGTCGGCTGCCGCGCCGCCGGACCCCAGCAGCGGCGAGCGGTAGCCGACCGTGGTAGGGCTGCCATCGCGGGCCGTACCGGTCAGCGGCACCGCCCCGTCGGGGCGTAGCACCGGGTCGCTGCCGGTCGCGGGCTCCCCGAAGGCCGCCACATCCAGGTCGGCCGCCAGTCGTTCGAAGGTGCCACCGGTCGAACCGGTGACGAACGACCACGACGCGAGCACCACCAGCGTCGGTGGTGTGCCGGTCGTCGTCGACCAGGCGTCGTCGCGGGCCTCCAGCGAGACCAGGCACGCCAGCCAGGTGGTGGGCCCGGTCCCGGCCAGCGGCAGTCGGTTTGCGGTGACGACGGAGAACCAACCGTCGTCGTCGTTGCCGGCCAGGGCGGTGTCGGCGAGGTTGACCTGGCGGACGTGGGTCAACAGCGCAACGTCGGCGCGGCTCGGCAGCAGCGCCCGGAACGTCGCGATGTCCTTGACCTGTAGCCCGCGCACCTGCTGGTTCGGGTCCACCGGCTGGTTGGCGGCCAGTGCCGCCACCACCGTGCTGCCGACGAGTCCCTGAAGGGTCCCGTTGACGAGCTTGCCCTCGTCGGCGCGGACGACCAGCAGCGCCAGCCACGGTGTGCCGTCGGCCAGCCGACGCTCCCAGGGCAGGGTGCGCCGGCCGAGCACGGCGTGCGGCAGTCGGTCGCCGAACGTCCCGACGGCGTCCGCCGGGGGGTGCTGCGCGGCGACTTCGCTGGCGTCCAGGGCGAACCGGGGTGCGTCGACCTGTACGTGGGTGGCGTGGGTGGGCGGCGACTGGAGTTGCCCACCGGTCGTGGGCCGCACGTCCAGGGTGGAGCTGACCCGGTAGAGCCCTGCCCGCAGGGCCGGCTCCACCCGGTCGTACAGGCGCACGGAGCCGGGCGCCACAGGTGTCTCGGTCATCTCAGCCTTCCCTCGTCACCGGACCGGCCTGCGCCGGGCCGGGCTCGAAACCCACCAGGGTGGTCGGAGCGGGGTCCGCCGCGGTACGCCGGGTCAGGCCCGCCGTGCGGGTGGACAGGTCGGGTGCGGACGGGGCGGCGAACACGCTGGCCAGGCGTTCCCGCGCAGCCCGGTCGTCCGGCTCGATCGAGTCGTCACCGTCGCCGACCACCCCGCTGAGCTGCCACCGTTCCCCGGTGCGCACCAGCACGCTGATCGCCCGGGCGGACTTCTCGGCCTCGACGCTCAGCACGATCCGCTGCCGTGGGCCGGCCTCGGGTGTGACGTACCGGCCGCTGACCCGGACACCGTCGACGTCGACGTCCACGTCGTCGAGGTCGGCGCCCGGGGCGACCGCCTCCACCGTGACCACGACCCGGCGGACCGTGGTCGGCAGGTCGGTGACGAGTCCGTCGACCTCTCCGGCCAGCAGCGCGGCAGGCACCGGGACGTGCTCACCGGCCCGGCGGTAGCGGGCCGGTGGCCGCCACGGGTACGGCAGCCGGACGGTCGCGCCGGGCGCGACC
>NZ_JBHTMP010000151.1:0-1722 GCF_042679305.1 Micromonospora sonneratiae | reverse complement strand
CTGCCGCGCCGGGTGCAGAGCGGCGCCCGCCGCCGGGGCAGCGACCCCGTGCAGGTGCCGCCCAGCAGCGGCCCCTCGGTCGGCGGGCAGGACAGCGCCACGTCCGGGGTGTTCAGTTCCTGGATGCGCCGCAGCAGTGGGTCCATCGACAGTCGCATCGCCCCGGCCGCGGCCCGCGCCACGACCACGTGCAGACCGATGTCGCCGCCCTGGGGCAGCAGCGGAATCAGGCCAGCCAGAGGGTTGTCGTGCCCGGCGAGTAGTTCGTAGTCGTCGACCAGGACGTACAGTTCGGGGCCGGCCCACCAGTCGCGGCTACGCAGTTGCTCGGGGGTGACGTCGGAGTTGGGCACCCGCGGCTTGAGGCCGGCCAGGGCCTCCGCCGCAGTGGCCCGGGTGCTGTCCGGCGAAACCGAGTAGCCCAGCCGGTAGGCCTCCGGTACGTCGTCGAAGAGCTGCCGCCGGTAGTCGACGGCCATGATGCGCGCCTGGGCCGGGGTGTGGCTGGCGACGACCGCCCGGGCGATGAGGCGCAGCATGTTCGTCTTGCCGCTCTCGGTGTCCCCCAGCACCGTCAGGTGCGGCATCATCCGGAAGTCGTGCCACACCGGCGCGAGCTGGTCCTCGTCCACACCGAGCGCGATGCGGGTGTCCTGCGGTGCCGGCAGCTCGGCCAGCGGCAGCGCGGCCGGCAGGGTACGTACCGCAGCGGCCCTCTCCCCGGTCCAGTTCTCCGCCACCGCAGAGACCAGTTGCTCCGTAGCCGTGGTGAGCCCCTCGGCCGACTGGACGCCGTCGATGCGCGGCAGCGCGCCGAGGAAGTGCAGCTTCGCCTCGGTCAGCCCGTGCCCAGGTGCTCGGGGCACCTGGGCAGCCGCCCGCAGGTCGATCCCGGACTCCACCGGGTCACCCAGGCGCAGTTCGAGGCGGGTACCGACCTTGTCCCGCATCGACATGTGCAGCTCCGACCAGCGACCCACGGAGATCATCACGTGTACCCCGTAGTTCAGACCGCGCGCCGCGATCTCCCGGGCCAGCTCCTCGGTCGCCTCGAACTCCTGGCGCAGCGTGAACCATCCGTCCACTACCAGGAACACGTCGCCGAACCGGTCCTGCGGGATACGGCCGTCGGCCTGGGCCTGCCGGTAGGCCTCCCGGCCGTGGATGCCCAGGTCCGCACAGCGGCGTTCCCGGTCGACCAGGATCGAGCGGACCTCGGCCACCGTGCGCCCCACCCGCTCCGGCTCGTGCCGGCCGGCTACCCCGCCCACGTGTGGTAGGCCGGTCAACCCGGCCAGCGAGCCGCCGCCGAAGTCGAGGCAGTAGAACTGCACCTGCCGCGGCGAGTGGGTCAGGGCCAGCCCGCACACGAGTGACCGCAGCAGGGTGCTCTTGCCGCTCTGCGGCCCGCCGGCCACGCCCACGTGCCCGCCGACCCCGGCCAGGTCCACCACGAGCAGGTCGCGCATCTGCTCGAACGGCTTGTCGATCAGACCGACCGGTACGTGCAGGTACGCCTGCTGGCCGACGTCGACCGGGCGCAGCCCGTACTCGGGGTCGGGCAGCAGCGGCGGCAGCACGTCGTCCAGGGTCGGTGCGTCCTCCAACGGCGGCATCCACACCTGGTGTGCCGGCGGCCCCTGGTCCACCAGCCGGTCCACCAGCGCGCGCAGCACGGTGGCACCGGTGTCGTCCGGCGCCGGCCCCGCTGCCTGGGCCGGC
>NZ_JBHTMP010000150.1:0-1798 GCF_042679305.1 Micromonospora sonneratiae | reverse complement strand
GGATCGCCACCCGCGGCTACTCCGCCTGACACACAACAACACAACAACAACCACGAAGGGCCAGCCCAACCGGGCTGGCCCTTCGTCGCGTCCCGGGCAGCGTACCCTCAGCCGCGGACCCGGGCTGGCACCTCCGGTGATGCACTCTCCAACGGAACCGCGTGCGCGGGTACCAGGCCGAGCTGCACGCTCTGCCGGGTCGTCGTCGCGTCCAGCAGCCAGTCAGCGCCGACCCGGGCTCGGTTCCCGGGCATCGCATAGAGGTGGTAGCCGCGGGTAACCGTCTTGGCGGTCAGCCCGGACATCGGCATCCGCAGCGGGTTGGCTGCCGCATCCGTGCCACCGAGATCCACCACGAACCCCAGATCGTGGTGCCGGTACGGCCGACGTCGCCCCTGCCCGAACGAGGCCGCGACGTTGTGTGCCACCAGCTTGCCCTGCCGTTCGGCGTGTTGAGCGGTCATCGGGGTCACCTCACCGGGGCGGGTCAGGTCGGGCACGGCAGCCGCATCACCACAGGCGTACACGTCGGGGAACCCGGGCACCCCGAGGAACTCGTCGACGACCAGCCGGCCCTTCTCCGTACGCAGCCCCAGTCCGGCGACGAGTGGATCCGGACGTACACCGACACACCAGATCAGGGAACGGGTGGCCAGGTACTCACCGTCGCTGAGACGTACCCCGTTCGCGGTGGCCTCGGAGACCGAGGTGCCCATCCGTACATCCACCCCGCGTCCGTCCAGCACCTGCCGCGCGGTCTCCGACATGCGTGGGTCCAGTTCCGGGAGCACCCGGTCGGCGATGTCCAGCAGCAGCCACCGGGGGCGGGTGGTCAGCCGCGGATGCTGCGCGGCAAGTTCATCGGTGAACAACTGCCCGTGGGCGGCCACCTCCGTACCGGTGTAGCCGGCGCCGACCACCACGAACGTGCTGCGGGCCGCCTGCTCGGCAGGATCGTCGGTCGCCTCCGCCAGTTCGATCTGTCGTACCACATGGTCGTGCAGATAGAGCGCCTCGGGCAGGCCACGGAATCCGTGCGCGTGTTCGGTGATCCCCGGGATCGGTAGCAGCTTGTTGACGCTGCCCACGGCCAGCACGAGCCGGTCGTACGCCAACTCGTCGTGTCCGTTCTCCGGCTGCCGATAGCTGACCCGGCGCCGCTGGAGGTCCACCCCGTCGGCCTCGCCGATCACGACACGGACGTCCTTGAGGGTGCCGGCCAGCGAAACCGTCAGTCGGGTCGGCTCCAGGATTCCGGCCGCCACCTCGGGCAACAGCGGCAGATAGAGGAAGTAGTCGGTCGGATTCAGCAGCACGATCTCAGCCCGTCCCCGGGAAATCCGGGACAGGTTCCGGGCCGCGTGGTAACCGGCAAAGCCTGCTCCCACGATCACGACGCGTGGTCTGGTCATGGCCGATGCCGTTCCCAGCCGTGCGGCGGACAAACCTTGGTGTGCCTTGGCCCGGCACGGGGCCTACGGGCTCGGTGTGCCGAGCCGGCCCCCGGCCCGCCCGCTGAGCCCGGCAACTGCATCCTCGGCTGCGTCGTCACCCTCAGCCGTCCATAGAGAACAGATAGAACGCCTATGAGTGCCTCCTGCCATCCTGGCGCCGCAGGACGGACCTGAACCGGACACTGGTGTGCTCCGGCGGTGGTTTGCGACGGTTGGTCGGGCTGGTTGGAGGCACGGTGCGGGCAACAACGGTTGTACTGGCACTGGTACTGGTGATGGCGGGTGCCACGGTGGCAGGCGGGCCGGCGGGTGCCACGATGCCCGCCCGCCCGCCTGCCACCGCC
>NZ_JBHTMP010000149.1:0-1912 GCF_042679305.1 Micromonospora sonneratiae | reverse complement strand
CCCGGGAAGCCGGGCGGCGAGGAAGGCGGCCGGGTCGCCGGTGAGCCCGGCGATGTCGTCGGCAAGCACGGCGGCGGGCTGACTGCTCCCGGCGCGCCGGACGATGCCGAGGGCGGCCAACTCGTCCAGCAGCCGGGCCAGCCGACCGCCAGCCTTGGCGGTACGGTCCAGCTCCCGCAGCAGGGCGTCGAGCAGTGGCGGCGTACGCGGATCGGTCAGGTCGACCACGGCGGCGGAGTCGCCCCGGACGG
The DNA here is from genome assembly GCF_042679305.1 of Micromonospora sonneratiae. Taxonomy (NCBI): domain Bacteria; kingdom Bacillati; phylum Actinomycetota; class Actinomycetes; order Micromonosporales; family Micromonosporaceae; genus Micromonospora; species Micromonospora sonneratiae. The sequence continues at coordinate 1,661 of NZ_JBHTMP010000149.1, read as the reverse complement.
CGACGTCGTGCAGCAGCACCGAGACGGAGGTGCCGGTGGCGGTGACGGTGGTCCGCACCGTCATGGCCCGTACCCGGGCGTCGAGGGGACGGCCGTCGCCGGGGCCGCCGAGCAGCCAGCCGTCCGGGCGGCTCACCTGTAGCCGTACCTGCAGCGTGCCGGGTTCCGCCTCGGTGTCGGGGGCCAGGGCGACCCGGCCGAGGTCGAGGCGGATGTCGGCGTCCACCCGGGGATCGCCGGGCTGCGCCGGTCCGAGATCCAGCCCGACCCGCAGTGCACCGGCGGCGGCCGTGGGCAGGTCGAGCGCGTCCACGGCGGCGGACGTACGCCAGGTGAGCGCGTTGGCCAGCAGCTCACGCAGGTCGGTGCGCAGCCGGCCGTGGATGGCCAGCGCCGGTACGGCCAGCGGGGTGGTGGGCGGTGTCCACCGGGCGAACGCGGCCGACGGCAGGGGCAGGGCGGTGGCTGCCTGCCGGTCCGTGACCGTATGTCCGTCGAGCAGCCGGGCCAGCAGCCCGAGCGCGGCGTCGGTGGCCGGGCCGTCCGCTGTGCCCTCGGGGGTGATGAGCCGGGCGAGCCGTACTCCCTCGGCGACGACCGGGGCGTCGACGGGTAGGACGGAGTTGTCCGCCGGGGTGCCGATCGTGACCAGGCCGAGGACCTGGGTGGGTACGGCGGCGGCGAGTTGCCGGGCGACCTGGCCGAGGTACGAGTGTCCGACCAGGATGGTCCGGGTCCCGGGGCGTACGGCCCGCACCGCGTCGTGGATCCGGCGCAGCGCGGCCAGTGCCGTGGCGGCGGGCAGCGTTCCGTCGTCGCCGAGGTCGACCACGTACCAGCGGGCGGCGGAGAGCGCACCGAGGTCGACCCGGTCCGGTGAGGTGCCGGGGACCCGCAGGTCCACCCGGTAAACGTCCCCGGCGGGTACCCCGCCCAGCAGCGGCTCCCACGGCCGCGACCCGGCCAACGGCGGGGCCAGCAGCAGCACCGCCCAGTCGTCGCCGGCGGGTACGGCGTACTCGCCGATGGCCCGGTGCAGTTGGGTGACGGTCGCCGGGTCGGCCGGCAGTTCGTGGTGGGCGGCGTCGACGAGGTCGCCGAGGCGTACCCCGGCTGCTGCGGAGGAGTCGACGGACACCAGTCCGTCGCCCTCGGCCAACAGGTCCGCGAGGGCGTCCACGGCGAGCGCGGCCGGCGCGGGCTCGACGATGGACAGCAGCTCGGCCAGGTCGGGCCGGTACGCTCCGGCGAACCGGCCGGCTGCCAGGACGTCGGCACCGGTCAGTGGTGACCGGGACGGGTCCGGACCCGCCCCTTCGTCGGCACCGACCTGCGCGGGCTCCGGTTCTTCCCCGGGCCCGCCGTCGGTGACGGTGAGGTAGCGGTCCAGCAGCGGGTCCAGCGCCCACGTACCGGGTGGTCCGGCTGGTTCCAGCCAGGTCAGCAGCTCGACGGTGTCTTCCCCGGACCGGTGGATCGGGACTCGCCACGGCACGTCCGGTGTGCCGGAGCCGTCGACCGGCAGGTCGGGCCCGGGGACCGGTTGCCCGGGCAGGGCCGGCAGCCGGTCGGTGAGCAGGGCCTGGGTCAGTTCCAGCAGGTGGCGCAGGTGCGGTCCGGCCGGGGCGGTGCCGTCGGCGGTGTCCCGGGCCAGCGCCGCC
>NZ_JBHTMP010000148.1:0-2082 GCF_042679305.1 Micromonospora sonneratiae | reverse complement strand
AATACAAGGGGGAAAGAACGCCTCCCACAGGGGGAAAGGAGAGACGCGGAAGCAACCCGCACACATCAGCGCGCGCCGCTCACCAGAAAAAGGGGGGGGGAAGAAAAGGAACGCCACACGCAACCCCGGACCAGGGGTGCGGGCGTAGACAAGATGTAACGACCAGCCAGCCGCCAACATTCCAGCCACCCGAAAACCACCGGGCCAGGCCGAAGAGGCCACGCTACTCAGCCGTACGCGATATACAACGCCCCCACCCCCGCCAACATTCCGCGCCAACCCACCGATCGGCTCTGGATCATGATCCGAAATCCGACATTTCGCCCAGTCGGCCGCAACCACCCCGAGCCCGCAGTCCTGGCGCCGCGGTTGTCACACCTGTCGGCGACACTGCCTGCCATGTCGTCCTCGCCTGCCACGCTCATCACGGATCTCGCCCGGACCATCGACGAGGGCGGAAAGGTCAAGTTTCTCTTCTTCTGGGGCCATCAACCGGAACGGGACGGTCGTGTCGGAGCGGGCTGTCTGAGTCAGTGGTGGCCAGCGTCGTTCACCGCCGACGACAGGGAGTTCGCAACCGCTGAGCACTACATGATGTGGCGCAAGGCCCGGCTCTTCGACGATGACGAAACCGCCGAACGGATCCTCACTGTTCCGCATCCACAGCAGGCCAAGACACTCGGACGACAGGTACGCGGTTTTGACGAGCAGTCCTGGCGGGAACAGCGGTACGACATCGTGGTCGACGGCAGTGTGGCGAAGTTCGGCCAGCACGCCGACCTGCGCCGCTATCTGTTGGGTACCGGTGAACGGGTTCTGGTCGAGGCGAGCCCGCGTGACCGAATCTGGGGCATCGGCATGGGAGCCAGCAACGAACTGGCCACCCGGCCCGCCCAGTGGCGAGGGCTCAACCTGCTCGGGTTCGCCCTGATGCGGGCACGGACGCTCCTACGCGAGGCGGAGCAGCGAGCAGATGAGCCGCGACCGGCGGCGGATCACCGCTAACGACAGAGCGCAGCCACCCCGGCCGCACCGACCAGGTGTAGATAGTCCTCCGGCTCATCGAGGCAGGCGGTTACATCGGCCTCGCCGATGAGGCTACGCAGGCGCTCAACCAGGTCGTCCGGGGCGAGTTGGAGTTCGTGGCACATACGGATGTGGACCGCACGAACCGCGTCACCGGTCTCGTCTGCTTCCTCGGTATAGCTTGCGTCGGCGTCGTACAGGTTGCTGACCAGTTCGTCCCAGACGACTGCTGCGTGCTCGACCAGCGACAGCGCCGTCTCGTTCACCGGGCGCTGGACGAGCACCTCCAACTCGTCGACGATCCACCGCCCGGCCTGGAGGACATCGTGAACCTGCCAGTCACCAACGGTGGCCTCGCTGGCCAGGTTGTCGATGGTCCGGCGAACTTCGGCCGCCTCCACCTCGTCCAGCGGTCCGAGCTTCCCGGCGTACGCCAGCAGCCGGGTCTCCAGGCGGCGATCCGTCACCGCATGTTCGGCGACCATCGTGGACAGTCGGCGGACGGACAGGGTGGCGGCGATGTCCGCGAGGCGTTGGACCTTCGGGTCGACGGTCTCCTGTGAGGGTGGGGTGGCCGCCGACGACCAGAGAAAGTCGTCCTGCAACGCGGCTACGATCACCGCCACCGCGTGGGCGCACAGCTCGTCCTGATCGCCATCGGGGCAACAGTCACACTCTGCGGTGAACGCCTTCGCCACCACGCCAACCCACACCTCGTCGCGGGAGCCCGCGCCGTTGTCGATGGAGGCAGCAGCGCCGCCGCCGACGGCGACGATCTCGCTGAGCCGGCCGGAAGCCACCAACTTCTCGGCTTCCTCGAAGGTCGTAGCGGCAACAGCGTCCCGCACCGCGTCCAGGTCCAGTCGTACAGCCACCCACGCATCTAACAGTGCCGCAGGGGCTGCCCCGCGATCGGGTCGACTCCAACGCAAAGAGCCGGTGGCCGGGAACCCTGTGACAGGGTCCCGGCCACCGGCCGTTCACGTCACTTCGTATGTCAGCTGTTGGCCGGTCGGGCCGGGTCAGCTGTTGTTCCAGTGCTCGGCCACCAGATCA
>NZ_JBHTMP010000147.1:0-2265 GCF_042679305.1 Micromonospora sonneratiae | reverse complement strand
GGCGGCGGTCCCGGCTCCCGCTCCGGTCGTCGCTGCGGCCCCGGCCCCGGTCGTGACGCCGGAACCGCCCCGGCCGGTCGTACCGGCGCAGGGTCGGTCGCAGGGCCCGGTGCTGGCCAAGCCACCGGTACGCAAGCTCGCCAAGGATCTGGGCGTCGACCTCGGCACCCTGACCGGCTCGGGTCCGCTGGGCTCGATCAGCCGGGAGGACGTGCAACGGGCGGCAGCCGCCAACGCAGCCGCTGCGGCGGAGCCGGTCACGGCACCTGCGGTAGCGACGGCGGCAGCCTTCGGCCCGGACCGGGAACAGCGCATCCCGGTCAAGGGGGTTCGCAAGCTCACCGCCGAGAACATGGCCCGGTCGGCGTTCACCGCGCCGCACGTCACCGAGTTCCTCACGGTCGACGTGACCCGGTCCATGAAGGCGATCAAGCGGCTCCGCGAACTGCCGGACTGGCGGGACGTACGCGTCTCTCCGTTGCTGCTGGCCGCCAAGGCGGTGCTGGTGGCGGTCCGGCGGCACCCGATGGTCAACTCGACCTGGGCCGGCGACGAGATCATCGTCAAGGACTACGTCAACCTGGGCATCGCGGCGGCCACCGACCGTGGTCTGATCGTGCCGAACATCAAGGACGCAGGACGGTTGTCCATGCGTGAGTTGGCCGACGCGATGACCAACCTGGTGCAGACCGCCAAGGCGGGACGTACGTCCCCGGCGGACATGTCCGGCGGCACGCTGACGATCACCAACGTCGGTGTCTTCGGCGTCGACACGGGTACGCCGATCCTGCCCCCCGGCGAGTCGGCCATCCTCGCCTTCGGCGCGATCCGCGAGATGCCTTGGGTGCACAAGGGCAAGATCAAGATCCGCCAGGTGACCACCCTCGGGCTGTCGTTCGACCACCGGATCATCGACGGCGAACTCGGCTCGAAGTTCCTGCGGGACGTCGGTGCGTTCCTGGCCGACCCGGAGGCGGCGCTGCTCGGCTGGAGCTGATCTTCCGCCGACCGACCAGAGGCCGGTGTGCTCCGGGGTAACCCGGAACACACCGGCCTCGTCGTCCGCCCACCCGGAACCCGCTGGCCCCCACCCTCGTACCGGTCGGAAGTTGCCCGGCCGGCCGCCCGGAACGCCGGCTGACCAGCCAATCCGGCCGCCTGCCCCGGCCACCCCCACCGCCGAGCGGTGACTAATGAACGTCACCCGAACAGGCGTTAAACCTTTGATTGTTAGGCGCGTGGCCTAGCTCACCTAAGATTCGATGGAAATCGTTGCCTCGTCTGCGCTTTAATAGAGGCACGACGGGCTCACAACCGAATAGCTAGGAGAGCGCCAGCCATGAGCATGATCGACCGAATCCGCAACCACCGAAACGCCGCACGCCGCGCACGGGCCATCGAGCGCGCGCTGCGTTCCACCAACTCGCCAGCCGTTCGCAACGAGATCCTCGCGATCGCGCAGCGCCAGTACCGCTGACGCTCCCTAGTCCCTCGTTCCTCCCCCGATCGATGACCCGCCCGGTGACCCCGGCGCGGGTCATCGTCGTTTCACGCCCATTGACACCGGGATTCCCTTGCCGATGCGGCGCCCGGTACGGTTGGGCGCAGTCGTTTCCGCAGCCGTCCGTGTAGGTGACCGAGCTGATCAATATCGTTCGACGCCTCCAGACGACGCGGTTCGGCGACAACGCTGCCCAGCGCCACCGGCACAGGCCGGATACGGTGCGGGAAGCTTGCACAGCCGGTTCCGCCGGCGTCGCCGTCAACCCCGCCGACGGCACCGGATCGGCAATCGGCGGCCGACATGTGATGGAGGAGGCGCGCGCATGACGTCCGAGGGCCTGCAACACCCCGGCCAGGAGCCGGAGGGGGTTGCACCGGGCGCCGCTGGACCAGCGCCACACGGCAGCCACGCACCACTGGACCAACAACGATTCTTCAGCCAGCAGGATGCTGGGTCGGTGGCCAACACCGGCTGGGCACCCCCACCCCCGCAGGGCGGACCAGCCAATCCGCAAGCCCCCTGGGGCGTACCCGGTGGTTCCGCAGCCGGCACCGGCCCCGATCCGGCACCGTGGGGTCCCCCGACCAGCGGCCCTGCCGATGCCGGGCCGCCACCCAACCTCTGGGCACCGCCCAGCGGTGTGCCGGACAATCCACCAGCATCGCCGCACACTCCCGCCGCAGACGCCGAATTCCCGGCCCACTGGGGCAGCCCCCCGCCCGCCGCAGCTGCGCCGCCGCCGGCCGCTCCGCCCCGCTGGC
>NZ_JBHTMP010000146.1:0-2643 GCF_042679305.1 Micromonospora sonneratiae | reverse complement strand
AGCGAGGCGGCGCGTTCGACCAGGTCGGCGGAGGCACCGAGGGCGACCCGGGCGCGGCGGGCGACGACCCGCTCGGCCAGCCGGGACATCTGCCCGCGCAGGCCGGTGGCCAGCACCGCGTTGTGCCAGGTGACCACGAGTGGCTGAGCCGGTCGGGCCAGCGCCGCCACCAGGCCGGCCCGCAACCCGTGGGCGTGTACGACGTCGACCTGCTCGGTGAGCACGCGTCGTAGCGCGCTGACCGCCCGCCCGTCGGCTGGTGTCGGGTTCGCCGGAATCTGCACGGGTACGAACTGGGCACCGGTCGCGGTGAACTCGAACTGCTCCTGGGTCGCCGCCGGCCCACAGACGGTGACCGAGGCTCCCCCGGCGACCAGTCCTCGGGCGAGTGAGGTGACGTGTTGGCCGACGCCACCGGTGCTGGAGGCCAGCAGCAGGACCACGTTCCCGGTCCAACCCGGCACAGCTGCCTCGGAATGCCCGCTCCTCGCGCTCACCCCGACACCGTCTCCTTTCCCTCGCCCCGCCCCTGGCCGGATCCATCCGGGCCAGCTGCGCGTCCGCGCCCCATCAGGCGGCGTAGCCGTCGTCCGAACTTCAGGATCAGTGGACGCACATCGTGCCGGTCCAGCGGGTAGGCCACCGCGAGAAAAACCGTTCCCACAGCGATACCGGACAGCATGCCCTGTATCAACGAACCGGCCTGCGTCGGGGTGCCCTGCCAAGCATGACCCAGGAAGGAGTTGACAACCAGTCCGACGGTCATGGCGGCAGAACCGGCGAGCACCCCGACCGCACCCGCGTGGACGATCCCGGCCAGGGCCGCCCGGCCGGCGCGGCGGATCACCACCACGACCAGCGAGCCACCGAGCAACAGCATGCCGACCGAGTTGGCCAGGGTCAGCGCCAGCACCCGGTCCTCGATCGGGAACGCGGCGGAGAGCAGCACGGCGGCCACCGGCACGACCAGCCAGCCGCCGGCCGTGGCAGCCGCCGCTGCCCGGGTGTCCCCCCGGGCGTAGAGCGCTCGGGACAGTACCGCGAACAGTCCGTAGCCGAGCAGGCCAGGAGCGAACCCGATGATTCCGGCGACTGCGGCGGTCGACCCGTTGAGCCCCGGGAAGAAGCCGGCGATGGGCTCGGCGGTGGCGATCAGCGCCGCCGCCCCAAGGCAGCTGAACAGCAGGACGGCGCGGGTGGTGGGGGCCAGGGTACGGCGGTAGCCGTCCTCGTCGCCGCTGGCCCGAGCGGCGGCCAGGGTCGGGTACGCCGCCGATGCCAACGGCACCGCCAGCACCGCCCAGGGCAGCAGATAGACGGTCTGGGCGACGTTGTAGACCACCACCGTCCCGGCCGGGCCACCGTCGGCGAGCTTCAGGGCGACCAGCAGCGCGACCTGCTGGCCGGCCACGGTCACCGCCCCGGCCAGCGCCAGGCCGCCGATCTTCTGCCGTACCTCGGTGGTGAACCGGTAACCCGGTCGGATCCGTAGCCGCAGCCGGCGCAACGGAATGAGCAGGCACAGTGACAGCACCACCACCCCGAGGGTGGTGCCGACCGACAGGATCAGTTCACCGGTCAGGCTGACCCGGGCCAACGGCAGTTCCCGACCCTCCACACTCGCGAAGGTGAGGTAGGCGGCGATCACCGTCAGGCTGGACAGCAACGGTGCGATCACCGGCCAGGCGAACCGCTGGTGTGCCTGGAGCACCCCGGTGAGGACGATCCCGATGCCGTACAGCGGCAGCTGCGGGGCGAAGATCCGCAGCATTCGCGTTCCGGCGGCGAGTTCCGCCGGGGTCGGGTCGTTCGCGATGAGGGAGATGATCGGTCCGGCGAGGACCGTGACCGCCAGCGCCAGCGGGACCAGCAGGATCATCGTCCAGGTGAGCAGTGCGCCGGTGGTCGCCGACACCGCCGCCCGGTCGCCGGCCACGACCGCGCCGGCCAGCAGCGGTACGACGAGACTGGCCAGCGCCCCACCGGCCACGATCTCGAAGATGATGTTCGGGACGGTGTTGGCGATCAGGTAGATGTCGCCCAGGTCGCTGCGGTCGCCGACCACCCAGGTGAGGACGGCGGTACGGCCGAAGCCGGCCAGTCGGCTGGCGACGGTGAGTACGGCGATGAGCGCGGCGGCACCGGCCACACGACCGGTGCCGGAGAGGGGTGCCGGTGTGCTCACGTCAGGAGGTTCGCCGTCCCCACTCGTCCAACTCCCGCAGCCCTCGGGTGTTCTGGATCACCTTGGTGAAGCTGACCTTCTCGCTGGCGGCGGTCAGCCCGGCGACGACAGCCAGGATGCCGGCCCGGCCGACCGGCCCGGTACGGGCGGCCATCGCCACCCCGAGCAGGGCACCCAGCGCGTTGGCGCCACTGTCGCCGAGCATGACCCGCTCGTCGAGGTCGTCGGGGAGCAGCCCGACGGCGGCAACCACCGGTCCGGCGGCGAGTCCACCGGACCGGCCGGCGGTCAGGGGCGCGCCGAGCAGCACACCGGCCTTGAGGGCGCGACCGGGCCGCAGGTCCAGGAGGTTGAGTAGGTTGGCCGTACCGGCGATCACCCCGGCGCCGAGCAGCACGTCGGCCACCCGGCCGAGGGTGCTCCGCGGCTGGCGGCACCGTACGTCCGGGTCGGCGGCC
>NZ_JBHTMP010000145.1:0-2701 GCF_042679305.1 Micromonospora sonneratiae | reverse complement strand
GACGCCAACATCAAGCCCGAGCCCGCCGAGCCCACTACACACGCCGCCTCAACCTCGAACTCCAACCATGATCCCGAACGGCGGCTGCCGTACTAATTCTTTTGAAGGAGCCTCATGGTGTCGGTGGTGAAGAGCTTTGGCTGGTACAGGTGCCGGTCACGATCGAGCACCAGCAGAAGAGTTGCGAACTCGTTACGAACATAGGTTCGCCCAGCCCGATCCGATTCATTATCATCTTTCTATGAAGATCCACCGAGTCGGGGTTTCGGCCTACGCAGCTGTGCTCTTGGCGCTCACCGCGTTGACCGGATGCGACAACGTGAACGGAGCGCCACCCGCCTCGCCTACAGCTAGTTCACCGAGCATCTCAGTGTCGCCGACGCTTGGAGCTGGCACTCTCGTGTCGATCGAGCAAAAGGCGTCGTATCAAGTGCCAACTCGGCGAGGAGAGGTGATCGCGGATGGCGCGGTCGTCCTCCGCAACATCGGGAATGAGGCAGTTCGGCTACAAGGAGTGCAGCTGGTATTCGCCTCGGGAGGCAATGGCTTGACGGTGGAGGGTGCGAAGATACTCCGCTTAGCCGGAACTGACGTCAGCGGAATACAGCGCAGCTTTCCGCCGAACAAGCAGACCGGGCAGCGATGGCACGACGCCGTCGGCGCGGAGATTGTCCCAGGAGAGGGAATGGTTTATCAGCTGATTCTCGGCCTGAGTGTCAGCGTAGGCACTCACCGGGTTGAGGCGGTGCGGCTGACATACTCAGCGACTGGCGTCACTCGAGAAGTGGAGATACCTCACGACATTACTTTATGTGTCCAGGGTCGATCGACTGCCACAACTTGCCAATAAATTGCCCTAAATGAATAGGAGCAAGGCTTTGCCCCTCAAGAGAACCGCCGCCTTTGCAATAAGTCTCTTTGTTGCCAATGGGCTGGCCACGGCGATCATGCCGATATATGCGCATGCAGCGAAACCCTCAACTCCGGAAGTTGTCCAGAGTTGCCCAATTGAGGATGGCTACGACATCAAGAGTCTAACAAAGGGTTGGTTTGCGACCGAGGCGTACAGCGCCTGGCTTGCAGGCCCCGGCAGCATTTCGTACGCGGAAACCGAGGGTGCATCCTTTTCCGGAACTTTCTCTGCAAGCTGGACATACACTGCTAGTGCCGTCTGGGCCTCGGTCAGTGGCGAGTACGGCATTTCACTTACTGCTTCAACGAACTATTCCAAGCAGTGGACGTACACCAAGTCGGTGCCGTCCGGATCGACGGCGAGAGCTGTCGTTCACAAGCATGGCGCCAAGTATACCTTCGATAAGCACCGCCAGAACGCCGACTGTTCTGTCAGTAGCTATACCGGCGGCTCGGGTGGTCATCCATACTTGGCGAACTCTCTGTCCGAATATTGCATCTCTCTCGACACGTATCCTGCTACGGATTTCCAGGCCACCACAGGGCCCTGTACCGACCACTGACCGGAACGCTACCCGGCATGGCTCTTCGTTACGCTATCCTCTCGCGACTAACCCACCGCATCGAGCCGTTCCCGTTATTCCAATCCGGATGATGAGCGCCTGGAGACCTTAGCTCGGGTGTTTTACGCGTGGTGATCCATGTGGTCGGCGGGGGAGACGAAAGTGCCTTCCGAACTGGGATGATAAGGCCTGTTGAAGGTCCCAAACAGCCCGCACGGAAGGCACTTTCCGCGTGCGGGTCACCTGGAGGAGTTTTCACAACTCCATTCACAACTTTGATTCGAAGGTGGTCGATGTGACCGTGTGGTCGTGGTGGGGTGTGAGCTATCGCACCGTGTGTGTCGTACGTGGACACGGCGGCCGTTACCCGGTAGATCAACTGCCCATCGATGGCCATATAGTCGTCGACCGGGCGAATGCGATCCTGTGGCAAGGCGGGTTGTGTTCAGAGAAGTGGTGTACAACGTGCCCGTGATTAGCGTGTTGCGCAGGTAGGGGGGGCGGCCACGTGCGGTCCTTTGAGGCGACCACGTAATAGAAGAATGGAACGATGGCCGCACCCGAGAATGAGAACGCTGCGCGAGCAGATCCAGGGCGCGTTGCTGGACGTGTTGCAGGCGATGATCAAACGTTGGCGCAGGCGCCGATCTTCGCCGATATGGACGCTACCTGTGGTGCCGGCTATGCGCAGTGCAGCAACGATCGAGTCAACTCCCGCGACGGCTACTGGCGCCGAGAGTGGGATGCCCGACGTTGGGCCGATCGACTTGGCAACCCCGAAATTGGGCTCGGTTCGTACGCTGCGCGATCGACCCTTACGGTGCCTCGGGTCGCTGTTTATCGGAATTCAGTCAGATTGCTTGCTGCTTTAAGTAGGTTACGCACGGTAAGTAGTAAACGCTACGAGTGCTTCCTGCTTTCGGGAAGGTGTCATTGTCATTGTGTGGGCGATGTGTACGCGTGGCACCAAGCGTGACTGTTGCTATTGTGATAACCCTTTTGAAGAAGCCTCCATGTGAGAGATGCTAAGATTCGTTATTTCGGTCGAGATGCATTGGTTTTTGTTAAAGCCAAGTGAGGTTGGAGTTTTAGACGGTAAGGGTGCGGCGGCGCGGAGCGGGCGTTGGCACGGCCTACTGCCGTGTGGATGAGAGAGGTGACCACGCCCCGCGCCGCCGCGCGGTGCCGGGCCGGCCGAGGGCCCGGCGTCGGGCCCGGGGAGGGGC
>NZ_JBHTMP010000144.1:0-3209 GCF_042679305.1 Micromonospora sonneratiae | reverse complement strand
CGGGCCGCCACCCGGGCGGCCACCCGGGCCGCTACCCGACCGGTGGCCGGTACGGAGCCACCGAACCGGGCGAGGGCCTCTCCGGCGGGCAGCGGCAGCGGGTCGCGCTTCTCCTCCTCGATCAGGGTCGACAGTGGCACGGTCCGGATCGCCCCGGCGGACTCGCTGACGGTGATCGGGGCGGCGAGGGTGACCGACGACAGTGCCTGGACCACCGAGTGCGGCCCGCCCTGGCCGGCGGCTGTGCCGTCCCAGATCGCGGCAGGAAAGCCGGTCGACGCGGTGGCCGGTCGCAGGCTGGTCAACTCGGCGGTGGTGAGCCCGGCCCAGCCACCGCCGCTGGCCCGCTCCACGGTCACTGCCATGACCGCCCGGACCCGGCCGACTGCATGCCCGGCGGGCACCACGTCGACCTCCCGGCCGCCGCCGTTACCGCCCACGCTGGAGCCGGTCAGCGACCAGCCGGCCAGCGGCATCGCCGACTCGACACGCATGGCGAACTCGGGCGCGGTCGACCATGGACGCTGGGCGGTCCCGTCGGGCCGTGTCCCGGGTGCGGGTGGCAGGGTCCCGGCGGTGACGGTCGCGGCGGTGGCCGGCCGGGCGGCATCGCCGTTGCCCAGGTACTTCGTGACCACCTGCGGCCAGGTCAGGTACGGCTGCGGCAGCGCCTTGCCGAACCGCACGGTCACCGATGCGATGGCCAGGTCGACGGTGACGGTGCCACGCAGTGGCGGCCCCTCCAGGTGCACGCGGGCACCGAGGGAGACACTGACGCTGATCCGGGCGCAGGCGAAGAAGCAGACCTTGATGGTGAACCGGGCACCGACGGAGACCGACACGTCGGCCTGGTAGGTCAACGGATCCCAGGTCACCATCACGTCCAGGGCTGCGGCGAACCACACCCGTACCGGTGACTTGTCGTACGCGGCCTCCAGCCGGCCACCGACCATGAGGGTCGACGGGGTCAGGGTGAAGTACGACTGTCCCTTGACCACCACCCCACTGCCGACGGACCAGTTGAACCCGACCCGTGGCACCTCCGGGTAGTGGGCCGGCCGGGCGAACGCCGGATGGTAGCCGCCGATGGACAGCAGTACGTCCGACCGGTCCATCCACACCATGAGGGCGAACCCGCCGCTGAGCCGGCAGTCCCGGCTGAGCAGCCAGGAGTTGCGGGTCAACGCGGCCCGCACCGACAGCACCCGGTCCAGGGTGCTGTACCGGGCGGCCAGCGCCAGCTCGACGTTCACGATGGCCGACTCGGCGGACGGCAGCGCCAGTCGCATCAGGCCAAGGACGCCCACCTCGACGGCCCGGTCGACCGCCAGGTACGCGACGGCGGTCGTGTTGAGCACGCCGAACGTGGAGAACTTGACGCCTGCGGCGAGCCAGAACGCGCCCCGGGCCGGTGGGATGTCCGCAGACATCCGGGTCAGCGCCGCCATCGGCCCGCCATCGCCCGCGAAGCCACCATCGGCGATTGCTTTGACCAGCGGGAACGCCGGCACTCCCTGCGGGTCGCTGGGCACCAGCAGCCGTCGGTTGTAGCCGGCCCCGCCGCCCAGTCCGAGGACGAACAGGTACGGCGGCCCGCCCAGCGGGGTGGCGACGGAGAGGAAGACGAACAGTGACGTGTACTCGCCGAGGCTGTCCTTCGGTCGGGCGTACGAGCCGACGGCGGTCAGTCCCCGGCCGGCCAGGTCCACCGACAGCATGCCGTCGTACTGGATCGCCCCGGTCGCGCCGACCGCCTTGCGCAGGCCACCGGCGATCGACACCGCTGGCGAGCTGAACGACACCGACAGTCCGGCCAGGTCGAGTTGCCAGGTACGCAGGTCGGTGGGGGTGCGCAGGGGCACCAGCAGGGACAGGTCGTCGACGTCCAGGGTGAGCCCGGAGATGGCGACCCCGCCGTCCACGGCCAGCCCGATCTTGCCGGGCCCGGTGGTGGCCTGCTGGTACAGCAGGGCGATCTCGGCGATGTGCAGCGGGCCGAAGCTGCGCTGGATGGCGAAGCGGGCCTCCGCACGACCGCCGAAGAGTACCTGCCATTGGCTGCCGGCCCGGGCGACGGTCAGGTCCAGCGGTGGGTTGACCGGGGAGGGGTCACCACTGCCGTCGCTCTGCATCAACGAGGCGGCGACCGGGTTGCCACCGGCGCCGGAGGCCATCGGGAAGCCGATGCCCTCCAGGACCAGTGCGCCGTCGAGCACCGGCGGGCGACGCAGTGCGTTCGCGCCGCTCAGCGGCAGGTCGGTACGGACATGGCCGGCGGCAGCACCGAGGCGGAACCCACCGGTGTCGACCAGGGCCTTCCCGGGTGTGGCGGACGCGACCCGCAGGCCCAGGCCGCCCAACCGCAGCACCGGCGCGAGCGTCGGGGCGGCCGGGTCGGTGAAGTCCAGCAACAGCAGCCCGGTACCACGGCCGCTGTCCCCCCAACCCGGGTCGAGCCCGTCCGGCAGGGCGAAGCGCAGCACCACCGCGACCTCGCCGATGGTCACCGGCAGGTCGCCCCGAACGGCCAGCCCGTAGCGGGTGCCGTCGGTGACCACCCGCAGTGCCAGGTCTCCCGGCAGCGGGACGTCGACGCCGGCGACCGCGTCGAGCAGCCCACGCAGCAGGGCCAGTGGCGTCGGCAGGGTGGTGGCCATCCGGAGTCCGTCCGGGTGGGCCACGGCCACCCCGACGGCGGTGAGCAACTGCGTGGTGCTGCGTCCGTTCGGCCACAGTGGCCGGTCGAGCCAGGGCTGGCTGGCCCGCAGGGCGAGGGTGCCGGCCAGCGGCACCGCCGTCTGCTCGACGATCCGGCGCAGCTCGGCCTCCGTGGGCAGGGCGACGGCCGGGGCCAGCCGTACCACCACCTCGCCGGTTCCGGCAGCGTCGCTGCCGAGCAGCCCGAGCTGCACACCCACCCCGGCGGGGCCGGCGGCGACGGTGAGCCGTCCCCGCAGCACGATGCCCAGCCCGGTGTCGACGGCGGCGCCGACGGTCAGGGCGGCGGTGACGGCGGGGTGGGCGTATCCAACGACGACGTCGCCGGTCAGCGCCCCGGCGGTGAGGCCGGTGGCCCGCAGCTCCACCGTGGGTGGGGACGCACCGAGGTCGACCCGCAGTGCCAGGTCGGCGCCGAGGGGCCCGTCGGCGCGGACCACCAGCAGGCCCGGCCGGGTCGGGTCGTGGGCGGGTACCCGGTCCGGGCCGAG
>NZ_JBHTMP010000143.1:0-3217 GCF_042679305.1 Micromonospora sonneratiae | reverse complement strand
GTCGGGTCGGCGAAGCCGAATCCGGGGTTGACGGCGTTCGAGCAGGGTGCGGGTCGGGTTGATGTGGCTCGGGCGATCACCCAGACGGTGACGACCGGTCCGGTCGGGCTTTCCTTCGGGCGGACGATGTGGCCGCACGGTGACGACGTGCCGGTGGTCCGTACGGTGACCTACCACAACCCGGGTGCTGAGCCGGTGACCCTGCAATTGAGCATGCAGGTCACCGGTCCGGGCGGGGCCAGTGCGCCGGCCGGGATGTTCCAGGTCAGCGCGACGCAGGTTACGGTGCCGGCGGGTGGCCAGGCGCAGGTCACCGTCACGGCGGACACCAGTGTCGAGAGCCCGGACGGGCACTACACCGGCCGGCTGTTGGCCACCGCCGGGTCGACCGTGGTCAACACCCCGCTGGCGGTCAACAAGGAACCCGAAAGCTACAACCTGACCATCGCCCACATCGACGCTGACGGTGCTGCGGCCAGTAGCTACCTGTCCTTCGTCGTCGGACTCGACGCGTACCGGTACGAGCGTCTGTACGACCCGGAGGGCACGGTGACGATCCGTCTGCCCAAGGGCCGTTACGGGCTGACCAGTTGGCTGGACATCCCACGTGCCTCCCGGGTGGACCTGGCCATGCTCTCCCAGCCCCAGCTGGTGTTGAGCCGGGACACCACGGTCACCTTCGACGCGCGTAGGGCCAAGCCGGTGCAGATTTCCGTGCCGGAGCCGAGCGCGGTCGTAGCCCTGGCCTACCTGGGGCACACGTACCTGATGCCCGGACTGGCGTACGACTTCGGGCTGATGAGCCTCGGCCAGGAGGGTCTCACCATCGGGAACGTCGGCAAGGCGCTTCCGGCCGGTCAGTTCGTCGCATCGGTCGCCACCCAGTGGCTCAAGCCGGACAGCGAGGGGGAGTTCACCAACAGCCCCTACCTGTACTCGGTCTCCGAGGTCATGACCGGGCGGGCGCCGACCGGCTTCGTCCGGCACTACCGGAAGCAGGACCTGGCCACCGTACGGCAGGATCTGCGGGGCACGGTGTCGCCCAACGGGCTGGTCTACCGGGGCGCGATCCCGGTGCATCCGTACAACATCGGTGGTGCGGCGGTGTTCGTCCGGACCGAGCTGCCCCGACAGCGCGTCGAGTACTACAACACCAACGACGTGCAGTGGCAGGCCGAGATGTCGTTCGAGCGATGGGACGACCCGGCATCCTGGCCGGTGACGGAGGCGGTCCTCCGGTCGACGCCGACGCAGTATCAGGCTGGCCGGCACTATCAGGAGCGGTGGAACGGGGCACCGTACGGTCCGGGCTTCTCCGACGCACAATGGCCCTTCGCGGGAATCATCCGGCAGGGTGACGACATGCTGGCGAGCGTGCCGCTCTTCGGCGACAGCGCGGGGCATGTCGGAGCATCACTGGTCGATGCCGGTTGTACGGCGTTGTATCGCAACGGTGTGCTGGTCGGGGAGACGGGTGATCCGGGGTGGGGCATGTTCGTGGTGCCGCCGGGGCGGGCGTCCTATCGGTTGGAGGCGTCGGCCACCCGTAGTGTGAGTGAGTTGGGTACCCGGGTGGAGGCGGTGTGGACGTTCCGGTCGGGGCATGTGGCGGGGGATGACTTCGTCAAGTTGCCGGCGATGGTGGTGCGGTACGCGCCGAGGTTGGATGTCACCAATGCGGCTCCGGCCGGTCGGGTGTTCGACATTCCGGTGACGGTCCTGCACCAGCCGGGTGCGCCCGCCACGCGGGTGTGGTCGTTGACGGTCGAGGTCTCCTACGACGACGGGACGACCTGGCAGAAGGCGAAGGTCCGCTCGACCGGTAGGGGTTGGGTGGCCGGCGTCCAGCATCCGGGTCAGCCCGGTTACGTGTCGCTGCGGGCAAAGGCGGTCGACTCGGCGGGTAACACGGTGACGCAGAGCGTCGTTCGGGCGTACCGGTTGATCTGATCTGGTTGGGGTGGCCCGGACCATCGGCGTGAGCCGGCGGTCCGGGCCATTATTTTTCGAAACCACTCGATGGCTGGCATCCGTTTTCTGGGTGTGGAGCGTCTCCTTTATCGATAGATCCGTTGCTTCTTCGGACTCGATCCTGGAGGTGCGTATGCAGCTATCAAGGAAACTGGCGGTCGTTGTGCTCACGGTCGGCACGGTGCTGGGCACCGGGCCGGCTGGGTGGGCGAGGCCATCGGCCCCGACCATCCGACCGTCGGCCAGTGCTACCCAGTTCGGACCGCAGGCGGGGGCGGCCCGGACCGGGGCGGGCACGGTCACCCTGCTCACCGGGGATCAGGTCATTCTGACCGCGGCCGACACGCCGGCCATCCGTCCGGCCAAAGGCCGGGAACATGTCCGGTTCTTCGTCAATCGAGACCGGGATGCGGTGTACGTGATACCGCAGGATGCTCAGCGTCTGGTCCGGGACGGGAGGTTGGATCGTCGGTTGTTCGATGTGCGTGGGCTGATCCGGGATGGTTACCACGACGCCGCCCGGGACAGTCTGCCGTTGATCGTGACCTATCGTCCAGGTGCTGCTGGCAAAGGCGCCAATGTGCTCGGCGTTGTCGGGGCCGAGGCGACCCGCCAGTTGCCCGCCATCGGTGGTGTGGCGGTGACCGTCGAAAAGGGTGAGACGACCGCGTTCTGGACGGCAGTCACCGTTGGCCCGAAACTTGCACGTTCCGATACCTCCGGTGGGATCGACCGCATCTGGCTCGACGGCAAGCGGCGAATCTCGCTCGATCACAGTGTGCCGCAGATCGGTGCGCCGGCCGCTCACCAGGCGGGGTTCACCGGTCGGGGTGTCACCGTGGCCGTGCTCGACGGCGGTGTTGACGATCAACATCCCGATCTGGCCGGCAAGGTGGCCGAGGCCCGCAACTTCACCGATATGCCCGATACCCGGGACGAGGTCGGTCACGGTACGCATGTCGCCTCGACCATCGCTGGTAGTGGTGCCGCATCGGGCGGGAAGTACCGGGGGGTAGCCCCGGACGCGACCCTGTTCTCCGGCAAGGTCTGCGAGTCGACCTTCTGTACGGATTCGGCGATTCTGGCCGGGATGCAGTGGGCTGCGGTGGAGAAGCGGGCCACCGTGGTCAACCTCAGCCTCGGCGGCATGGACACGCCGGAGATCGATCCGTTGGAGCAGGCGGTCAACACGTTGACTGCGCAGACTGGCACGTTGTTCGTGATCGCGGCCGGTAACGACGGTGGT
>NZ_JBHTMP010000142.1:0-3248 GCF_042679305.1 Micromonospora sonneratiae | reverse complement strand
CCAGCGGGTCGGTGACCGGGCCGCCACCGGCCAGCAGGTTGGGCAGGCAGCCGGCGTCGATCGCGCCCCGGTCGCCAGCGCGCCGGGGGACCCAGGCCAGCTTCGCACCGGTACGCCGAGCCAGCTCGGCCGCGGCCGACAGGCCACCCGGTACGGACGCCAGCCGCTCGCCGACCAGCAGGATCGCTCCCTCGGCCCGCAGCGCCTCGTTGATCGTGGTGTCCTCGGCCAGCACCCGGGCCTCGTCGCCGGGAACCGCAGTGGTGAGCCGGGCACCGATCTTGCCGAATCCACGGGTGAGGTACGGCGCGACCGCGTGCACGGCCAGCTTCCGCTTGCCGTACGCCTTGCGCAGCCGCAGGAAGAGGATCGGGCACTCCTCCTCGGGCTCCAGCCCGACGATCACCACGGCCGGCGCGTTCTCGACGTCGGTGTAGGTCACCCCGGCCGTACCGGCCACGTCGCTGGCCAGGAAGCTGGTCTCCTCAGCGGAGATCGGCCGGGCCCGGAAGTCGACGTCGTTGGTGTTCAGCGCGATCCGGGCGAACTTCGCGTAGGCGTAGGCGTCCTCGACGGTGAGCCGACCACCGGTCAGCACCGCGGCACCGTTGCCACCGTCGCGGGCGGCCCGCAGCCCCTCGGCCGCCACACTGAGCGCCTCGCTCCACGGTGCCTCACGCAGCTCACCGGTCTTGGCGTCCCGGACCAGCGGAGTGGTGATCCGGTCGTTGGCCTGGGTGTACTGGAAGCCCCAGCGGCCCTTGTCGCAGTTCCACTCCTCGTTCACCGCCGGGTCGTCGCCGGCCAGCCGGCGCAGGACCTTGTTGCGCCGGTGGTCGGTACGCATGGCGCAACCGGCGGAGCAGTGCTCGCAGACGCTCGGCGTGGAGACCAGGTCGAACGGGCGGGCCCGGAACCGGTACTGCGCCCCGGTCAGCGCGCCGACCGGGCAGATCTGCACCGTGTTGCCGGAGAAGTACGAGTTGAACGGGACGTCACCCGGGTCGCCCTCTTCGCCGCCGTACTCCTCGTCCCGGTAGATGTTGATCTGCTCCCCGGAGGAGCGGCCCATCAGGTCGATGAACTTGTCGCCGGCGATCTCCTCGGAGAACCGGGTGCACCGCTGGCAGAGCACGCACCGCTCCCGGTCCAGCAGCACCTGGCTGGAGATGTTGACCGGCTTCTCGTACTCCCGCTTGTGCTCGTGGAAGCGCGACTCGGCACGGCCGGTGGACATCGCCTGGTTCTGCAGCGGGCACTCGCCGCCCTTGTCACACATCGGGCAGTCGAGCGGGTGGTTGATCAGCAGCAGCTCCATCACGCCGGCCTGGGCCTTCTTGGCCACCTCCGACGTGAGCTGGGTCCGGACCACCATGCCCTCGGCCACGGTCTGGGTGCAGGAGGCCACCGGCTTGCGCTGGCCCTCGACCTCCACCAGGCACTGCCGGCAGGCACCGGCCGGTGCCAGCAGCGGGTGGTCGCAGAACCGCGGGATCTCGGTGCCCAGCTGCTCGGCGACGCGGATGAGCAGCGCACCCTTGGGCGCGGTCACCTCGACACCGTCGATGGTGAGGGTGACGGTCTCGGTCGCCTTTACGACCTCGGTCATTGTGCCGGCCTTTCGCTCGCGACTGCGGGGCTCGCTCCGCTCAACTCGCATTCCGGCTCAGCCACGTCCCACGCGGGCTGCCCCGGAAAACGCGCGCCTCGTGCTCGCATCAGTGCGCTCCAACTAGCTGCTTGGCGGACAGCTTCGGTGCCTTACGTCCCTCGATGTAGTCGAGGTAGTCCTGCTTGAAGTACTTCAGCGAGGAGGTCACCGAACTGGTCGCGCCGTCGCCGAGACCGCAGAACGCACGGCCCAGCACGTTGTCGCAGGTGTCCAGCAGGGTGTCGAGGTCCTCGACGGTGCCCTGGCCGGAGAGGATCCGCCGGTAGACCCGGACCATCCAGTAGTTGCCCTCGCGGCACGGGGTGCACTTGCCACACGACTCGTGGTGGTAGAACTCCAGCCACCGGTAGGTCGCGTAGACCGGGCAGTCCTGGTCGGAGAAGATCTGGGTGGCCGTGGTGCCGAGGATCGAGCCCGCCGCCGCGACGCCCTCGAAGTCGAGCGGCACGTCCAGGTGCTCGGCGGTCAGCAGCGGGGTGGACGAGCCACCCGGGGTCCAGAACCGCAGGTTGTGCCCCGGCTGCATGCCGCCGGCCAACTCGATCAGCTCTCGCAGGGTGATGCCCAGGCCACACTCGTACTGACCGGGGTTGGCGATCCGGCCGGAGAGCGAGTAGATCATCGGGCCGGCGGACTTCTCCGTACCCATGCTCTTCCACCAGGCGGCCCCGCCGAGCACGACGTACGGCACGCTGGCGATGGTGCCGACATTGTTGACCACGGTCGGGCTGGCGTAGAGGCCGTGCGTGGCCGGGAACGGTGGGCGCAGCCGGGGCTGGCCCCGGAAGCCCTCCAGCGAGTCCAGCAGCGCGGTTTCTTCACCACAGATGTACGCCCCGGCGCCGCTGTGCACCACCAGGTCGAGGTCGAACCCGGAACCGAGGATGTTCTTCCCCAGGTAGCCGGCGGCGTACGCCTCGTTGACCGCGTTGCGCAGTCGCCGGGCGGCGTGCACCGCCTCGCCCCGGATGTAGATGTAGGCCCGGTTGGCCCGGATCGCGTACGAGGCGATGATCACGCCTTCGACCAGCGAGTGCGGGTCGTGCGTCATCAGTGGCAGGTCCTTGCAGGTGCCCGGCTCGCCCTCGTCGGCGTTGACCACCAGGTAGTGCGGCTTGCCGTCGCCCTGGGGGATGAAGCCCCACTTGAGCCCGGTCGGGAAGCCGGCACCGCCCCGACCCCGCAGACCCGAGTCCTTGATCAGCTGGATCAGGTCGTCGGGGTGCGCGGCGATCGCCTTGCGCAGTGCGGCGTAGCCGTCGAGCTGCTCGTAGACGTTGATCCGCCAGGCGTCCGGCGACAGCCAACGCTTGGTGAGCACCGGGGTCAGCTTCTCCAGCGTCTCCCGGCGCGGCGTGGTCGTCATGACTGCGCCTCCTCTTCCCCAGCCGCTGGCTGCGCTTCGCCCGTCGATGCTTCCTTCAACGAGCGCTCCTGTGCCTGCGCGTCGTCACCGGCCGGCTTGCCGTCACTGGCCGGCTCGTTGGCGGCGACCCCCGCCGCCTCGGCGGCCCTGGCGTCGGCCGGTCCCGGCGGGACGCCGTCGACCGGGGCCTTCGTGCCGGGCGCGTCCGCG
>NZ_JBHTMP010000141.1:0-3305 GCF_042679305.1 Micromonospora sonneratiae | reverse complement strand
CGCCCCGGGACGATCGGCGGTCAGCGGCCCCGACCCCGCCGCCGAGCCCGTCCCCGTCGGTGAGGCCGTCCCCGGCGTCCGGTGCGACCTCGATGGGTCCGACCGCCGTCCGTTCCGGCCCGTCCCCGTCCCCGCCGCCCGCTCGGTCGTCCGCTCCGGTGCGGCGTCCGTCATCGAAGCCGAGGAGTGATCAGCGATGAGCCGCCGCAACGACGAGGCTCCGATGCGGGCTCGGGTGCCCGCAGACATCGAGCGGCCGGACAGGATCGCGTTCGGTCTATCCGGTCGGCAGTTGGTGATCCTGGCTGTCATGGGTCTGCTGCTCTACGCGGCGTGGACGGCGGTGGCGACGCTCGTGCATCCGCTGGTGTTCCTCGTGGCGGCGACGCCGATCGCCGCTGGGGCGTTCCTGCTCGCGGTCGGACGCCGTGACGGCATCCCGCTCGACGCTTGGGTCCTCGCGGCGCTGCGGCATCGCCGTAGCCCTCGCCGGCTCGTGCCGGCCGAGGGACCGGTCATCCCGGCTCCGGCGTGGGTCTCCACTACCGCCGGGCCGGGTGACCGGCTACCGCTGCCCGCACCGCTGCGGCTGCCCGCGCGAGGTATCACCGGCGACGGGTTGATCGATCTCGGGTCGGACGGCACGACGGGCCTCGTGGCTGCGTCGACGGTGGCGTTCGGGCTGCGTACCTCGGGCGAGCAGAACGGTTTGGTGGCGGGGTTCGCGCGGTGGCTGCACAGCCTGGACGGGCCGGCGCAGATCGTGGTGCGGGCGCAGCGGGTGGACCTGACGTCCCTCGCCGACCGGTTCCTCGCCGCCGCGCCGGGGCTGCCGCATCCGGCGTTGGAGGAGGCAGCTCGCGCGCACGTGGCGTTCCTCGATGACCTGGCCGGGCAGCGCGAGCTGCTGCACCGGCAGGTCACCGTCGCCGTGCGGAGTCGGCACGGCGCGCACCACGCCGCGCACCACGCGGCCGAGGTGGTTCGCGCGCTCGGCGGCTGTGAGGTTCCCGCCCGCGTGCTGGACGGGCCGGACGCGGCGGTGCGGATGGCGGCCAGCCTCGACCCCACTGCCCCGAACTTCACGCCCTACGCCACATCTGTCGGAGGTGAGGACCTGTGAGCCTGTTCTCCGAGCTGCTGCCGACGCGGCGGGGTGCCGTGTCCGAGCCGGCTGCGATCCTGCCCGGGTCGCCGGATGCCGTTGAGGTCGACGGCCGGTTCGTGCGGGTCGGGGACGGCTACAGCGCGACGCTGGCCGTTGTCGGCTATCCGGCGGAGGTCGGGCCGGGGTGGGCCGAGCCGATCCTGTCCTACCCGGGCTTGGTCGATGCCGCCTTTCACATCGAGCCGGTCCCGCCGGCGGTGGCGTCCGAGCGGTTGCGTAAGCAGCGGGGCCGGTTTGAGTCCTCTCGCCGGCAGGACGCGGCCAAGGGCCGCCTGGACGATCCCGAACTCGACGCCGCCGCAGCTGACGCGGCAGAGTTGGCCGTCCGTGTCGCGCGAGGTGAGGCGAGGTTGTTTCGGCTCGGCCTGTATCTGACGGTGCACGGCACCAGTCCTGCCGATCTCGCTGACCGGGTGGCCGAGGTGCGGTCCCTGGCCTCTTCGCTGCTGCTCAACACCGCGCCGGTGACGTGGCGGCAGTTGCAGGGCTGGATCAGCGGTCTGCCGCTGGCGTTCGACGCGCTTGGGATGAAGCGGGTCTTCGACACCGATGCCCTCGCCGCAGCCTTTCCGTTCACCAGCCCCGATCTGCCCGACACCGCCGGGGACAGCGGCATGGGCGTGCTGTTCGGGCTCAACCTGCACTCGGCCGGGGTCGTCGTCTGGGACCGGTGGGCGCAGTCCAACTACAACGCGGTCATCCTCGCCCGATCCGGGGAAGGGAAGTCGTACCTGGCCAAGCTCGACCTGTTGCGCAACCTGTGCCTCGGGGTGGAGGCGTTTGTCATCGATCCCGAAGACGAGTACCTGCGGCTGGCTGATGCGGTCGGCGGCACGGTCATCCGCCTCGGCGCGGCCGGTGTGAAGATCAACCCTCTCGACCTGCCACCCGGTGACGACGACGCGTTGGCCGAACGGGCACGGTTCATGCAGACCCTGGTCGCGGTCATGGCCAGCGGCGACACCGCAGTCAGCGCACCCCTGCCCGGCGACGAGGCCCGCTCCCTCGATGTGGCGGTGCTGGCCGCCTACCGGGCCAAGGGCATCACCACCGACCCGCGCACCTGGAGGCGACCGGCGCCGCTGCTGGCCGACGTGATGGCAGCCTTGGAGGACACCGACGCCGCTGGCCGCCGAGTCGCCGCCCGCCTGCACCCCTACGTGGCCGGCAGCATGAAGGGCCTGTTCGACGGGCCGACTACCACCGCCGCGCAGGGGCACCTCGTGGTGTTCGCCATCAAGGACCTGCCCGAGCAACTTCATCCGGTCGGCACGCTGCTCACCCTGGACACGATCTGGCGCACCATACGCGGCGCGACCGCCTCCGGCGCTCGCCCGGACGTGCTGCGGATGGTGCTGGTGGACGAGGCGTGGAAGCTGCTGTCTGGCGGTCGCGGCGGCGTGTTCCTGGAGACCCTGGCCAAGTCGGCGCGCAAGTACGGCGCGGGCTTGACCGTCGTGACTCAGGACGCCGCTGACGTGCTCGCCACCAAGACCGGCCGCGCCGTCGTCTCCAACGCGGCCACGCAGGTGTTGCTGCGGCAGGCACCGCAGGCGATCGACGCCGTAGCGGATGCGTTCGGGCTGACCGATGGCGAGCGGGCGTTCCTGCTGTCCTGCCAGCGCGGAGACGCGCTCCTCGCGGCGGGATCAGCCCGGGTGGCCTTCCGCAGCCACGCCTCCGCCGAAGAGCACGAGCTGATCGTCACCGGCCCGGTCACCGGCCCGCCTGCCCGTCGCCGCTGAGCCTCTTCCTCCCGTCGATCGGAGTCCCCAATGGTTCCCGTCCCTGTCCTGTCCCCATTCCCGCCCTCGCCGCCTCCGGAGCCTGTCGGGTGCGTGCCTGGTCAGGGCGGCGTGCCCGACTCGGTTGTGGGCGAGCTGCTGTGCGGCTCTTGGGGCGATGACGCCACCGACGCCGTGTGGCGTCTCGTCCGCGACCGGTGGCCGCTGCTCCTCGCCGCCCTGACGGCACTCGTCGCTGTGCGGATCGGGTGGCAGCGGTGGCGGCGGCACGTCTGGCGGCGGCACGCCACCGGAGCGCGGTGGCTGCAGATTACCCCGCCGGTGACCGCCACTCCGGCCGCGACGATTGGCCTGTGGCGGCTGCTCGCCACTGTGCTGCCTGCGCCGCGCCG
>NZ_JBHTMP010000140.1:0-3726 GCF_042679305.1 Micromonospora sonneratiae | reverse complement strand
CTTTCGTTCCGCTCCCGCCGTTTCCGCCGGGCGCCTTTACTACTTTACCTCACCGTTTCTGTCTGTCAAATCCGGTCTCACCCGAATCTGCCGACTTCGTCCGGCTGCCCCCGTCGTTTCCTCCGGGCGCTTTTCCCACTTTAGCTCACCGTTTCCGTCTGTCAAATCCGGTCTCGACCGAATCTGTCGACTTAAGCGGCCCGCTTTCTCGCGCAGCAATTTAGCCGCTGCGTTTGATCGTGGGGTTCGGCAGGCCGGCCGTCCGCGTTGCTTCGGTCGTCCGTCTCCCTGCCGCCGTTGAAAGGTACACGGTCCGTCCAGCAACTCCAAATCGGGCCCCACCCGGGAGTCGGGGCACCGTGGAAGCCCGGATTCCGCAAAGCGTCGGCACCCTCGTACGGCCGCTCGGGCAGGGGCAGTTGCCCACTGGGGCAAGCACCCGTCAGGCCCCGGTCCGCCCGGCTCGCCCGCGACAGGTTGGCTGGTGGGGGACCACCTGCCCGCCGGGGAGGCGGGTGCCGACGGGACTGCTCCGGTGACGGAGTCCCGCCAGGTGCGGATCCCACTCGGAGTACGGAACCACTCCCGGTCGGAAACAGCGAACCTGCGGCGCGTACCGAGCGACCGGATCGTCACATCGATACCATCGGACCACTCCACCGAGCCAGCAAAACGCGGCACCTTGACACGTCCGTAGACATCACTGCCGTACCCGGAAATCATCGGCTCGTCATGGCTCGACCGTTGGCGACCGGCGGAGCGCAAGCATTGTTCAACCCGCTCGGGACGGCACCGGGTTGAGTCGGTCGACCCGTACGCCCACGACACCGCTCGAACGCACATCCAATCCAGATCGATGACGACGCCAACGGCAGCGAGAGGAGAACGATGGCTCATTCAATGGTCACCGCCCCGGATCTGACCCAACTCCTGGACGATTTCGTCAACCGCGTCCCAGAGGTGGAACACGCACTGGCGCTGTCGCCGGACGGACTGCTCCTGGCCGGCTCCCAACAGGTCGACCCCGAGCTCGCTACCCAACTCTCCAGCATCGTGGCAGGGTTACAGGCGCTGGCACTGGCCGCCGGCCAGCACTACGAAGCCGGCTCGGTCCGCCAGATCGTCGTCCAGATGCTTCGGGCGTTCCTGTTCATCACCGCCACCCGAGGAGGAGCGATCTTCGTCGTGTCGTTCGCAGCTGGCGCGGACATCGGTGCCCTCGCCTACGAGGTGGCCCTCTTCGCCGGGCAGGCCGACGGGCACCTGCCCACGTACCTGTCCCCGGCATCGGGGCCGGTCAGTTGAGCGGGGCACCCGACATGACCGAGAGCCATTCGGACGACGTCTGGTACGACGATGCCGCCGGGCCGGTGGTCAGGCCGTACGCGATGACCCGGGGACGGACCAGACCCACCAGCGGCCAGTTGGACGTGATCTCCCTGGTCGTGGCCCGACCCCGGCCGGCGCCGCTGCCGGCGGGCCTGTCACCGGAGCAGGTCGGGATCGTCGAGCGCTGTCGGCGTCCGCTCTCGGTGGCCGAGGTCGCCGCCGACATGAACCTGCCCCTGGGCACCGTACGGGTGCTGCTCGACGACCTGCTGGCGACCGGGGTCATGGAGGCGTACCAGCCGCTGGACCTGGCCGACTCCCCGGGCGACGATCTGCTGGAGGCGGTACTGAGCGGACTGCGGGCCCTGTGACGACGACGGCCGACGCCTCCGACCGGCAATCGACCACACCGCCTTCGGCCACCGTAACCGGCTAGCGACCGACCACCGCGACCGCGACGAGGGTGCCGAGGATGAGGAACGGTCCGAACGGCAGATGATCTGACCATCGGACCCGACGGGCCGTGAGCAGGATCAGGGCGCCCACCGCCGAGGTGGTGAAGGCCGCCGTCAGTCCGAGCACGACCGCGCCCCACCCCGACCAACCCAGGATCGCGGCGCTGCTCAGCGCCAGTTTGGCATCGCCCAGGCCGAAGCCACGCCGACCGAGGAGCAGGGTGGTAGCGGCGAACAGCAGGGCGATCACGATCCCTGCGGACACGGCCCGGAGCCACCCCGTGCCGTCCCCGTCGACGATGGCGGCGAGTCCGAACAGCGTCCAGGTTCCGATCACGGCGGCATAGGTGAGCCGGTCGGGCAGCCGGTGCACCGCGAGGTCGACGAAGGCCAGTGGCACCGCGCACACCGCCCACCAGCCGATGGCGGCCGTCTCCAGCACCACCGGCAAGTTGGCTGGCGACGCCTCGGGGCCGGACCGGAACCAACTGGCCAGTACCGCCACGGCGGCCAGCAGGGCCAGTTCGAGGAGCATCGGCGGGGCACCGATCCGACTGTTGCAGCCGGCGCACCGGCCGATCGGCGACACGGCCCGGAGCGGGGTGGTGAGGCTGACCGGAAGGCCGCACCGTACGCAGTGGGTGCGGCGCGGGCAGCCGGACGGAACCGAGTCGGCGATGACCAGTCGCCGGAGCAGTGGTGTGACGGCCAGTGCCGCGATGACGCGTACCGGCCAGCGTGGGTTCACGGTCGTCCCGGGGGTGGCCAGCGCCACGGAATCCTCCTCGGCATCGGGTCGGTCGCACCGGCGGGTGGCCGGCACGATCACCAATCGATCAACACGCTGGGTAGTTCCATGATCACGAGTAGCCGGCTGCGCCGGGCGACTCGACAGGCCGTCGACTGAGATCGACGCCGGAACGGCCCACCACCCGGCGGCACGCCGACCTGCGAACCGGGCCACCCGAAGAGCCGAGGTACGGAAGTGGTCAGACCAACGCCATCCGCCGTAATTCACCAGCGGATCGGGGTGACCTTTCCGCCCCTCACCATCCATCGGGCAGCCCTCCTGCCGATCATTCGGTTTGCAAATACGATCGCCGTACGGCACGCGCCCGCAATTCTGATCAATAACGGAGATCGTGACCGTACGTATTCCTCTTGAATTGCCCCTGTCGCATCGCCAATCATCAGCTTATGCTCGGCCCCCTGAGCAGCCGGCAACCACCAACGAATATCCACTTCGCCGAAGAAACGCAGTGGATCAGATCGACTCCGGATCACCAAACTGAATACGGCGGGAAGCGGCGGAAAGGAGGGCTCACCGTTGCGAACAGAGCATCCCGGCAGGATCCCGTCCGCCCTCGTCACGATCACCATGCTCGGGTGCGCCGTCGGGTGTTCCGGTGGAGATCACCCGACAATGCCCGCAGCCGGCGGAATCCGCCCATCGTCCCCAAGTCCGGATCCACGAACAGTCGCCGCCATCGACGCGGCACTGGCTGCCTATTCGGGCTATCTGGCCGCCACCACGGAAGCCGAACAATCGGCGGATCCCCACCATCCGGAACTTCCGAAGTATCTTGCCGATCCGTTACTCACCCGGGTCGGGCTTGCCATTCGCGACGCGAAGGAGCACGGCGCGATGCGTACCGGAACGCTCATCTCCGACCCGAGGGTCACCGCCGTCAGCCTCGACACCGTCCCGGCGACGGTGTCGATCCAGGACTGCCTCGACACCACCAACTACCGGCTCGTCTACGTCAAGGACAGGTCGGTCGTACCGGGCTCGACCAGCGGGCGGTACATCGCCACCGCGACCGCCACCCGCTACGCCGACGGCCGATGGCTGATCAGCGCCGGCAACGCCCATCGGGACCAGCCATGCTGAGCACACCGGAACCAGCCGTCGCGACCCGGCCGGTGCCGGTCGACCGGCACC
>NZ_JBHTMP010000139.1:0-3958 GCF_042679305.1 Micromonospora sonneratiae | reverse complement strand
GCCAACCCCCGACCCTTCACCTGGACCGCCACCGCAGACGACATCCTCGCCAAAGTCCAACTCGTTCAAACCAACATCAAGAAACTCGTGGCAAACAGCTCAAAGTAAACCGATCAGGATCACGAAACACTAGTGCCCGTATAGGGTATGCCGCGCGCGGGCCGCTCACGCCGTCTTACGGGGTCGTGGTTTCCGGGTCGAAACGACTACGCCGCGCGCCCGGCGGACCGGACGCGCGGCGCTCACCGCAACCGATGGAAACCTTCTCGGAATGTGTGGAAAATCACTTCACGAATTTACAGGGGCACGCCTTTTCGGCGCATGAACGGAACCGGGTCAACGGCATTGTTCTCGGTGGCGGGATAGCCTTCATGGATCTCGTAGTGCAAATGTGGGCCGGACGAGTTTCCGGAACTGCCGACGTGGCCGATAGGCTGCCCCGCTATCACCGTCTGCCCTATCCGCACAATCGGCTGTCGCACCATGTGGCAGTACCGCGAAACGATGCCCCCCGCGTGCCGGATCTCCGCATACCAGCCACACCCGCCGAGCCCGGGGTAGCCGTCACGGTCGCACGGCATCGGCCCGCCGGTAGGTTCCGACGAGTCGCCCCTGACGTTGCACCGGACGCGCACCACCACGCCGCCGGACGCGGCACGGATGACAGTGCCTTTCGCTGCCATGATGTCGACCCCGTCATGGCCGGGCCGGTCGCCGGTACGGAAGCCGGAACCGGCCGTGCCCGCCACCGGACGGGTCCACCCGGAGGCACTGATCGGCGCGCCGTCACACACCGGCAGCGTTCCCCCGGTGTACGCCACCACGATCTCGGTTGCCCGTTTCTCGTGCCGGGCGTAGGCGTCCGGGTACGCCGACCTTTGCACCTTCTGCGCGGCCTCGGTGAGCGGTAGCCGTTCCCACCCGGGGACGGTGAGGAGACGCTCGTAGAACTTCCCGGCAGCGTATTCGGGGTTCATGATCTGTTCCGGGGTGCCCCATCCTTGCGACGGTCGCTGTTGGAACAGCCCCAACGAGTCATGATCGTTGTTCGGGCCGAGGTCACCGTGGTTGATCAACGAGGATTCCTGAAGCGCGGTGGCCACCGCGACCACCCACCCGCGTACCGGTACCCGCATCCGGTCACCCACGGTCACGATCACCGAGGCGTTACGGGCCTGCTCGGCAGACAACCCCGCCGGGGTGGCACCCGGCACGGTGACCGCCCCGACGCAGCTACCCCCGGCCCCACCCCCGCCGAACACCGATGAGACAACCCCGGCGGTAGCGGCGATAATCAGCAGCAACAGCACGGCGACCCCGGACGCGACCCACCCGACTATCCGTCCCACGGCGTGCCACCGTCGCCGGTCGGGGTAGGTAGCCCGGCCAGGCTCACCCGGACGGGGTGCCCGACGACGCGCCAGACCGGCCCCGCCGGGCCGCCGGACGCGGCGGCGTGATCGGCGGCGGCGGTCACCACGGTCACCCCGTCCGGCACCCCGGCCCGGCGTAGGTGGGCTTGCAGGTTGGTCTCACGGGCGGCGGTGGGTAGCCAGAACAGCACCGGGAACGCCCGGCGGGGCGGTAGTGCAGCGTATCCGGTCAGCTTGCCCACCACCCGGCCCAACGTTTCGGTACCGAGGTCAGCCTCCACCCAGAACGGCACCGCCTGCCCGCTGTCGGCCCACACGCCATGCCCGTCCGGGCGGACCAGATTCCCGCACGCGTCCCGGCACCGTGCCTCGTTCCACCACCGCACCAACCGCGCACCAGGATGCGTGCGGGCGTGGCCGGTGAGCGCGACGAAGAACCCGTTCACGGTCACCAGGTGCGCCAACGTCGGGGACATGGCAAGACGCGCGGTAGCGTCGCGCACAGCGGCCGGACGGGGTAGCGCCTCGTCGCGTCCGGCCGCGATGATGGCCGCGCCGACCGGGCCGAGGGTCCACCGCCAGGCTTGAGAACCGGGCCGCTGGTAGTGGCGGAACCGGTCGAGAATGTCCCGGGCGTGCAGGGTGTTGAGCCGGTTGCGGGCACGACCGACCGAGCCGAAGGCGAGGTCGACGAGCTGGTCGGTGGTGAAGGTTCGGTGTTGGTCGAGCAGGTCCAGGAGGTGCCGGTCTCGGGGGGTGAGCCGACCGAGTTCGGCGGCCACAACGGACGCCGTGAGGCGGAGACTGCCGGTGGCTGGTGTGTTGGTAGGAGGGATATCTCTTATCAGTCGGTTCCGGTCCACGGGTCCTCCTCACCGCCGTCCACGTGCGCGTACGACGTGTTCAAGGGGGCGTGTTCACCCGGCTGTTCGTGGTCGTTGGGTTGCTCGTTGGATCGCTCGTTGGATCGCTCGTTAGAGGTCTCGTTAGACCGCTCGGGGTGGAGGGCGAAGGTGTTGCGACCCACCAGTTCCACCACTGCCTCGACGGGTGTCGACCGCTCGGCCGGTACGGCAGTGGTAGCGGTCTCGCCGAGCAACCGGCGACGTTCCTCGGTGGCGAGGCCGGTGTGTTCACGGGCCGCACGGCGCAGCTCGCCGGCACGCCCCTTGAGGGCCGGGGGTGGAGGCTCGGTGTCGACGGTGACCGGCGGCACGACGCGGCCACCGGCGACCGGCCGCAGGACGACTTCGTAGCCGCCGAGACGGATCAGGTCCCCGTCATCGAGGTACGGCCGCAGGTGCCGGGCCTGGTCGATGGCGTCCCGGGGTGCGAGGGCGAAGTACACCTTGTTCCGGGCGTTGGCGTCGATCGCCTCCACCATGTCCCCGGACAGTTGGCCGAGGTACTGATGGGCGAGGACGAACGAGGTGTGCAGACCGCGGGCCTCGGCGAGGGCGTCATCGATGCCGATTGGCAGGTGCAGAAAGTTGTGGCACTCGTCCAGGACGATCATCGCGTCGGGGCGGTCGTCTTCGGGGATGCGGGCGCGGGCGGTAGTGGCCTGCCACAGTCCGGCCAGCAGCAGCGAGCCGACAAGCCGTGTGCCGTCCTCGCCGATGACGCCCTTGGGTAGCCGCGCGAGCATGATGCCGCCGTCGAGGATGTCGGCGAAGGAGAACGTGGTGGCCGGCACCCCAAACAAGCTGTTCGCCATCGGGTGAGCGAGGACGAGGCGCAGCCGGGACAGCAGCGGGGCGACAAGGCCGGAGCGCTGCGCGGCGGGCAGCTCGTTGAATCCTTCCCAGAACTCGCCAAGGGTGTTGCCCTCCCACGCGTTCAACCTGCTGGTGACAGCGTTGACCCGTGCGGCCCTCCACGTCGAGTCGGACAGCAGCCGCGGTAGCTGGGCGAGGGTGGCACCTTCGAGGTGGGCGAGGGTGAGCAGGCCGTGGTAGCAGATATCAGCGGTGCGGTGGCCCCACCAGCGTGACCACACCTTCGCCATCACTGCCGTAAGGTTGGCCGCCACGTCATGCGCGCTGCCGCCGTGCACGGCCGGGTCGAGCAAGTTGATCGCCGGTGGCGCGGCTCGTTCGTCTGGGTCAATGAGGACCAGCCGGTCCCCACACGACGTGGGCAGCCGGGCCAGCAGGTCACGGATGAGGTCGCCCTTGGCCGGGTCGAAGGCGGCGACGCCGCGCCCGGCCTCGACGTCGTCCAGGATCATGCGCATCAGCAGGGTCGTCTTGCCCGTGCCGGTCGGTCCGAGCGCATGGATGTGGTACCGACAGTCGGTCAGAGAGATTCCGACCCGCATCGGCGGCCCGGCGTTGGCGACGCCGATGACCTTGCCGCCCAGGCCGTGTCGCTGGTCGAGCGGTACCAGGTTGAGCCTGCGGTCCTCGGTGTCGGTGTTCGATTCGACAGCCTTGTTTTTGATCTTCTTCAAGGTATGCTCCAGACGGTCGGCGGATCGTCGTGCTCGTCGCGCCGCTTCGGCTCGGATGGTGGGTCGGCGGGCGGCCTGCGGCGCGGGGCCGGGGCGGCGCGGAAGACCTCGCGGGTGGCGGCCCGGCGGAGTG
>NZ_JBHTMP010000138.1:0-4437 GCF_042679305.1 Micromonospora sonneratiae | reverse complement strand
GGAGCAGCGGCCCCGCCCTCCGTCCCGGTTTCACCACCGGCCGGGCCGGCGGCCTCGGACTTCTCGGGGGCAGCGGTCGGCGCGGCCGGCTCGGCGGCACCAGCATCCCCCTCAGCCCTGGCCGCCGCCGGTACGGCCTTCTTCCGGCGGGTACGGGTCGCCTTGACCGGCGGGGCAGCTTCGGCGGAAGGATCGGGCCCGGCCTCCGGGCCGGCCGGGAGGTCAGCCTCCCCGGTCGGGCCGGACGGTGCCGTCGCGTCCTTCTTGTCGGCTGTGGTGGCCTTTCGGCGGCGGCGCGTGGTCTTCGGAGCGGCTTCGGTGTCGCCGGCCACCGGGGCCAGCACCTCGGCCTCCGGTGCCTCGCCGCTGGCGCTCCTGGCCACGGTCGGTGCCTCTACCGGTGCCCCGGTCTGGGCCGGCTCGGTCGGCGGCGGCGACGTACGCCGACGGGCGGCGCGGGCACGCCGCACAGGTGTGGCATCAGCACTCTCGGCAGTGTCGCCGGCCGGCTGCGAACCGGTCCGTTCACCGCCCTCTGGCTCGTTTTCGAGCATTGGACGTTCTCCAGTTCTGGCTTCCCCGGGCGCGGGTGAGCGCTGCCACGCAGGGTTGCCGCAAAGTGTTTCCGGCAGCGTGCAGGGTGCACGGACCGCCGAAGTCTGGCTAACTGAGCGCTGACCGGAGTCGGCTAGCGTTCACCGATGGCTGCCTCGTCGCGGTCCGCCTCCAACGGATCCACGATCTCCCCCTGCGCGGTCAGCGTGCCCTGCGCCAGACGGGTCGCCCTTGGCGGCGCCGGCAGCTCCAGGTCGGCCACCACGCGGAGGCCAGAAAGGACGTCATCGGGTCGGACGGACGGGGTGACCTGCCGTACGACTAGGTCGAGTATCGCACACGGTATGCCCATGACCCCGGAAGGTGCCTCGGTCGGGTCGACCACACCGATGTGATTCACCGCGTTACGGGCGTCGAACCTGCGCCGGCCCTGCTTGGTCATCCGCTCGACCAGCACCTCGGGCGCGGCCTGGAATTCCGCTACGGCCTGCCGTAGGACATCGGGGTCGACACCGGGCAACTCGACCCGCCAGTGTGACGCCTGGATCCGATCCGCCAGACTCCCGCCCCGCGCCTCGACGGCATCGAGCACGTCGAGCCCGGGCGAGAGCGCCGCGTCGAGCGCGGCCCGCAGCGCCGACGGATCCACCGGGGCCTGCAGGCCGATTTCCAGGTATTCCGCCTCGCTGGCCACACCGGTGGGCGCTGCGCTGGCGTACGAGATCTTGGGATGTGGGGTGAAGCCCTGCGAGAACGCCACCGGTACGCCGGCACGCCGCAGCGCCCGCTCGAAGGCGCGGGCGAAGTCACGGTGCGAAGTGAACCGGAGTGGGCCGCGCTTGGCGTACCTGATCCGGATGCGCTGCACGACCGGTGCCTGGCCGCCCTCTGGCTGTGGTTTCCTACTGATCGTCGTGCTCCTCGGAAAATTCGGTTGACCGGATCATCCTCGCGCAACCCGGCCGGCCACCGGCAACCGGTCGGGCCGTGACCGCCCGACCGGTGCCCGGCGGAAGGTCAGTTCTCGGCTCCGGCTGGCAGACGCAACCCCTGGTTGATCGGGGTCAGCGGCAGCAGCTTGTGCCCGGTGGGGCCGATCTGGATCTCGGTGTCCATCGACGGGCACACCCCGCAGTCGAAGCACGGCGTCCAGCGGCAGTCGTCCTGCTCGTACTCCGACAGCGCGTCCTGCCAGTCCTGCCAGAGCCAGTCCTTGTCCAGTCCGGAGTCGAGGTGGTCCCAGGGCAGGACCTCCAGCTCGTCGCGCTGCCGCGTGGTGTACCAGTCCAGGTCGACCCCGAAGCCCGGGAGTACCTCGGCGGCGGCGTCCACCCAGCGCTGGTAGGAGAAGTGCTCGCTCCAACCGTCGAACCGTCCGCCGTTCTCCCAGACCTTGCGGATCACCGCGCCGACCCGTCGGTCGCCCCGGGAGAGCAGCCCCTCGATCAGCGACGGCTCGCCGTCGTGGTAGCGGTAACCGATCGCCCGACCCAGCGACCGGTCGGCGTTGATCGCCTGCTTGAGCAGTCTCAGCCGGTTGTCGATGACCTCCGGACGCTCCATCGACGCCCACTGGAACGGGGTGTGCGGCTTCGGTACGAACCCGCCGATCGACACGGTGCAGCGGATGTCCTTCGATCCGGTGGCCGCCCGCCCCGCCTTGATCACCTCGTGTGCCATGGCAGCGATCTCGAGGACGTCCTCGTCGGTCTCGGTGGGCAGCCCACACATGAAGTAGAGCTTCACCTGCCGCCAACCGTTGCTGTAGGCGGTGACGACGGTGCGGATCAGGTCCTCCTTCGACACCATCTTGTTGATCACCTTGCGGATCCGCTCCGAGCCGCCCTCGGGGGCGAAGGTCAGACCGGTCCGTCGGCCGTTGCGGGACAGTTCCTGGGCCAGGTCGATGTTGAACGCGTCGACCCGGGTGGAGGGCAGGGAGAGCGAGACGTTGGTGCCCTCGTACTGCTCGGCCAGGCCGGAGCAGATGTCACCGATCTCGGAGTGGTCGGCCGACGACAACGACAGCAGCCCCACCTCGTGGAAGCCGGAGAACTCCAGCCCCTGCTGGACCATCTGCCCCACCGTCGTGATCGACCGTTCCCGTACCGGACGGGTGATCATGCCAGCCTGACAGAACCGGCAGCCCCGGGTGCAGCCCCGGAAGATCTCCACGGCGTACCGCTCGTGGACCGTCTCGGCCAGCGGAACCAGTGGCTTCTTCGGGTACGGCCAGGCGTCGAGGTCCATCGTCGTGCGCTTGTGCACCCGGAACGGCACGTCCGCCCGGTTCGGCACGACGCGTTGGATCCGCCCGTCGGGCAGGTAGTCCACGTCGTAGAACCGGGGCACGTAGACGCTCTCCGTACGGGCCAGCCGCAGCAGCAGCTCGTCCCGTCCCCCGGGCGAGCCCTCGGCCTTCCACGCCCGGACGATCTCGGTGATCTCCAGTACGGCTTCCTCGCCGTCGCCGAGCACCGCCGCGTCGACGAAGTCGGCGATCGGCTCGGGGTTGAACGCCGCATGCCCACCGGCCACGATGACCGGGTGCTCCTCGGTACGGTCGGCGGCCAGCAACGGGATGCCGGCCAGGTCGATCGCGTTGAGCAGGTTCGTGTAGCCCAGTTCGGTGGAGAACGAGACACCGAACAGGTCGAAGGTACGTACCGGGCGGTGCGCGTCGACGGTGAACTGCGGAACGCCATGCGCCCGCATCAGCTTCTCCAGGTCCGGCCAGACCGCGTAGGTCCGCTCGGCCAGCACGTCGGGCAGCTCGTTGAGCACCTCGTAGAGGATCTGCACCCCCTGGTTGGGCAGGCCGACCTCGTACGCGTCGGGATACATCAGCGCCCAGCGTACGGTCGCCGCGTCCCAGTCCTTGACTACCGCGCCCAGCTCGCCCCCCACGTACTGGATGGGTTTGCTCACCTGGGGCAGCAACGGCTCAAGCTGGGGCCAGACGGTGTTGGTCACCGGACGGCCCGGTGCGGTCGACGCGATGCTCATGATGCCCAAGGGTACGCGGACCGACGACGATGGCGGGCGGGGCGTCATCATAGGCTTGCCGTCCTGTCCCGGCATCGGGGACCGCTGGCTCGGCGGTACTAACCTCGTACGGGCGCGAGAGGAGATTGCCGCGATGCCGGAGCCGCAGCCGGGGGAAGACCAACCGGCCGCCCAGACCCCGGGGCCTCCTGAGTCACCGCCCGCAACGGCCGGCCCTGATGACACCAGCGCCACCCCCGCCGCTACCTCGACGAAGCCGACAGCCACTCCCGCCCGACCCGCCCGGGCTTCTGCTGGCGACGAGCCGACCGGGCCGGCCGAACCGCGCACACTGGTCGAGCCAGGCACAGCGGTCGAACCGGGCACAGCGGTCGAACCGAAGACCCTGGTCGAGCCGGGGATGCCGACGGAACCGGGCACACCGGCCGAGGCGGTCCGGGCCGACGAGGCGGGCACAGCGGTCATTCCCGACCCGGAGGCTGCGGCCCGGGCAGACGAGGCGCCCGCTGCGCCGACCGATGTCGTCGCGCCCCGCTGGACCGGCTCTGCGGCCGTGCCGCCACCGAGGTCGAAGAAGCGACGCTGGGGCGGGTTCGACCACGGCGACCGGGCGGTGCCGCCCCCCGATCCGACGCTGGCTCTGCCGTTCGGTGACCCGGAGGCCCCGGAGACCGCGGTGCCGGTGGATCCGTGGGCGGACTCGGACGTCGACCTCTGGTCCGGCGGCCACCACGAGACGTACCAGGCGGCACCGCCGTTGCCGCCGACCCGGCAGCTCCCCCCTGCGCCGTTGCCGCCGACCCGGCAGCTCCCCCCTGCGCCGTTGCCGCCGACCCGGCAGCTCCCCCCTGCGCCGTTGCCGCCGACCCGGTCCTT
>NZ_JBHTMP010000137.1:0-4518 GCF_042679305.1 Micromonospora sonneratiae | reverse complement strand
GCAACCAACGAGCCCAACCGAAATCAGGATTCGCGATCAACTCCAAGATCCGGCATCCGGATTACCCATTCAAGGCTGCATGACGGGGCACTAGTTCCTCCCGAGAGACGAGAATTACATCGACAATCATCGACCCCGTGAGAAGAACACGAATTGCGTGCAGCCTCTATCAGATCGAGGACACAGACGACATGCAGGCGTCAGTCTCCGCAGGTCAATGTGTCATCGCAGCTACGAATTGTGAACCATCGCCCCGGTCGCGCCCAGCGATGCGGCGAGTTGCCGAAGACGTGATAGAAGGCAGCGCCAGCGTTTCCGATCTCGGGTTCGGTCGCCGATGTGTGCCTCTTGCCGATCGGCACACCTCGTCAGGGACGACGACTCGAACCCCTTGCTGCCCGACACGCCGGCTCGAGCACCTCCCTGGCCGGGGGGTCAGGCGAGCAGTGTGGCGTCATGAAAGACCAGTGGTAACCACTGCGGCGCGCCGTAACGTCCATGTTTCGGGTCGACGCCGATGAACCGAGTCGCGCTGATGCGGCTGAACGTGTGACGGGCCGCCCAGTCCACCGCCGTTCGCTGGCGGATCCGTTCGCCGCACAACCATGCTCTGCGACGGAAATCGACGATGGTGGAGTGCCCGTGTATCTGACCGAATGGCGCAGGCTCAGCGGCGTGCAACCAGGAGTCGTACAGGTCGGTGCCCGCTTCGGCCCACAGCGGTCCGCGCTCGTGCCACAGTAATTCCTCAGGCCGAGTGTTGAGCAGATCCGCCGCAGTGGTAGCGGTGACCGGTTCACCCAGCTTCCGCCAGGCGTCGACGGTGAGGCCGGCGTGGGTGATCAGGAATTCCTCCCCCTCGGCGGTACGCACTGCGGCGGCGACCCGCAGACGGTCGCGCAGCCACCAGGCATCCAGGAGTGCGGCGTCTTCGTCCGCCAGCCGCTGTGGCCAGAACATCTCAGCACCCAGGTACTGCGATTCATGATTGCCGATGAGCTGGATCCACTGCCGTGACGAGTCCTCTAGTCTGCGCTGA
This sequence comes from Micromonospora sonneratiae, assembly GCF_042679305.1. Classification (NCBI taxonomy): domain Bacteria; kingdom Bacillati; phylum Actinomycetota; class Actinomycetes; order Micromonosporales; family Micromonosporaceae; genus Micromonospora; species Micromonospora sonneratiae. The sequence goes on along the minus strand of NZ_JBHTMP010000137.1, from coordinate 3,479 downwards.
ACAAAGGCGAGAACTCCCGCGCTGTCCGGACCACGATCGATCAAGTCCCCAACCTGAATCACAACGGTCTCTGGATCTTCGAGCACAGGCACCGTGACCTGGGACAGTTGGGTAACACATCCCCCGACGTCACCAATGATCACAATCTTCGCCATATCAGCCTCCCGATCGTCGAATGAAAGTCTGGTCGCGAGAAGCCAGGCGGTGACGTGGTCCGGCTGCCCGGAGCACCACGTCAAGGACCCGGTCCGGGTTTGCGGCATAGCTTGTGCTGAACCAGGCCATGTTCGCCTCCACCACGGCCCAGTATTCGTCGCCGCGATCGGGGTTGCTGACCAGTCCGACGTCGACGACGACGGCGCCGGGCAGGCTGTCAGCGCAGGCATCGAGCAGGTTGGCGGCGAAGTCGAGCACGGTGGCACGGTACGGGCAGACGTCAAGGGGTGCCGGATCGAGTCGGCCGTTGGTGGCGTAACGGCTAACGGTGTGCACCGTGGCATCGAGGACGAACAGCCGGTACTCCGCCAGGAACGTCACGATCTCGCTGACGAGCACTGGGGGGTCGGCGGGGTAGCGCTCGTTGCCGGGCAGGCGGGACCCGTCGGCGTAGACGCCGGCGGTCAGGGTCTTGTCCCGGGGCGGCTTGACGAACATCGGCGTACGGGACCAGCGTGCCTCGCCGAGGGTGGTAAAGGTGATGTCGCGGCGGGTGTACTCGTACGGCAGCCGCGTCAGCCAGTCATCGGTCGGTTCGAGCAGGGCCAGGTCGAGGTCCACGGCGACGGTGCCGGCAAAGGTGGGCCCGCCGTAGAGGTGCCCACCCACAGCATGCCGCAGTCGGTCCGGCACCACCGGGCTGGGCAACTGCTCCACTGCCATGCCTCGTCGCCGGGCCGATCCGGCCAGCAGTTTGGCGGTGCTGTCGAGGCGCGGGGGCAGCACCAGGAAGTCGGCGTCCGGGACAGGGGTGGTCATGGCCCACCATTTTGGCCGTCCGCGAAGATGCCGTCGCCCGGTTATCGTCACCGCAGCCGAGAGGGCCGGTAACTTTTCCGAAACGTTCCAACCCTTGGTGTGGTGGTTGTTACGTGCTTATCAAAACTCATACGGCTGTCGGCCGTCGAGGATCGCCGCAACCGCCGCATTGACCTCTGCTGGGGTAACACGGGCGTCCAGATTCGCGCGGATACTGGGATACCACTCATACCATTCATCAACATCGATACCCCGCTTTCGCAGGCTCTCCTCGACCGGCCAATACCTCTCTACGCGATAGGCGAGTTTTCGCAACGCCAGGTCCAGGTCGACCGGGGGGAAAGTGAGGTTCTCGGCGCGGGCAAGCTGATGGCTGGGGTCGTCGGCCCGGAACTCCAGCTCCCAACCGGGCCAGCGCTGCGGCCACCATTCGGAGAGTCCGCGGAGGGCCTCGATGCTCCAGAGCCCGGCTCGGCGGGCACGGGTATCAAGGTGCAGGCCGGCCAGGGGCATCGTGCGGCAGGCGGTTACCGGCTCCTCGGCCGGCAGCACAGTGAGCAGGTCCGGACCGAGCCGCCACGGCTGCTCGGAAAACGCATCCAGCGCGTAAGCGCGACACCCGGTCTCGTCGGCCACGCTGACGACGTATCCGACCGGTCCGCCCGGCTCTCCTCGACCATGCGGGAACAGCTCGGTGATGAACGGGTCGGCCTCGCGTACCACGCTTCGGTCCTCGCCGAGGGCAGCGACGAGGTCGCCGGTGCCCTCATAGGCCCATTCGATCGCCCAGCCCGGCCAGGTTCGCGAGTACCCGTCGAGCAACGCGGCACGATAGGCATAGGTCTCCCCGCAGTCGAACGGAGACAAGCCGGTGTAGAACAACAGGCGGCGTCGGTCCGCGTCGATCAGCAAGGCGTCACGGCACGCCCAGTCGTGAGCCCAACCGTCGTCGCCGTCATAGTCATCGTCCAGTGCGCTCAGCCATCGCAGCACAGCCGCTGGCCCGATCGCGAAGTTGTAGTCGACGCCCATGGCGGCGCCGCCACCCATTGCATATCGCGAGACGACTCCGTTTTGGACGACCACATACCGCACCAGGCTTCCCACCGGCCGCAGGATACACATCAGCATGCTCTTTACCGGCGTCAGCCGGGCGGTGGCAGTGGTTGTCAAGGCGCGGGCTTGGCCGATAGGCGGAGTCGCAGTGCTCTCGGTATCCGGTATCGGGTCGGGGCGGCACTACCTCGGCGTCTCGGGCAGGATGTCGCCATGATCGAAGCGTTGGGTGAGGTTGATTGGACGGGGCTGACCCACGCGTACGGCTCGGCGGACGACGTGCCGGACCTGATCCGTGGGCTGCTGTCACCGGACCCGAAGCAGCGGTCGGAGACCCGGCATGAGCTGTACTCCTGCATCGCTCATCAGGGCACCCGGTACGCCGCCAGCGCCCCTGCCGTGCCGTTCCTACTCGCGCTCGCTGCTGACCCGGCGACCCCGGACCGGAGCAGCCTGATCGATTTCTTGGAGTTCATGGCGACCGGGAATAGACGCCAGTGGACCCGGTACCCGATCGCGGACGAACGCGCGCAGGGCCCTTCGTTTGGGCTGGCCACCTACGACGCGGTGGCCAAGGGGATACCGCTGTTTGTGACACTGCTCGAAGACTCCGACGCCGAGCTTGCGGTGCCGGCTGCTCAGATACTGGCGGTGTACCCGGAACACGCGCAACATACGGCACCAGCACTCGACCGGGCGGCTGCCGACGATGACGCGCCCGTGGCCGTGGTTACGGCGGCGCTGCTGGCGCTCGGCACCGTCGCGCCAGTCGGATCGTCCGCACACGACGGTCTTTTCCTGCGTCGGCTGGGGGACAGCGACGGTACTGTGCGGTGGGCGGCTGCACTGGCCACCGCGCGGCTGCGCCGCCCGACCCTGCTGGCAGAGGCCCTGGTCGAGCTGTGCCAGTGGGCCGACCATCTTGCCGATCCGAACCACAGTTACAGCGAGCCATGGTACGGAATCCGCGAAAACCTCGCCTTGGGCGAACTCGCCGAATGCGACCCGGATGGTCAGACCGAGCGGGTGCGCCGAACAGTCGACTGTCTGCTCACCAAAGTTCCGAGCTCAAACTGGCACAACCACCTACTCAGCGTCTTCAAGTACGTCGGGCTCGAGTGGTGTCACTGGCAAGACATAATCCCGTGGGCAGACCTGGATCCAGCGCAGCGTTACCTCGTGGAGCGGCTGTGTGAACGGCCTGACGTGTTCGCCGACGGAACCGCCAAGGACTGTTTGCTCTGGCACCGCCTACCAGGAACGCTGACGGATTTACGGGCGTACGCGGGAAACTAAACCGCGACCGAAAGCAGACGGCGGTGACCCAGTGGGGCCGACGGACGGCATACCAGCTAGTGTTTCGTGATCCTGATCGGTTTACTTTGAGTTGTTTGCCACGAGTTTCTTGATGTTGGTTTGAACGAGTTGGACTTTGGCGAGGATGTCGT
>NZ_JBHTMP010000136.1:0-4563 GCF_042679305.1 Micromonospora sonneratiae | reverse complement strand
GGTGCCCGGAGCGCGCCGGAGGCGACCGGATGGCGGGACTATCCGGCCGGCCCCGGGTTCCTCCGGGCCCTGGCCGACGGTCGGGCACCCCGGGCGGTGTGGTCGGCGCTGGCCGGTACGGACTGGCCCACCCGGCTGGCGGAGGCGGTCGCGGCGACCGTACACGGCGGTCGGGGCGCTGTCGTGGTGGTCGGGGATGCCCGGGACCTCGCCCGCCTGGACACCGCACTGACCACCCAGTTGGGGCCCGGACGTCACGTCGCGCTCTCTGCGGCACTGGGCCCGGCAAAGCGTTACCGGGCCTTCCTCGCCGCCCGACGCGGTCAGGTGCCGGTGGTGATCGGCACCCGGGCGGCGATGTTCGCCCCGGTGCCCCGACTGGGACTCGTGGCGATCTGGGACGACGGCGACGACCTGCACGCCGAGCCACGTGCCCCCTATCCGCACGCCCGGGAGGTGCTGCTGACCCGGGCCCAGCTCGGCGACGCAGCGGCGCTGGTCGCCGGGCACACCCGTACCGCCGAGGCACAGCTGCTGCTGGAGACCGGCTGGGCGAAGGAGATCGTCGCGGACCGGGCCACGGTACGCCGACGTACCCCGCTGGTGACGCCGACCGGCGACGACCCGCAGCTGGCCCGCGACCCGGGGGCAGCCACGGCTCGGTTGCCCAGCCTGGCCTGGGAGGCGGCCCGGGCGGCGCTGAAGGCCGACACCCCGGTGTTGGTGCAGGTACCCCGACGCGGCTACCTGCCCTCGGTGGCCTGTGCCGACTGCCGGGCCCCGGCCCGGTGCCCGCACTGCTCGGGACCGTTGGCCCTCCGCTCCGCGGGAGCCGCGCCCGCCTGTCGGTGGTGTGGGCGGGTGGCCGCCGCGTACGCCTGCCCGCACTGCTCCGGGCGGCGGCTGCGGGCCTCCGTGGTCGGTGCCCGACGTACCGCCGAGGAACTGGGGCGGGCCTTCCCGGACGTTCCGGTACGGACATCCGGGCGGGAGGGGGTGCTGGACGCCGTGCCGGGCAGCGCCAGCCTGGTGATCAGTACGCCGGGGGCCGAACCGGTCGCCGACGGCGGATTCGGTGCGGTGCTGCTGCTCGACGCGTGGGCCCTGCTGACCCGGGCCGACCTACGGGCCGGTGAGGAGACGCTGCGTCGGTGGCTGACCGCTGCGGCGCTGGCCCGCCCCGCCTCGGCTGGTGGGCGGGTGGTGGTCGTCGCCGATGGCTCGTTGGCCTCGGTCCAGGCGTTGTTGCGCTGGGATCCGGGCTGGTTCGCGGCCCGGGAACTGGCCGAGCGCCGCGAGCTGGGCTTTCCACCAGCCGCCCGGATGGCCAGTCTGACCGGTTTGCCGGCTGCCGTCGCCGACCTGCTGACCGCCGCCCGGCTGCCGGCCGAGGCGGAGGTGCTGGGGCCGGTGCCTGCCGACGCGGACCAGGAACGGATGCTGGTACGGGTGCCCCGCTCCCGGGCGGCCGGGCTGGCCGCTGCCCTGCACGCGGCGGCGGGGGTCCGTACCGCCCGTCGGGCCGCCGAGCCGGTCCGGATCCAGGTCGACCCGCTCAGCCTGTTCTAGAGTGGGGTGGGAAGCGTTGTTGGTGGGAAGCCGCAGGCCGGGCCCGTGGCGCGTGCTAGCATCGTCCGTCATTCCGGGTGCCCACGTGGCGCGACGACGAGATGACCGCCCGATCTGGCGTTCAGCCGATTGACGTCGACCGGCCGGTGAGCAGGGGTGTGTGAGTCGTGACCGTTCGTCAGTCGATCGTCCTGAACGGTGATCTTGGTAGTGGTAAGAGCACCGTGTCGATCGAGCTTGCCCAGCGACTGGGGCTACGGCGGGTCAGCGTCGGTGACCTCTACCGGGAGATGGCGCGCCAGCGCGAGATGACCGCGCTGCAGCTCAACCTGCACGCCGAACTCGACCAGGCCGTGGACGGCTACGTCGACCAGTTGCAGCAGGACATCGCCAACTCGGGCGAGCAGCTGATCGTCGACAGCCGGCTGGCCTGGCACTTCTTCGGTAACGCCCTCAAGGTCCACCTCATCACCGAGCCGACCGAGGCCGCCCGTCGGGTGCTGGCCCGGCCCTCCGGTCCGGCGGAGAGCTACACCTCGATCGAAGAGGCCCGGACGAAGCTGCGGGAGCGCAGCGAGAGCGAGCGCGGCCGGTTCATCGTCCGGTACGGCGTCGACAAGGCGAAACTGCGCAACTACGACCTGATCTGCGACACCACCCGGGCGTCGGCGCACGAGGTCGTGGATCTCGTCATCGCCGCCTACGAGGGCAGGATCGGCGCGGACATCCTGCGGGAGGCGCCGCCGCTGCTGCTGCTCGACCCGGCCCGGGTCTTCCCGACCCAGGAGATCCAGGGGCTGCGCGGCCTGTGGGAGTCGGACTACGTGGAGCACGTCCGGCAGGCCGGCGAGGCGGCGCTCGAACCGCTGAGCGTCGGTTACACGGGCGAGCACTTCTTCGTGGTCGACGGCCACCGTCGGCTCAGCGCCGCGTTGCGCAGCGGGTTCAAGCTGGTGCCCGCCCGGCTCGCCGCTGAGGTCGCCGAACCCGTGGTCGGCGGTCTCAGCGCGGTCGACTACTTCCGTACCGAGGTCGCCCTGAGCGCCCTGTACGACTGGGAGGCGGCGCACCAGATCCGGCTGCCGATCCCCGCGCACGTGCTGCACCGGGCCGACGCCGTCCTGGCCGGCGAGCCGGGCGGTACGGCGTAGCAACCGCCCGCGTCCGGCGGCGGCCCCCGGTCGTAGCCGGACGTCCCGTGGCGCGCCGGGGCAGGATCCGTCATCAGGGGCGAAACCTCGCCGCCCGGTCCGGGTAGCGTGCCGGACAGCCCCGGCCAGCCCGTCCGTAGACTGGTGGGTAGTCAATCTTCCCCGCCCCGCGAAGGAGCCACCCCGCGTGACCGTCCAGCCCATCCGTCTGTTCGGGGATCCGGTGCTGCGTACGCCGGCCGAGCCGGTGGTCGACTTCGATGTCGAGCTGCGCAAGCTGGTTGCCGACCTGACCGACACGATGCGCGATCGCAGTGGTGCCGGTCTCGCTGCCCCGCAGCTCGGTGTGGGTCTGCGGGTGTTCACCTTCGACGTGGACGACGTCGTCGGTCACCTGATCAATCCGGTGCTGGACTTTCCGGACGAGGAGGAGCAGGACGGCCCCGAGGGCTGCCTGTCCATTCCCGGTCTCTACTTCGACACCAAACGTCGGATGAACGTGGTGGCCAAGGGGTTCAACTCCTACGGCGACCCGATGCAGATCGTCGGCACCGGTCTGATGGCCCGGTGCGTCCAGCACGAGACCGACCACCTCGACGGGGTGCTCTTCCTCGACCGGCTGGACGCCGCCGGGCGTAAGGCCGCGATGAAGGCGATCCGGCAGGCCGAGTGGTACGACCCGGCCACCCCGCCGACGGTCAAGGTCAGCCCGCACGCTTCGGCGAGCCCGTTCGGCCTGGGGCGGTGACCCGGATGCGTCTGGTCTTCGCCGGTACGCCGGCCGTCGCGGTGCCCGCCCTGGACGCCATCGCCGCATCCGGTCACGAGTTGGTCGCCGTGGTGACCCGCCCCGATGCGCCCGCCGGTCGGGGCCGGGGCCTGGTGCGATCTCCGGTCGGTGCCTGGGCCGACGAGCGGGGTGTGGAGGTGCTCACTCCGCAGCGGCCGAGCGAGCCGGAGTTCCTCGCCCGGTTGCGTGAGCTGGCACCCGACTGTGTGCCGGTGGTCGCGTACGGTGCGCTGGTCCCGCCGGCGGCGCTGGAGCTGCCCACCCATGGCTGGATCAACCTGCACTTCTCGCTGCTGCCCGCCTGGCGGGGGGCCGCGCCGGTGCAGCACGCGGTGCTGCACGGTGACGAGTTGACCGGTGCCAGCGTCTTCCAGCTCGAACAGGGCCTGGACACCGGACCGGTCTTCGGCACGGTCACCGACGAGATCCGGGCCAGCGACACCTCCGGCGACCTGCTGGAGCGTCTCGCCCGGTCCGGCTCGGGGCTGCTGGTCGCCGTGCTCGACGCGATCGAGGCCGGTACCGCCCACGCCGCACCGCAACCGGCGGACGGTGTCTCCCTCGCCCCGAAGCTCACCGCCTCCGACGGGCAGGTGCGGTGGGGAGAACCGGCCTTCGCGGTGGACCGGCGGATCCGGGCCTGCACTCCCGCCCCCGGGGCGTGGACCACGTTCCGCGACGACCGGGTCAAGCTGGGCCCGGTCCGCCCGGTCTCCGACGGACCGGATCTCAAGCCGGGGGAGTTGCTGGTCGAGCGGAGCAGGGTGCTGGCCGGCACCGCCACCGATCCGGTCGTGTTGGGCGAGATACGTGCGGCGGGCAAGAGGGCCATGCCGGCGACGGACTGGGCGCGCGGCGTCCGGGTGACTACCGGGGAGCAGTTCGCGTGACTGACCGACAGGCCTCGTCCGAGCGCCGGGGTTCTTCCGAGCAACAGGGTTCCTTCGAGCGGCGCGGCGGCTCTTCCGAGCGGCGCGGCTCATTCGACCGACGGGGCTCCGCCGACCGGCAGGGCTTCCCGCCGCGGCGGGGCCCGGACCGGGGCGGTCGGCC
>NZ_JBHTMP010000135.1:0-4665 GCF_042679305.1 Micromonospora sonneratiae | reverse complement strand
ACCCGGGTCGCTGCGGCCAGCGCCGGCCACCGGTAGCGGGGATAGTCGCTGGCGGCGACCGCACAGAGCGCCTCGCGCGCGGCGACCAGCCCGGCCGGCAGGTCGCCGCTGGCGTACGCCGCATCGATCTGCAGCTCGTACAGCGGCAGTCGGCCGGCCGGGCCGAAATGGCGGCGACCGAGGAAGGCGAGCGCCCGGGCGATGAGATCGTCGGCACCCGGATTCCCCCGGGCCAGCCACAGCCGGGCCCGCAGCTGCAACCAGTGCAGGCCCAGTGCACCCGGCGGGTCGAGTCGGGCGGCCTGGGCGCACATCGCCTCCGCCTCGTCCCAACGACCCAGTGCCAGCAGCGCCTCGGCCTGGTTCGAGAAGAGGAACGCCCCGGTGGACCGGCTGATACCGAACTGCCGGGCACAGTCCACTCCCCGCTCGGCGGCCTTCACCGACTCGGCGTACCGGCCCAGCTCGAAGAGCGTATCCGAGCTGCTGACCAGTACGGTCACCAGGCTCGACTGGTCCCCGGTTACCCGGGCCAACTCCTCGGCCCGGGCGAGCGCGGCCAACCGGACCTCGTCCGGCAGCTTCCAGCAGTCGATCCGCAGACTGGCCAACTCGGCGGAGAGCAACGAGGCGGGATCGTCGAGCGCCCGCGCCGACACCATCACCTGCTCGGCGACCGGGGACGCTTCCGCCGAATCGATCCTGGCGAGCTGGATGGCGATGTCGGCCAGTAGCCGTACCCGCTCCGGATCGTCGTCCAGCTCCGCGATCAGGCGGTACGCGGCCCGCGTCTCGTCGGCCCCGTCGCCCTTGTCGAGCAGGCGTAGCAGTTGGCCACGTCGCTCCAGCAGTCGCGCCGCCCGCAGCGGCTCCGCCGTCCGGTCGACCTCCGCCAGCGCCGCCCGGGTCAGGGTCACCGCCCGACTGTGGTCACCGGCGGTCCACGCCGCCGACAGCGTCTCCTCCAGCAGGGCCAGGTGGTCCATGCCGAGTCGCTCGGCGGCGTCCGGAACCTGTTCCCACAGTTCCAGCACCCGTTCCAGCAGCCGGCTCTGCTCCGCGTACGCATACCGGGCAGCGGCTGCCTTGGCCGCCGCCAGGGCAGCGGTCAGCGCCCGGGGATGGTCGTGTGCGGCGTACCAGTGGTGGGCGACCTCGGCCGGGGCGCGCCCGGCGGCGACCAGTTGTGGCTGGTTCTCGATGGCGACCGCGTAGCGGGCGTGCAGCCGGCCGTGCTCGCCGGGGAGCAGTTCGTCGTGTACGGCCTCGCGCACCAGCGCATGCCGGAACTCGTACCCGCCGTCCGGGTCGGCGACGATCAGTTGCGCGGCCACCGCCGCTCGCAGCGCGCTCTCCAACTCCGCCTCGGGCTCCCCGGCGACGGTGGCCAGCAGGTCGTGACTGAGCCGGTTCCCCCCGGCGGCGGCGATCCGCAGCACCCGCTGTGCCGATTCGGGTAGCCGGTCGACCCGGGCCAGTAGCAGGTCACGCAGGGTTCCGGGCAGGTCCGCACAGCCGGCCGGGTCACCGGCGGCGACGAGTTCCTCGATGAAGAACGGGTTGCCCTGCGCCCGGTCGTGGATGTTGTCGATCGCCCGCGTCACCGGTTCACCACCGAGCAGGTCGGCGAGGATCGCGGCGGTGCCGTCCCGATCCAGGCGGGCCAGGTCGACCCGCTCGACGCCCCGGGTCCGGTCGAGTTCGGCCAGGAACGGGCGCAACGGATGTCCCCGGTGCAGTTCGTCCGAGCGGTAGGTGCAGACCAGCATGACCCGCGCGGTCCGGGCGGCGCGGATCAGGAAGGAGATCAGGTCGCGGGTGGAGCGGTCGGCCCAGTGCAGGTCCTCGATCACCAGCACCAGCGGTGCGTCGGCGGCCAGCCGGGCAAACAGCTCACCGACCAGCTCGAACAGGTAGCCCTGGTGGGCATCCAGGCTGGCCGGCGGGACACTCGAACCGCCTGGGCCGAGCGGGGCCCGCCCCGGCGTCCGGGCCAGTTCGGGCAGTAGCCGGGCGAACTCATGCTCGTAGCCGTCAAAGACCTCGCCGCCGTCGCGGCGGAGCACTGCCCGTAGCGCGGCGGCGAACGGCGCGAACGGCAGGCCCTGCTCACCGAGTTCGAGGCACTGACCGATCAGCAGCCGACCGCCGTCGGCGACCACGAGTCGGCCGAACTCGTCGATCAGCCGGCTCTTGCCGACCCCGGCCTCACCGCCCACCAGCACCGCCGCCGGCTCACCGCCGCGTACCCGCTGGAACGTCCCGCGTAGGGCGGCGAGTTCGGTCTGACGACCGACGAGGACGGTGCTGGTGGCACGAAGGGTCACGACATCGAGGATGCCACGCCGGACCGAGGTGTGATCATGGTCGGCCCCCGCAGTCGACGGCGCGGGCCAGGTGATGGTCACCGGACGGTACGACCGGCCGTACGGTGCCGTAGCCCGGTCCAGCGCCGCGACCGAGCGTGTCCCGGCTGGCCGGTCAGGGATCGGGCGAGCCGGTCGACGTCCGCCTCAGCCCGTAGTTCCTCGAAGCGAGACCGATGGAGTTGAAGTACGAAGTACGCGTCGGTGGTGCTGGACATGGCTTCCTCCCGGGGAGGTCGTGGTTTCCTTGCCGAACACCACTCTTCGCTGGAAGGTCCCCCGGTCGCATGGGGCTGATGCCTGATCTTGGCGACTGCCAGCCTCCTTACCTGGCTCTCGGACGGCGGCCCGCGACGGTAAGGTCCTTACCCGGCCCTTCGGAACACCGTCTTCCGTACGGTGTTCCGGTGCACCGGGCGCGGAGGCCGGACGCGGATCAGCAGGATCCGCGCGGGCCATTAGACTCCGTCTCATGGCAAAGCCCCAGGAGAAGGTGTCGTTCGGCCAGCGGCTGAAGCAGATCGGGATGGTCTTCTCGTTTACTGCTAAACGCGACAAGTGGTTCGCGCCGCTGGCCGCCGCTGCGGTGCTGATCCCGCTAGCGCTCACCGTGGTTGCGACCATGGCCTGGGGCTGGTTCTGGTTGCCGGTCGGCATTCTGGTCGCGCTGCTGGCCCTGCTGATCGTGCTGAACCTACGTTCCAACGCGGCGATGATGAACGCCGCCGAGGGGCAACCGGGGGCGGCGGCTTCCATCCTCGAGAGCATGCGCGGCGACTGGCGGGTCACCCCGGCCATCAGCTCGACCACCCAGATGGACATGGTGCACCTGGTGATCGGGCGCCCCGGCGTGATCCTGCTGGCCGAGGGCAACCCGCAGCGGATCCGCGGGCTGCTCGGCCAGGAGAAGCGGCGGCTGGCCAAGGTGATCGGCAACGCCCCGCTCTACGACTACGTCGTCGGACAGGGCGAGAACGAGTTGTCCGTCCGCAAGCTGCGGATGACCCTGATGCGCCTCACCCCCGCCCTGAAGGGCAAGGATGTCAACGCGCTCGACAAGCGGTTGAAGGCGCTGTCTGCCCGGCCGCAGATGCCCAAGGGCGCGATTCCGAAGAACATGCGGCCGCCGGGCTTCCGGGGTGCCGGTCGTCCGCGGTAGCCGCGCCCGACCAGACCCGGACGGCTGTCCCGACCGTCGACCGCCCGCCCGGGACGCATTGATCGACCGCTGGTTCGCCTCTAGACTTCCGGCTGGCCTGGGCCGCATCGCCCAGACCGGTCGGGGGAGGCCAGTTGGCACAGTCATGTCCCGTTTGTGGGCAGGCCAACGACAGCGAGTCCGCGTACTGTCTCAACCCGGTCTGCGGCAGCCTGCTGCCCGGACCGGCCGTTCCGGCCGATCCCGGGTCCGGCTCGGCACCGGTCGGGACCGGCGGGAGCGCAGCCGGTGGTGACCGGCAGCCGAGGACGGCTACCGCCCGGACCCCACCACGTGGCCTGCTGGCGGCTGCTGCGATCGGTCTGGTCCTGATCCTTGCCGTCACCGGTATCTGGCTCGGCAAGACGCCGCGGGCCGAGAAGCACTCCGCCGATCCCGGGGTCGGCCTCGACCTCGACGTCCCGGGACCCACCGCACCGGTCGACGTGGCCACCCCGACCGTCCTCCCGACGGTCGTCGCCACCACCCCACGGCCCCCCAGACCATCCGCCACCACGACCCCGGCCAGGACTCCGAAGCCCGGCAGGACCACGCCAGCACCGGCCCGGACACCATCGGGGCCGTACGTCACCACGACGGGCAGTACGGTTTGTTACGCCGACGGCTGGGAAGTGCAGGCGACCGCCCGGCTGCACAACGTCCCGGCGGGCAGCCGCCAGTACGGCGAGGTGTGGCGCCCCAACGAAGACGGCGGGTCGGTCGGTTCAGTCATGGTCGGCAACTCGACCGAGTTCTCGGGAAGCACTGCCGGGCTGCTGCCACGTAGTCTCCCGTCGACGTCGTGGTGGGTGACCGTCGAACTATCCGACGGTCGCGAAATCGACTCCGCGAAGAAGACCGCCCGCAACCCCTGCGGATCCTGACCGGGTACCCACTCGGCGACCGGGACCGCCTACGTCCCCAGGCAGGAAAAGGCTCCGCGGCACGGATACGAAAGAGGGCTCTCTCCCGGCATAACCGGGAGAGAGCCCTCTCATTTGCTATCAGCTGTTGTTCCAGTGCTCGGCCACCAGGTCAGCGGCCTGGGTCTCCCACTGCGCGTAGTGGAACGGGAACGCCGACACCTGAACCTTCTGCGCA
>NZ_JBHTMP010000134.1:0-4839 GCF_042679305.1 Micromonospora sonneratiae | reverse complement strand
GCCGACCATCACCACCGACATGCATCTGCGGACCAGCCCGACCACCCCCACCCGACCCGGCAGGCTGCGACACCGGGGCTGTCGTCGTACCAGGCGGCGTGGGATTGATCTCCCGCCCGTCCGGGCCGAACGTCCGCTCGAACCCATCCGCCGGCACCCTCGGCACCCGCCCGTTGTGCACATCCGGACTGGCGACCACCTCCGTCCCATCGGGATAGGTCCACATCTTCTCGGTGACCCCGGTGACCTCCCGACCCAGAATCCGAGCCACCGTCGCCGCCGGGGAACGGTCCCCCGCACCCGAATAACAGGAGATCAGCCTGATCTGCTGGGAACCGAGATGGATCCGACCGGTACGGTCCAACGCGGCGAGACCGCGTGCGAAGTCCCCAGCCGACATCCGGTACTGGCCGACCACCACCTCACCGCTACGCAACCCGTGCAGGGCGATCTTGAGCACACCGTTCTCCGGCCGCAACGCCTCCGCGTGCCGCCGCATCTCCGGATCACCGGTGAACTCCAACCCGGAACGGGTCCAGGCCATGAAGTCGCGGACCGCCAGGATCGCCTGGGTGCCGGATATCAACGGCAGTTGCGCGAACCGTTCGTCGTTCCAGGCTGTCGGCTCGTCACGGCCCGACGGGGTCGCATCGGGCCCCTCCGGTGTCGACTGCTCGGGAGCCCGGTGCGCCCCGGCCGGCCCGGTGTCAGCCGACGGGTGCACCTCGGGCAGCCGGATCCCCTCGACACCCTCCGGCACCCGTACCCGCGACAACGCATCCTGCCGACGGTCGAACAGATCCCGCAACCGATCCGGATCAGCACCCGACCGACGCGCCTCCTGCCAATCCCGTACGGCGTCGTGCGCCGCCCGGCTCTCCGGCGTGTCCAACCGGACGTGGAACTCCTGCCCGGTACTCGGATCACGCCAGTGACCGACCACGCCACCCACGTCACCGGACGCCCACCCATCGACCAGCCGAACCGGCTGATACCCCCGGGCGACCAGGTCGTCGACCGTACGACGCACACCATCGGCGTAGCGGTCCGACGGAAACTCGACCGAATACCGCAACCGGCTACGAACCCCAACCTCGGACCCGGGCCGACCCGGCCGCGACTCCGCCACCTCGTCGACAACCCGCCGCCGTACCGCCTCCGGATCCTCGTGCGGCCGAACCTGCTCCGGACGGGACCCACCACCGGCCGCCGCCGCCTCATCCACCGCCCGGCTGATCCCCGGCTCATGCCGAGCAGCCAGATCGAGCGCGTCGGCCACCCGGCGCGACTGTCCGTCGCCAACCAGGTCGCTCCGCGCCGGTCCCGCCGCGTGCGCTGCCCCATCCGCCTGCGCCCCGAGCGGCTTGACGCCCTCCCAGAGGGACTCGAGCATGACCCGCTTGCCGAGCCAGGATGCCTCGGGTCCGCGCTGGCCGTTCCAGCCGGCCTGGCTCACCTCGCCCGGGGTCGGGTAGCCCGGCTCACCGAACCGGTGCCGCCCCGCCCGGTCCAGGATCTCCGTCGCCGCCTCACGTTGACGGGACATCTCATCGAGCAACGCCGACGGGCTGTCCCCCTGGTACCTGCTCCGTACGGCGTCGATGTCGACAGTGGTGTCACCCGCCTGCCAGCGATGGACCAGTTCGACCTCGCCGTCCAACCGGCTGATCTCGTCACGCAGCCGGCCGAGGACATTCTCCGCGTGGTGCTGGGCCCCCGGCGACCAGTCGAAGCCGGCCCTGGCCCACGCATATCCGCCGACCGTCGACGCCGCTCGTACCTCGATCCTGGACACCCCGGCATCCTGGAACCACTGCTCCATGTGCCGGGTGAACTCCCCGATGAAGCCGTGTCCCTGCAGGCTGTCGTTCATGTGGAAGGAGGAGTAGCGGGCGACGATGCCATCGTGGTCACGGCGGAGTTCGAACGCGATCTCGCCGACCCGGCCACCTCCCGGCCGCATGATCTCGGGACGGATCACGATGCCATCACGGAAGACGGTGACCGACATCGAATCGGAGAGGTCGAGGCTGCTACGCATTCCGCCGTGTTCGAAGCCGCTCAGTCGATCGTGCAGGACCGACCGGATGGCATTCGCCCAGGCGTCGGCCTGCGCGTCCGTACGGGGCAGCAGGTCCGCCGCCGACGGCGGCTCGGCGCTTCCTTCCCATGGTGGGGGATCGGTACGTGGAAGATCGTGCCCCGGCGTCTGGCCAGGTACGTCATGCCCGGGAGTCGGACCCGGCGCGTCGTAGCTCGGACTGGGCGCGTCGTGGCTCGGGGTCGGCGCGTAGTGACCTGGGCCCGGCGGGTAGTGACCTGGGCCCGGCGCGTCGTAGCCAGGTGTCGGTGCGTCGGGCCGCAGGAACGGGTTCACCGGTTGCGTACCGGCGCCGGGAGGCGCACCCACGTGCCACGGTGGCGCCGTGACACTGGACGACCCCGGTCCGGTCGACGGCAGATCGGGCAGGGTGTGCACCGGATAGCCGAGGTTGGCGAGGTCCCGGTCGACGCCCATCAGTTCCTGGCGGATCACCAGCTGGTCGGCGAACGAGCCGGCCGTACGCAACTGACGAAGCAGGAGGTTGCGCTCGTTCAACCGGGCGTGTGTGTGCGGGTCGATTCCGTCACCCGGGGTCTGGGCGGACGGATCATGGCGCCCGAAGGCCTGGCCGATCCGGTCGACCAGGTTCCGTACCATGCCCTGCGGCTGCGGACGCTGAGCCTGTGCGGACTGCACGTGCAACGTTTCGGTGATCTCGTGCACCCAGGTACGCGCCAACTGGTCCCCGGCCACCCGATGGTTGACCAGGGTCAGGTGCGGATCCTCGGGCGTACCCGCCCGTACCGTCGTCTCCGCCAGGTTGTGCAGCCCCTGGCCGACCTGCGGACGGAAGTAGGTCGTCCGTCCGTCGGCGGTGTCGACCCGGATCAGGTCGCCCTCCGGCTGGACCCGGACCACGCCCTCGGTCGCGAAGTCGTGGGGTACGACCTGGGTGGCCGCCCACTGCAACTCGGCGTGGGTGACGTCCGGAAGGTGTCCCGGGCGCCCGTCGGGTACGAAGTCCGTACCTTCGATCGGGCTGGCCGTGTGGGTGTGGCCGGTCCCGTCGTCGGGGCGCTGGACGTGGTCCCCGCCGACCGGTCCGTCCTGGGTGGCGGATGGCGTGTGCTCACTACGCGGATGCAGCGGCACACCGTCGCTGATCGGCTTGACGCCCTTCCAGTCGGAACCGAGCAGTGCCCGTTTGCCGACCCAACTGGCGTCCGGCCCGGTCTGGCCGTTCCAGCCCGCACGGGCGATCTCGTTCGGCGTCGGATAGTCGGCGCTGCCGAACGTGTTGTTGGCTGCCCGGTCGAGAATCTGCTGACCCGCCGTCTGCTGCCGGCGCAACTCGGTGGCCAGCGCCTGCGGATCGTCGATGCCGTATTCCTGGCGGAGGTGGCCGATGCCGGCGCTCTGGTCCCCGGTCAGCCAGCGTTCCACGAGTGCGGCATCGGAATCGAGCATGCCGATCTCGCCCCGGAGCCGGTCGAGTACGGCGTTGGCCCGGTGTTCCGTGTTCGGTGCCCAGTCGAAGCCGGCCCGCGCCCAGGCGTAGCCGCCCACGCTCCGGCTGGCGTGCACCTCGATGTGGCTCACCCCGGAGTAGCGGTACCAGTCCTCCAGGAAGCGGTTGAAGCGGCCGGCGAAGCCCTGCCCCTGGGCCCTTTCGTTGAGGCCGAGCGAGTTGTGCTCGACGTAGAGGGAGCCGTCGGCGGCACGGCTGAACGTACGGATGACGTGCCCGGCGTAGCCGTTCTCGGCGTGGACCACGTCGAGCCGTACGGTGACGCTGTTCCGGTAGACGCTGACGCTGTTCGGGTCGGAAAGATCCATCCGTACCCGCATGTCGCCGAAGGTCTGACCGTCGAACTGGCGGGCGAACTCCTCCCGTACGGCCGGGGTCCACCGGTCGACCTCGGCGTTGGTCGTCGGAATGAGTTCGTCGAGGGACGGTTGGCGGCCCTCCCGCTGCCACGGCGGGTCCTGCCAGATGTGGTCGTTGGCGCTCTCCGGCGGCGGGGCCGGCGGATCGGCCACCGGTTGGTGCACCGGGTCGACGTGCGGCAGGTCGTGGGTCGGATGTCCGAGGTTGGCCAGCTCCCGGTCGACCGCCGCGATCTCCCGTTGCAGACGTAGCTGTTCCTCCGGGGAGCGGGCGTGCTCGAACTCCCGCAGCAGGTGGCGTCGCTCGTCGAGACGAGCGGTGGTGTGCGGGTCGATCTCCGGTGTGAGGGTACGGCTGGGCGGATCGGACAACCCGAACAGTCGGCCGATGCTGCTGGCCATCCGCCGCACCAGCCCCTGAGGTTCGGGGCGCTGGGCAGCGGCGGTTGTCTGGACCGTCTCGCTGATCACATGGACCCAGGTACGGGCCAGTTGCTCCGAAGCGACCCGGTGGTTCACCCGGACCAGGTGCGGGTCGGCGGCCGTACCGCTGCGTACCGCCGTCTCGGAGACGTTGCTCAGGCCGTGTCCGACCTCCGGCTGGAACAGATGGACCTGACCGTCGCGGGTCTCCACGCGTACGAACGGCCCCTCGGGCCGGACGTCGACCACCGCACCGGAGCCGAAGTCGGTCGGCGACACCGCCCGCGCCGCGTCCTGGAACTCGCCAGGTAACACGTCCCAGAGGTGTGTGGGCCGGCCGTCGGGTACGAAACCGCTGTCCGGGATCGGGCTGGTGGTGTGGGTCGGGTCGGGGGTACGTACCGGCGACCCCGCGCCGCGTTCCTGCTCGACGTCGTTCGAGCGGTCCGCAGGTGTGTCCCCGTCGGGGTTGTCCGGGGTCGGAC
>NZ_JBHTMP010000133.1:0-4873 GCF_042679305.1 Micromonospora sonneratiae | reverse complement strand
ACGGGACCGGGCGTTGGCCGAGCTGCGGGCGGCCCGCGACGCGGCGGCCCTGGCCGAGGGCCGGCTGACCGAGCTGGCCGTACGACTACGGGCAGCGGAAAGCGACCGGGATGCCGCCCTGGCGCGGACAGCGCAACTGTCCGGGCAGGTCGGTGACCTGGCCACCGCCCTGGCCCGCCTCACCGCCACCGGCGCCACCGCCGCGACCACCGACACCGACACCGACACCGACACCGACACCGACACGATGATCGTCAGCTGAATCTGCGCCGGATCTGGGTGAGCCAGCTCACCCGGTGACCCGGCCAGCTACGCTCGCAGCGTTTCACCACAGATGCCTTCCCCGGGTACCTTTCCTGTCGCAGCGGGAATCGCCCGCCCGGCACCTGTCGTTACAAAGAGAAGACCAGCACCACGAGCAAGGGGGAAACCGATCATGGGCGAGCGCATGCTGCGCGGAAGTCGTCTGGGAGCGGTCAGCTACGAATCTGATCGCAACACGGAGCTCGCGCCGCGCCAGACCCGCGAGTACCTCTGCGCCAAGGGCCACCAGTTCGAGGTGCCCTTCGCCGTCGACGCCGAGGTACCGACGACATGGGAATGCAAGTTCGACGGCAGTGTCGCACGGCTGGTCGACGGCAGCGAGCCCGAGCAGAAGAAGGCCAAGCCGCCGCGTACCCACTGGGACATGCTGCTGGAGCGTCGCTCGATCGCCGAACTGGAGGACATCCTCGCCGAACGGCTGCAGGAGGTTCGTACCCGCCGCGGTCGCGCCTGACCGGATAGAGACACCGCACCGCCGCCGTCACGGCTTCAAGCCGTGACGGCGGCGGTTTTTCTACGTCCGGTCGTTCCGAGTGGTCAGGGGCTCGGTGGGCTTCCACGTTTCCGACGGCTGCCGGCCGGCCCGTCCGGTTCCTCACGCCTCGACCCCGGATCGGGCTCAGGGCCGGCGGGGCTCCACGATCTCCCCTTCGATGGCCTCACCGGGGCTGCCGCCAACCGGCGGCTCGTAGACGGCCGGCTGTGGCGTCTGCTGCGGCTGTCCCCGCCGCACCCGGACCCGACGCGGGCCGAAGAGGTCACCGGCCACCGCCGCCGACACCCGCCGCTCGGTCAGGGCCTGGATCCGCCCCCGGACCAGACGTCGCAACGGCGGCACCAGAAGCAGCAGCCCCACGACACCGGTGGTCAACCACGGCAGGGCCAGCAGCAGCGCCCCGGCCAGTCCCACGAGCCCGTTGGTGGCCTCCTCACCGGGGGGCCGGCCGGCGTCGACGGCGGCCCGGAACCCGCGCCACGCCCGCATCCCCTCCCGGCGCAGCAGGGCCAGGCCCAGCATCGACGCCGCCAGCAGCAGCAGGACCGTCCAGCCGAAGCCGATCCACCGCCCGAGCAGCACGAAGACGACGACTTCGACGACCGCTGTCGACAGCGCTACCAACGGCACCAGCTTGAGTCCTCGGCGCATGTCACCTCAATCCGGATCTACGGCTACGGAATCCGCCCATCCAGCATGACACGCCCGCTGTCACGGCCAGCGAACCTGCCCCGTCGCGGTGCCGTGCAGGCCCCGCCGGACGGTCGCCTGACGGTCCTGGACCCCCCACATGGTGATCCGCCACAGCGCCTCGCCGATGATCGTCGGACTCATCTTGCTGGTGCCCCGTTCCCGCTCGGCGAACGTGATCGGCACCTCGACGGTACGCAGACCCGCCTGATGCGCCCGCCAGGACAACTCAACCTGAAATGCGAACCCCTGTGCCGAAACCGACGTGAAGTCGATTCTCTCCAGGGCCGGCACCCGGTAGACCCGGTAGCCGCCGGTGGCATCCGACACCGGCATACCCAACGCCAGCCGGGTGTAGAAGTTTCCGCCACGCGACAGCGCCAACCGATGCCAGGGCCAGTTGACCACCCGCCCCCCGGAGGTCCACCGCGATCCGATCACCACGTCCGCCACCCGGGCCGCGTCGAGCAGCCGGGAAAGCTCCTCCGGGGCGTGCGACCCGTCGGCGTCCATCTCGACCACCGCGTCGTAGCCCCGGTCCCGGGCCCACGCGAACCCTGCCACGTACGCGGCACCGAGGCCCTGCTTACCCGGCCGGTGCAGCACATGGATGTGATCATCCTGGTCGGCCAGTTCGTCGGCCAGGGCGCCGGTGCCGTCCGGGCTGTTGTCGTCGGCGATCAGGACCTCCACCTCGGGAACGGCCCGACGCAGCCGATCCGTGATCACACGGACGTTGTCGGCCTCGTTGTAGGTGGGAACCACCACCAGGACCCGGCCGACACCCGGATAGCCCCCGACTACCTCGCTCACTGCTCCCCCGCTTCTGCCGCGACCGCGGCCTGGCTGTCATCACCCCGGCTCCCCGATCCCGACCGGCGGCGGCCCCGGGCCGCCACACCGAGGACCACCAGGGCGGCCACCACCAGGACGATCTCCGGCCACAACCCGACCCGGGTGGCCACCGTACGGCCATCGCGCAGTTGCATCTCGTCGATCACGACCGCCGGGGTGTTGAATTCGGTAGCGCCGGATACCCGCCCGTCGGGGCTGACGAACCCGGACACCCCGACCGTGGAGGCCATCAACGACGAACGGCCGTGCTCCACCGCCCGCAGCCGCACCATCGCCATCTGCTGCAACGCCTCCGCCGAGTCGAACGTCGCATTGTTGGTCTGCACCACCAGCAGTTGCGCCCCGCCGGTCACCGTGTCCCGTACCACCTCGTCGTAGGCGATCTCGAAACAGATCACATCCCCGAGGACCGCACCACCGGCCCGTACCACCCCGGGACGCTCACCGGCGACGAAGTCGGCCCGGACCCGGTCGACCTCCTTGCTGACCATCCGGGCCAGGTCCCGAAACGGTACGTACTCGGCAAACGGCACCGGGTGGCGTTTGACGTACAACTGCTCCTGGTCGGGCCCGGTGCCCGGCTGCCACAGCAGACCCACGTTGCGCACCTGACCCGCCCCCGGGCCGGTCAGCACCGCCCCGACCAGGATCGGCACCCCGATGGCGTCCGCCGCAGCAGAGATCCGGGCCGCCGCCTGCGCATCACGCAGCGGGTCGACGTCGCTGGAGTTCTCCGGCCACACCACCAGGTCCGGGCGCTGCTGCTGCCCGGCGGCGACCCGCTGCGCCAACGCCACGGTCGCGTCGACGTGGTTGTTCAGCACCGCCCGCCGCTGGGCGTTGAAATCCAACCCCATCCGCGGCACGTTGCCCTGCACGATCGCCACCGTGACCGACCGGCCACCACCCGGGGCGCCCGCCGCCACCGGGACCAACAGCCCGACCAGTGTCAGACCCACCGCCCCGGCCACGAAACCGGCCACCGGACGGTAACGACGCAGCCGACCCACCGCCGGCTGGCCGGCGTCCCCCGCCGGCCGACGCCACGACCGCCACCCGGCAGTCACCAGACACCCGCCGACCAACGCCACCGTGAACGTCACCAACGGCGCACCACCCAACGCCGCCAACCGCAGCATCGGCGAATCCCCCTGGCTGAACGCCAACCGCCCCCACGGGAACCCACCGAACGGCGTACGGTCACGCAACGCCTCCTGCGCCACCCACAACAGTCCGGTCACCACCGGCCACGACCAGCGGGCCCGGTCCACCAGCGGACTAACCCAGGCCCCGGCCGCCCCCAGCACCGCCAGGTAGGCCGCCTGCAGCACCGACAGCAGCACCCACGGCAGCGAACCCGTGTGCAGATTCGTCCAGCTCAGCAGCGGCGCGAAGAACACCAACCCGGTGACCAGGCCCAGCCCGGCACCGCCACGCAGCCGCCGCCGGTGCACCGCCACCGCCAGCAGCGCCACCCCCACCGGCGCCAACCACCACAGCCCGTACGGGGGAAACGCCGCCAACAACGCCACACCGGATGCCACCGCCGCCACCAGCGCGCCCCACAGCGGCAGCGGACGCCCCACCGGCTGCCCCGGCCCGCCACTGCCGGCGCCGACCCGCGCCGCAACCGTGTCAACCATCAACCCGCGCCCCCACCGTCGCCATCGCCGGCACCCCTCACGGCACCCGCGGTGTGAATCACCCGCCGAAGGCTACCGGGCAACCCGGGCCCGCCCCCGACAGCGGGCAACAAAATCGGGGCGCGGCCACTGGCCACGCCCCGATGCTCCCAGGCCCTTCCCGGCCGGTGCGGCAGAGGCATCCAGCACGACCTTCGGACCGACCAGACACGGACTGGCTGTCCCCGTCAGGCCGTTGTCTACTGGCCGCGTACATTCCCCTGCCCGTACACCGGTAACCGCGGCCGGTTCGCGCCGCCCCGCCGACCCCCGCCCGCTGGACCTGGCCGCCGCGACGATCAGAACATGTCGCTCGGCCAGCGGACGAAGAGACGAAGCGAACAACAGCCGCTTCCCGTAGTAGGACTCAAAGACGGTACGTGGTCCCCCCGGGGGACTGTCAACCGCCCCGGGCCAGTCGCCCTGATCGCACCGGCGTGTCGCCCCCGGCGCGTCCCGGTGAACAACGCCGGAACGTCACCCACCGACCAGGTGACGTTGTAGCAGGGCCGCCGCCGCCACCGGATGCTCCCGCGCCAGCAGCCCGCCCGCGGCCAGCACGTAGTCCACATCCACCGCCGCCCGCGCCGCCCGGGGCAACGCCCAACCACCGGCATGATCGGCCAGGACCGAGGCCAGCACCTCGACCCCGTCGGCCGGCCCCGCGTGACGCAACACACCCCCGGAACCGATCATCAACCGGACGTCGCGCAGATCCCGCGCCGCCCGCTCGCCCACCGACCCGCCCCGGGCGTGCCGGCGCAACGCCACCGTCGCGGCCAGCGTCGCGATCTGCCGATCCAGGGCCCGCTCGGCGGCGTCGGTG
>NZ_JBHTMP010000132.1:0-4998 GCF_042679305.1 Micromonospora sonneratiae | reverse complement strand
CGGCCGCCGCGCCGGCCCCGCACGCGGTACCCCTCCGCGACAAGGGCGTGTACCTGATCACCGGCGGGCTGGGCGGCATCGGCCTGTCCCTGGCCCGGTTCCTCGCCCAGCACCACCACGCCCGGCTCGTGCTCAGCGGCCGGACCGGTGTGCCCGACCCGGCGCGGTGGGACGACTGGCTTGCCGAACACGGCCCTGCGGACCCGACCAGCGCCCGGATCACGGCGCTGCGCGCCGTCGAGGCCGTCGGCGGGGAGGTCGTCGCCGTGCCCGCCGACGTCACCGACACCGAGGCGGTACGCTCGCTGGTGCGCGCCGCCGTGGACCGCTTCGGCCGGCTCGACGGAATCGTGCACGCCGCAGGCCTGACCGGCGGCGGCGGGCTGATCGAAGCGCTGACCCCCGACGAGTTCGAGCGCACCGTCGCACCGAAGGTCACCGGCGCCCGCGCCCTGCTCGACGCCACGGCAGACCTGGACCTGGACTTCCTCGCCCTGTTCTCGTCACTGACCACCGTGGACAGCTGGGACGGCGCCGCCGACTACACCGCTGGCAACGCGTTCCTCGACGCGCTCGCCCATCAGGCGCGCCGGCAGGGCCGTACCGAGGTGCAGGCCATCGACTGGACGGGCTGGCTCGACACCGGCATGACCGCCGAACCCGGCCAGAGCCCGACCGAGGCCGGCACGTTCCTCACCGAGCCCGAGGGCCACGCCGTGTTCCTCGCCGTACTCGCCACCGGCCTGCCGCAGGTCCACGTCTCCGTCGCCGACCTGCACGCCGTCGTCGAGCAGGCACGGCGCTTCGCCCACGGCGCCGCCGCAGCCACCACCCCGGCCGAGCGGGAGGTGCCTGCGGCGGTACCGGCGGCCGACGACCCGGACAGTGGCCACGACCGGCCGTCGGCGATGGGCGATCTCGTGCCCGCGCAGACGCCGGTCGAGGCGCACCTGTGCGAGGTGTTCCAGCGGGTGATGGGCTTCGACCGGATCGGGCGCACCGACAACTTCTTCGCCCTCGGCGGCAACTCTCTGCTCGCCCTGGACCTCATCGGCCAGGTCCGCCGCCACTACGCCACCCAGATCCTGCTGCGCGACTTCTTCAGCCAGCCCACGGTCGCCGGGCTCGCCGGGCTCGTCGCGGCCGGTCAGGCGAGCGCCGACGCCCACCCGGAGGTCACCCCGTGAGCCGCCCCGTCGCCGTACGCCGCGCCAGCCGCCTACAGACCCGGTTGTGGTTCTTCAGCCGGCTCCACCCCGGACTACCGTTCTTCATGATCCCCATCGTGTTGCGGCTCACCGGTGAGGTCGACCCGGACGGCATCCGGGCCTGCCTGGCCGCGCTGATGCGCCGGCACGAGACGCTGCGCACCCGGCTCGTCTCCGGCGACGACGGCCCCGAGCAGGTCGTCGACGACGCCCCGCTGGTGCTGGCGGTGACCGACCTGAGCACCGCAGAGGACAAGCAGGCGGCGTGGGATCACCTCCTCGAGCAGGAGTACGCCGACCCGCTCGACATCGAACAGGGGCCCCTGATGCGGGCCCGGCTGGCCCGGCTCGGCCCCACCGAGCACATGCTCGCCGTGTTCGTGCACCACATCTGCGTGGACGGGCCGTCCATCGAGGTCATGCTGCGGGAACTGGGGGCGCTGTACGCCGCGTGGGAGACCGGTGTGTCCCTGGACGACGTGCTGGAGCCCGCGCCGGAGAGCTACGAACGCTTCGGGCACTGGCTCGACGAAACCGCTGCCGCCCCGGCGTACGAGCTGTCCCGCGCCTACTGGCGCGCGGAGCTCGGCGGGCGTCCCGCCTTCGACCCACCGACCGACCGGCCCCGCCCACCGCGTCGCGACTTCGAGGTGCACGAGCAGCGCGCCACGATCCCTGCGGACCTGGCCGCGGAGATACGCGAGTTCGCCCGCCAGCAACGGGTCACACCGTTCGTCGTCCTCGCGGCCGTGCTCGGGGTCATGTTGGGCCGGCGCAGCGGCCCGGTCGGTGACGTCGTCATCGCCACGCCGTGGTCGCTGCGCAGTGGGCCGTGGCTGCGCGGCACGGTCGGCTTCTTCATCAACACCGTGCCGCTGCGCATCCGGATGGCCGCCGACTCGACGTTCCGGCAGGTGCTCACCGCCACCCGCGGCGCGTTCTTCGACGCGATGGACCACTGCGCCGTTCCGTTCGACGAGATCGTCGCGATCGCCAACCCGGTGCGTGACCTCAGCCGCCTGCCGATCACCTCCGTGTGCTTCCAGGTCCTCGGCTCCGACAACCCGCTCCTAGAACTGGGCTCGGTACGCGCCGAGCGCCGTTTCGACGCCGACGGCGCAAGCGAGTTCGACCTGGTGTGGGACGTGATCGACCCGGGCGACGGCGAGATGACGATCGCGGCGAAGTACACCTGCGACATCTACGACAGCGCCTCCATCCGCGACATGGCCGACACCTACCTGCGTTTCCTGCGCGGGGCGCTGACCGCGCCGCGCGGACCGATCCTGGACATCGACGTCCCCTCCGACGGCGAGCACGCGCGGCTACTCGCCCTGGCCGCGAGCACCGAGCAGATCGACCCGCGCCCCGACGTCCCCGGTCTGCCCTGCCACGGGCGGCTGTACCTGCTCGACGACGCCGGCCGGCTGTCGCCGATCGGGTCGGTCGGCGAGGTCCACGTCGAGGTCGACGACGGACCCGGCGACGGGCTGATCCCCGACAAGGTGACCGGACGGGCGCAGGGCTGGCTGCGGCGTACCGGCGTGCAGGCCCGCTGGCGGCTCGACGGTGGCCTGGACTGGTACGGCGTACCCGCCGGCGGCGACGAACCCGACGTGGCCGATGAGCTGGCCCGGCACCCGTCGGTCCACGCCGCCGTGACCGTCCCGTTCGGCGACGACCTGGTCGGCTATGTCGCGACCACCGACGACGCGCTGACCCCGGCAGCACTGCGGGGCTGGCTGCTGCCTCGGATCGGCGCGGCCCGCGTACCGGCGTGGTTCGTGCTGCTCGATGAGCTGCCTCTCGACGACACCGGCGACCTCGACCACCAGGTGCTGGACGAGATCGCCCACTCCGTGGGGATCGGCCGGGCCCAGGTCGGCAACGAGTTGGAGGAGACGGTCCGTGGCGTCTGGCAGGAGTGCCTGGGCCACGCCGTACCGAACCTGGACGTGTCGTTCTTCGACATCGACGGGCACTCGCTGATTGCCGTACGGATCGCAGCCCGGCTACAGAAACTGCTGGACATACCGGTTCCCGTCCGCGCGATCTTCGACACGCCGACCGTGCGGACGATGGCCGAGTGGCTGGCGACGGCCGTGGCGCGGGCACCGGAGCAGGCCACCACGCCGGACGCACCGGCGGCCCTGGCCGCCGATCTCGCGGCCGCCAGCGACGAGGAACTCGCCGCACTGCTCAGACTGACCGGCACGACCACGGCCAAGGACCACGTGTGACCACCCCGACCACCGCGGAACCCCGTACCTCCACAGCGGCACGGCCCGGGGTGTGGCCGCTCGGGCAGACCCAGCGCGGCCTGTGGTTCCTCGACAACTTCAACCCGGGCAGCTCGTTCTACGTGATCTCGCTCGGGCTGCGGCTCAGCGGCGTGCTCGACACCGACGCGCTGCGGGCCGCCCTCACCGACTGCGTGACCCGCCAGTCGGCACTGCGCACCAGGTTCGTGACCCTCGACGGGCACCCCTACCAGGTGTTCGTCGCGGCCCAGCCGATCGACCTGCCACTGCTGAGCGCGACGGACCTGCCGCCGGCCGCCGCGGAGGAGTTCGTACAGCAGCGCTGCGACCTCGCCGCGAACACACCGTTCGACCTGACCGCCGACCCGCTGCTGCGGGCCGAACTGGTCCGGCTCGCCGACGACGAGCACGTGCTGGTCATGGCGATCCACCACATCGTCTTCGACGGCTGGTCGGCACAGGTGCTGCTGAGCGAGCTGGCGTCGGCGTACACCGCCCGCGCCGCCGGCACGGACCCGCAGCCGGCGCCGCTGGAGACCGGCGTTGGTGAGCACGCGGCCCGGCAGCAGGCACGCTTCGCGGCCGGCACCGCCGAACGCGTCGCCGAGGCGGCGTACTGGCGTGCGGTCCTCGACGGTGCCCGCGCCATGGAGATCCCCACCGACCTGGTACGACCACAGCGGCGCACGTTCGCCGGCGCTACCGCCGTACGCGACCTCGACGCCGGCCTGACCGGTGCCGTACGCCGCCTCGCCGCCACCCGCGGAGTGACCCCGTTCGCCGTCCTGGCCACCGCGTTCGGGCTCGTCATGGCGGAGGTGTCGGGCCAGCGCGAGGTGCTGTTCGGCGTCCCGCTCGCAGGGCGGACCACCGAGGAGACGACGGGGCTGGTCGGGTTCCTGGTCAACACGCTGCCGCTGCGGGCCGACCTGACCGGCGCGTCCACGTTCGACGCGGCGCTCGACCGGTTCCGGCAGCCGCTGCTGGACCTGCTGTCGCACCAGGAGTACCCGTTCAGCGCCCTGGTGGAGGACCTCCAGCCGCCGCGCAGCGGCAACCGTAACCCGTTCTTCGACGTCTGCTTCCAGTACCTGCCCGCCGCCGACGCAGGTCTGCGCTTCGGCGACCTGCGGACCTCGCTCATCGGTGGGCGGCGCCCGTCGGCGCAGTTCGACCTCAGCTGCGACGTCCACGACCGCGGCGACCTGCTCACCGTGGCGATGGAGTACAGCACCGACGTCTTCACCGAGCCCACCATCGGTTCCTACCAGGATCTACTCGCCGCTGTGCTGCGCGCCGCCGTCGCCGATGCCACCAGGCCGATCCGTACCGGCACCGGCCCCGACGCCGGGCAGCCCGGCGTACCCGTCGTGGCCCCGACGCGGGCCGCCGAGTGGACTGTCGGCGGGCTGCGCGCCCTCGTCGCCGGCTGGGCGCGTACCGCCCCGGAGGCGATCGCGGTCCTCGTCGACGGACAGGAGCTGAGCTACCACCGGCTCGACGACGCCGCGACCCGGCTCGCCGCGCGG
>NZ_JBHTMP010000131.1:0-5512 GCF_042679305.1 Micromonospora sonneratiae | reverse complement strand
GGTGACCGGGTCGGCCTGCTGGTGGAGCCGTCCGCGGCACTGCCGGTCGGGCTGCTGGCGGTGCTGCAGTGCGGGGCGGCGTACGTCCCGATCGATCCGCGCACCCCCGCCGCCCGTGCCAGCACGATGCTCGCCCAGGCCGGCTGCGCCGTCGTGCTCGTGCACGAGCAGACCCGCGCCGCCGCGGCGACACTGGGACCCGTGCCGGTGTCGATCGAGACCGGCCCGGACATCGCCGACGTCGGCCACCCGCCGCCCGCCGACGTGGTCGCAGCGGCGGGCGTGGCCTACGTCATCTTCACCTCGGGCAGCACCGGGCGCCCGAAAGCCGTCGCCGTGTCCCACGCCAACGCGCTGACGCTGGCCGCCGCCGCAGCGTCCGTCTACGGGCTGACCCCGGCGGACCGGGTGCTGCAGATGGCGTCACCGGCCGTGGACGTGTCGGTGGAGGAGTTCTTCGGAGCCTGGCACGCCGGCGCGGCGGTCGTCATGCACGACCCGGCCCGGGAGGAACTCGCCGACGTCGTCGCGAGCCGGCGCCCCACTGTGCTGAACCTGCCCGCCAGCCGCTGGCACGAATGGACCGCCGATCTGGTCGCCCGGGGGCAGTCCGTGCCCAGCTGGGTCCGGCTGGTCATCGCCGGCAGCGAGCGGGTCGACCCGTCGCGGGTACGGGCCTGGCAGACCGGACCGGGGCGGGGCGTGCGGCTGCTCAACGCCTACGGCACGACCGAGGCGACGGTGTCGTCGGTGTGGTACGACACCGCACACCTGGCCCGCGACGCCGCGTACACCAGGAACGTGCCGATCGGCGGCCCGCTACCGCACGTACGGTGCCACGTCCTCGACAGTGCCGGCGACCCGGTGCGGGCCGGCGTCGCCGGCGAGCTCTACCTCGGCGGGCCCGGCGTGGGCCTGGGCTACCTCGGCGACCGCCAGGCGACCGCGCAGTCTTTCCTGCCCGACCCGTACGCCGCCGAACCCGGGGCACGCATGTACCGCACCGGCGACCGGGTGCGCCGCCTCGCCACCGGTGAGCTGGACTTCCTCGGCCGTTTCGACACGCAGGTGAAGGTCCGCGGCTCGCGCATCGACCTCGGTGAGGTGGAGCGGGCCGGCGCGGAGGTCACCGGGGTGGCGCAGTTCGTCGCCGACGTCCGCGACGACGAGAACGGCGTCGCCCGCCTGATCGGCTACCTGGTGCCGGCCGCCGACGCGGCACAGGGCCTGGCCGAGGACCGGGTCGAGCAGTGGCGCCTCGTCCACGACGAGGACGGCTACCACGACGTCGTGGGCGCCGCCGACTTCAACACCAGTGGCTGGCTGAGCAGCTACACCCGGGAGGCCATCGCCGAGCACGAGATGCGCGAGTGGCTCGAGGCCACGGTCGCGCGCATCGGCGAACACCCGGCGCGGTCGGTGCTGGAGATCGGCTGCGGCACCGGCATGATCCTCTTCCGGGTCGCGCCAGGCGTCACCCGCTACCTCGGCACCGACCTCGCTGCGGGGGCGCTGGCGTACGTCGGCGGCAACCTCGCCGCCGCCGGGCTCGACGACGGCCGGGTGGAGCTGGTCGAGGCCGCGGCCGACGACTTCACCGCCATCGGTGACGAGCGCTTCGACCTGATCATCATCAACTCCGTGGCCCAGTACTTCCCGGACCTGGCGTATCTGGAGCGCGTCCTGGGACAGGCATGGCAGCGGCTGCGACCGGGCGGCCGGATCTTCCTCGGCGACGTGCGCGACGTGACGACCCTCGCGGCGTTCCACCTGTCGGTGCGCCGGTCGCGGCCCGGTGCCGACCAGGACCCGGCCACGCTCGCCACTGAGGTCGCCGAACTCGTCGAGACCGACAACGAACTGTGCGTGGCACCGGCCTGGTTCGCCGGGTTCGCCAGGTCCCTGCCGGACGCGCTCGCCATCAGCGAGGTCAAACGCGGTCGCGCCGACACCGAGATGAACCGGTTCCGCTACGACGTGTCGCTGTGGCGGCAACCGCGTACCACGCCGGTCGAGCAGCCGGTCCGCCACGACGGGCCGGTGACCGAGGCCGGGTACGCGACGCTGCTCGACGGGCTGCGCGGGAAAGCACTGCTGCTCACCGGTGTGCCGGACGCCCGCAGCCACGCCGAGGTACGCCTGGTGGCCGGGCTCAGCCCCCCGAACCCGGCACACCTGGTTCTGCCCGACGACCTGATCGAGGCCGCAGCCGTCCGTGGCTACGCCGCACGGGTCAGCCCCGCCGGCAGCGGACTGCTCACCGTCCTGGTGTCGGCCCCCGCACCCGGGATCGCGACGGCACCCGACGACGGCGCGGCGGACGCACACACCGGCGTGGCGGCGAACCAGCCACTACGCGCGGCCCGCGACCGCACCCTGATCGCCCGGGTCCGCGAGCAACTCACCCGAACCCTGCCGGCGGCCATGATCCCGACACGGTTCGTGATCGTCGACCAGGTGCCGCTGACGGTCAGCGGCAAGGTGGACCGGCCACGACTGCCCGCACCCGCCCGCTCGCTCGGCGGCGCGGGCCGGGTCGAGGCCAACACCGACACCCAGCGCGCGCTGTGCGGGATCTGGGCGCAGGCGCTGGGCCTGAGCAACGTCGGCATCCGGGACAACTTCTTCGAGGTCGGCGGAGACTCCATCAGCTGGCTGCAGATCATGTCCCGCAGTGCCCGCGCCGGATACCGGTTCGGCGCCCGCGACATCTTCGACCACCAGACCATCGAGCAGCTCGCGCAGGTGCTCGACGAGCGCGGCAGCCTGCCGGCTGCCGCGACACCGGCCCGGCCACGAGGCGCGGACAGCGCCGGGCCGACCCCGATCCAGCGCTGGTTCTTCGACACGTTCACCGACGGCCGCCACCACCAGAACCAGTGCCAGTGGTACGAGCTGAGCGCCCGCTGCGCCACCGAGACGGTCAACCGGGCGGTGAACCGGGTCGTCACCCACCACGACGGTCTGCTGACCCGGTTCACCGGCGGCCCTGAAGGCGTACGCCAGCACCGCGCCGCCGAAGACACCGCCCGGCTGCCCGTACGCGAGGTCGGCCTCACCGGTCTGCCCCCGGCCGAACGCGACGCAGTGCTGCGCGCCGAGAGCGACCGTGCCCAGTCGTCGATGCACATCACCGATGGCCCCCTGTACGCCGTCGTGCTCTTCCGCACCGACGACGGCGAGCCGGACCTCGTGTTCTGGTGTGCACACCACCTCGTGGTCGACGCCGTGTCCTGGCGCTACCTGACCGAGGACCTGGACGCCGCGCTCGAAGCTCTGACCGGCGGTGCCGAACCCGTGCTGCCCGCCGCCGGGGCCGACACGCTGGCCTGGGCGCGGTGGTCACAGGAGGAAGCCGGGCGGCTGTCCGACGACGAGTTGGCCTACTGGCGCAGCACCGCCTCGGCGGCCCCGTTCGCGCTGCCCGAACGCCACCCGCAGGCTTCACCACTGGCGCGCGACGGACACCTGGTCTCGCGGGTGCTGCAACTGGCCACCCGCGTCGAGCAGAGCGGCGAGGCGTTCCTGGCGACCTGCCTGAGCGCGGCCCGGCCCGTGCTCGCCGACGCCACCAGGGTCGATGCGGGCACGGTGTGGCTGGAGTTCCACGGCCGCCCGCTGGACCCCGACGCCCCCGACGTCACCCGCACCGTCGGATGGTTCACGGCCCTGTTCCCGTTCCTGCTCACCGCCGAGCCCGGCGGTGTGCGGGGACGCCTGAACGCGGTGCCGCACGGCGGCTCGGGCTACGGCAGGGCCCGCTACCTGCGCGGCGAGCCGCTGAACCCGGGCGCGAACGTCGTCGTCAACTACCTGCCGCCCGGGGCTGCGGCCCACGGGCGGATGCTGCGGGCCGCACCCCACTACGCCGCCGTCACCGGTCCCGTCGCCGCCCCCGAGTCGGTCATGCCGTTCGCGGCCGAACTACACATGGGACTCGACGCCGGCGGCGCGCTGACCGTCGCCGCCCAGCTCGGCGCCCGCTACTTCGACCCGGCCGAAGCCGAGGCGTTCATCGAACGGCTCGCCGCGAGCGTGGCGGCAGCGTTCGGCACAGCGGCACCCGAGGCGGGTGAGGACCGGTTCGAACTGCTGCCCGACGCGGTGCGGACCAGCGACTTCGTCACCGAGCTGCGCGGGCGCCCCGACGTCACCGCCGCGTACGCGCTCGCACCCGTGCAACGCACGATGCTGTACCGGCACCTGATCGACCCCGCCGACGACGTCAACTACAACGAGTTCGTGCTGGAGCTGACCGGGGACCTCGATCCGGTCGCGTTCGCCCACGCGTGGCGGTCGCTGGCGCAGCGGCACGAGGTGTTGCGCACCTCGTTCGTGTGGACCGGCACCCCGGAACCGATCCAGCTCGTCCACCGCACCGCGCCCGAGATCGCCGTCCACGACCTGAGCGGCTATCCGGACGCCCCGCAGCGCCTGGACCGGCTGCGCGCCCGGGACCGGGCCGCGCCGCCCGCGCTGCACGGCGCACCGCCGTTCCGGCTGACCCTGGCGACCCTGGCGCCCGGCGAGCACCGCCTCGTCTGGCTCGACCACCACATCCTGCTCGACGGCTGGTCCTCGGGCATCCTGGTGGGCGAGCTGATGTCCGCGTACGCCGACGTCATCGCCGGACGGGCGCCGCTGTCGACGCTGCCGCCGCCGGTGCGCTACCGCGACTACCTGCGCTGGCTGAGGCAGCGGTCCACGGCCGCGGCCAGCGCCTACTGGCGTGAGGCGTTCGCCGGGTTCAGCGGCCCGACCAGGCTGCCGCTGGACGGTCCACCGCCGGTGTCCCCGCCGTCGGCGCACGACTTCCACGACGTGGAACTGCTGCTCGACAGCGAGCTGCGGACCGGACTGCACGAGCTCGCGGAGCGGTCGCACACCACTCTGGGCAGCCTCTACTACGCGGCCTGGGCGGCGTTCCTGCAGCGCCAGGCCGCCGATGCCCGGGTCGTGTTCGGGGTGGCGCAGAGCGGCCGTCCCGCCCCGCTCGGCGACGTCGACACGATGGTCGGCATGTACATGTCGACCCTGCCGATGGTGGTGCCCGTCGAGCCCACGCAGACCGTCGCCAGCCTCGTCGCGGCGGTGTCGGAGCAGGGTTGGCAGCTCATGTCGGTAGCCGGCGCCGGATCGCTGTGGGACGTCTACGACTGGGCCGACGTGCCGGTGAGCCGGGCGCTGTTCCACAGTGTCGTCGTCGTGCAGAAGTTCGCCCGGACCGCCGTCGAGCAGAAGTTCGCCCCGACCACCGTCGAGCAGAAGTTTGCCCCGACCACCGTCGAGCAGAAGTTCGCCCGGACCCCCGTCGAGCAGACGCGGCTGCCGCTGCGCGCCCGGCTGACCCCCACCCGCACGGCGACCGGGTTCCCGCTGACGCTGGTGGTCGACCCGGACGGCGGCGCGCTGCGCATCGTCGGGGACCGCCGGTGCCTGTCGCCCGACACGTCCCGTCAGGTGCTCGACGCGTTCGCGGCGCTGCTGCGCCACACCGTGGCGGCGCCGGACG
>NZ_JBHTMP010000130.1:0-6104 GCF_042679305.1 Micromonospora sonneratiae | reverse complement strand
GGGTGCGGTCGTTGACGGTCGAGGTCTCCTACGACGACGGGACGACCTGGCAGAAGGCGAAGGTCCGCTCGACCGGTAGGGGTTGGGTGGCCGGCGTAAAGCACCCGGGTCAGCCCGGCTACGTGTCGCTGCGGGCAAAGGCGGTCGACTCGGCGGGTAACACGGTGACGCAGAGCGTCGTTCGGGCGTACCGGTTGATCTGATCCGGGGTTGGGGGAAGGGCCGCTTCCAAATGCAGAAGGCGACAGGAAGGGGCCCTTCCCCGCACCTCAGTCGTTGGCGTGCAGCGCCGCGTTCAGTTCGATGCCCCGGCCGGTACGCGGCCTGGCCTCCAACGCCCCGGTGACCGAGTTGCGCCAGAAAAGCAGCCCGTCGACGCCGGAGAGTTCGATTCCCTTCACCACCCGACCGTCCGGCAGGGTGATCTTCGAGGCGGCGGTGATGTAGCAGCCCGCCTCGACCACGCAGTCGTCACCGATGGAGATGCCGACCCCGGAGTTGGCCCCGAGCAGGCTGCGTTCGCCGATCCGAACCTTCTCGGTGCCGCCACCGGAGAGGGTGCCCATGATCGAGGCGCCGCCGCCGATGTCCGAGCCGTCACCGACGACCACGCCGGCCACGATCCGTCCCTCGACCATCGAGGTGCCGAGGGTGCCGGCGTTGAAGTTGCAGAAGCCTTCGTGCATGACCGTCGTTCCGGCGGCCAGGTGCGCACCGAGGCGGACCCGGTCGGCGTCGGCGATCCGTACCCCCGACGGCACGACGTAGTCCGTCATCCGGGGGAACTTGTCCACCCCGTAGACCGCCAGGTGCCGGCCGGCGGCCCGCTCGATGACCCGCAGCTCGTCGACCCGGTCCGGCGGGCACGGCCCGGCCGAGGTCCAGGCCACGTTGGCCAGCGCACCGAAGATGCCGTCGAGGTTCAGCTCGTTTGGGCGGACCAGGCGGTGGGAGAGCAGGTGCAACCGCAGGTACGCGTCGGACGCGCCGGAGATCGGATCGGCCAGCGACTTGATCTCGGTGACCACCTGGACCGTACGCAGTCCGGGCAGCGACCGGTCACCGACCGCACCCGCCGGCAGGTCCAGTACGTCCCCGGAGTCTTCGCCGGACACCAGTGGCAGCGAGCCCAGTCCCAGCTTGCCGGTCGGGTACCAGGTGTCGAGCACCTGCTCGTCTGCGGTGATGGTCGCCAGGCCGATGCCCCAGGCGGGCTGCACATTCGTCACAGTGCTTGCCTTTCGTTCGTGAACTGCGGGGCTCGCAAGCTCTGCTCACATTCCGGCATCGCCGCGTCCCACGTGAGCGATCCCGGAACGCTCGCTCCTCGCCCTCACGACCATGAAGGTACCGTTGCCCAGCATGGAGAACCCGCTGACCCCCGATGTGTTGGCCGATCCGGTGGCGTTGACCCGCGCCCTGGTGGACATCGAGTCCGTCTCGTTGAACGAGAAGTTCATCGCCGACTGTGTCGAGGAGGTGCTCCGGTCGGCCTCCCACCTGACCGTGCAGCGGTACGGCAACACCGTGATGGCCCGTACCGACCTGGGCCGGGCACAGCGGGTGGTGCTGGCGGGACATCTCGACACGGTGCCGCACAACGACAACTTTCCGTCGACCCTGCGGGGTGACCTGCTCTACGGCTGCGGCACCTCGGACATGAAGTCGGGTGTGGCGTACGCGCTGCACCTGGCGGTGACCCTGCCCGAGCCGAGGTACGACGTGACGTACTTCTTCTACGAGGCAGAGGAGATCGACTCCCGGTACAACGGGTTGTTCCTGGTGTCCCAGGCGCACCCGGAGTGGCTGATGGCCGACTTCGCGCTGCTCCTGGAGCCGACGTACGGGATGGTGGAGGCCGGCTGCCAGGGGACGATCCGGGCCGTGGTGGGCACCACCGGCCGCCGCGCGCACTCGGCCCGCTCGTGGCGGGGGGTCAACGCCATCCACGCGGCCGGCGAGGTGCTGAACCGGCTGGCCGCGTACGAGGCGCGGACCGTGGACATCGACGGCTGTACCTACCGGGAGGGGCTGAACGCGGTTCGCATCCAGGGTGGCATCGCCGGCAACGTGATCCCCGACCGGTGCGAGGTCGTGGTCAACTACCGGTTCGCACCGGACCGGAGCGAGGAACAGGCCCAGGCGCACATCCGGGAGGTGTTCGCCGGCTTCGAGGTCGAAGTGGTTGATTCG
This sequence comes from Micromonospora sonneratiae, assembly GCF_042679305.1. NCBI lineage: Bacteria > Bacillati > Actinomycetota > Actinomycetes > Micromonosporales > Micromonosporaceae > Micromonospora > Micromonospora sonneratiae. The sequence continues at coordinate 3,911 of NZ_JBHTMP010000130.1, read as the reverse complement.
GCCGGAGGCGCACTGCCCGGCCTCACCGAGACACCGGCGCGGGAGTTCCTGGCTGCGGTAGGGGAAGCACCGGTGGCGAAACTGGGCTGGACGGACGTGGCGCGGTTCGCCGCGCTCGGTATCCCGGCGCTCAACTTCGGGCCGGGTGACCCCAACCTGGCCCACGCGCCGGACGAGCACGTCGAGATCGGCAAGATCCGCGACGGTGCCGCGATCCTGCACCGCTGGCTGGCATCGCACTGATCCGGCCCGGCCGGTCCGTTCCCGGCCCGATCCGACCGCCGTCAGAAATTCGGGATCCGGGGACCGTGACGGTCCCCGGATCCCGAATTCAGTTGGTTCCGATCGGCGGGCCTCGTTGTGTCGACTGTCGTTCGGATATGCCGGTGTCGATCAGATCTGTCAACTGCCGACCAGATCTGTCAACTGCCGACCAGGGATCCCTCGCTGATCGCGGAGTCGATGGTGGTCTGCGTCTGTTCGGCGGCGGTAGACCGGGCCGGGTCGTTCTGGCGTGCCAACCGACGTTCGGCCACCACGTCCCGGATCCGCTGCCGCATCTGCCGGCGGAGCCGGCTCATCTCGTTGTTGGTCATCATGGTTGCCCTCCCCCGAAGGCGTGCCGACGGCATAACCTGATGCCGTACATACCCAGTATGTGAATAGTTAGACGTTTCAGCCAGTCATTTAGTTGCCTGTAGCCAGGAAAATTCGGATGTTTCTTCCGGTCGGCCGGGATGGTCGCGTTCCACGTCCAGGCACCACCACTACCGTGGACTCCATGAGCCACAGCAAGAGTCGCAACGTCAGCCCCGTTCCGGGCCCGGAACGGCACCGAGGGGCGGTTACGCTGCGTCGGGAAGCGATTCCGGGGAGGAGCACCGCCGACCAGCGGCTGCTCGACTCCCGTAGCCGGGCGGACTGGAAGACCAAGGACGCCTGGCGGGCGTTGCGGATCCTCTCCGAGTTCGTGGAGGGCTTCGACACCCTGGCCGACCTGCCGCCCGCAGTCAGCGTCTTCGGTTCGGCCCGGAGCAAACCGGACAGCCCGGAGTGCCAGCTGGCGCAGGAACTGGGGGCGGCGCTCGCCCGCGCCGGCTATGCGGTCATCACCGGTGGTGGCCCCGGGGTGATGGAGGCGGCCAACCGGGGTGCCAACGACGCCGGCGGCCTGTCGGTCGGACTCGGCATCGAACTTCCCTTTGAACAGGGCATCAACGACTGGGTCGACCTCGCCATCGACTTCCGCTACTTCTTCGCCCGCAAGACGATGTTCGTCAAGTACGCGCAGGCGTTCGTCGTACTGCCCGGTGGGTTCGGCACCATGGACGAACTGTTCGAGGCGCTGACCCTGGTGCAGACCGGAAAGGTCACCCGTTTTCCGGTGGTACTCATGGGTGAGGCCTACTGGCGTGGCCTGCTCGACTGGCTGCGGGACAGCATGATGGCGGACGGGAAGATCGGCCCGGTCGACCTCGAACTGATCTGTGTCACCGACGACGTCGCGGCCGCAGTGCAGCACATCGTCGACGCCGACGCGACGCTGGCTGCGGAGCAGGAGGCCATCCGGGAGACGGCCGTCGCCCAGACCGAGGCCAGCCAGCAGGCGGCGTCGACCGGGACCGGGGAGCGTTGAGCGTGGCCGCCATCTGCGTCTTCTGTGCCTCCTCCACCACCCTCGACCAACGCTGGCTCGACGTGGCCACCGAGGCCGGCAACGAGATCGCCCGGCGGGGTCACAGCCTGGTCTCCGGCGGCGGCTGCGTCGGCATGATGGGCGCGGTGGCCGACGGGGCGAGAGCCGTCGGTGGTCACACGCTCGGCGTCATCCCGCAGGCACTGGTCGACCTGGAGGTCGCCGACCTGCGTGCCGACGAACTTGTGATCACTGACGGGATGGCCAGTCGTAAGACGGTCATGATCGACAAATCGGATGCGTTCCTCACCCTGCCCGGCGGGCTCGGCACGCTGGACGAACTGTTCGAGGTGTGGACCACCGCAACCCTGGCCATCCACCGCAAACCGGTGGTGCTCCTCGACGTGGACGGCTTCTACCGGGGATTGCTCGACTGGCTGGGTGGGCTACCCGGACAGGCGTTCGCCCGTACCGAGGCGCTGGACCTGCTGGTGGTGGTCGACTCGGTGCCCGCCGCGCTCGACGCGATCGAGGAGCGGCTCGGCTGAGTCCACCACCCCGGGGCAGCGGTCCGGCCGGCAGGGGCGGACCCGGCGTGGGTGGGGACACGAGAAGGTGTCCTTGGCCGAGGGCCGTCACACGGGCGTGATGAGATGAGCGGCATGCAGGCGTACCGGCTGGTCCGCCGGCCGGCTGACGCCGTGCCGGCGCACGTCGACGACGCCCGGCAACAGGAGGTCGTCGCCCACACCGATGGCCCGCTGCTGGTCCTGGGCGGTCCCGGCACCGGCAAGACCAGCACGCTCGTCGAATCGGTCGCCGCCCGGGTGGCCGAAGGGGTCGACCCGGAGCGGATCCTCGTGCTGACCTTCGGGCGGCGGGGCGCCACCGCCCTACGGCACCGGATCGAGGGTCGGGTGGCCCGGGGCCGGCACCGGGTGGTGCACGAACCCCTGGTCCGCACCTTCCCGGCGTACGCCTTCGGCCTGTTACGCCGGGCGGCGGCGGAGCGGGGCGAACCCTCACCCCGGCTGCTCACCGGTCCCGAGCAGGACCTGATCATCCGTGAGCTGTTGGACGTGGCCGGCGAGGAGGGCGCGGACGATCCGGTCGGCTGGCCGGACGAGCTGCGCCCGGCGCTGCGTACCCGGGCGTTCGCCGCGCAGCTGCGTGACCTGCTGTTACGGGCCGCCGAGCGGGGCGTGGGGCCGGTCGAGCTGGCCCGGCTGGGCGAGAAACTGGGCCGGGCCGACTGGCCGGCCGCCGCGCGCTTCCTCCGCGAGTACGTCGCCGTGCTGGCCCTGCGGGACGTGACGACCCGGGGCTCGGTCGCCTACGACAACGCCGAACTGGTCCGGGCCGCAGCCGGACTGCTGGCCGACGATCCCGGGCTGCTGGCTGCGGAGCGCCGCCGCCTGGCGTACGTCTACGTGGACGAGTTGGCCGACACCGACCCGGCCCAGCTCGACCTGCTGGCCATGGTGGCCGGCGGCGGGAAGCCACTGGTCGCGTTCGCCGACCCGGATTCGTCGACGTACGCCTTCCGGGGTGCCGATCCGGCCGGGGTGAGTGCCTTTCCGGACCGGTTCCGTACGGCCTCCGGTGCGGTCGCCCGGACGGTCGTGTTGACCACGTCCTACCGGACCGGAGCCGGACTGCTGGCCGCGACCGCTCGGGTCGCCCGTCGACTGCGTGGGCCGGTCGGGCACCGCCAGCTGCAACCGTTGCCCGACGCCGAGCCGGGTACGGTCGAGGTCCGCACCTTCCGTTCCGCCACCAGTGAGTCGGCCTACCTGGCGCATGCCCTGCGAGCCGCGCACCTGATGGACGGCGTGCCCTGGTCGCGAATGGCCGTGCTGGTCCGGTCGACCACCCTGCAACTTCCGTCGCTGCAACGGGCCCTGAACGCCGCCGGTGTGCCCACCGTGGTGCACGCCGAGGACCTGCCGCTGCATCTGCAACCGGGGGTCGCCCCGCTGTTGCTGCTCCTGCGTTGTGCGTTGGAGCCGGACCGGCTGGACGAGGAGGCGGCGGTGGCGTTGCTGCACTCGCCGCTGGGTGGGGCGGACCCGCTGGCCGAGCGCCGGCTGCGGCAGGGACTACGGGCGTTGGCCCTGGCGGGGGGCGACCGTAGACCCTCCGGGATGCTGCTGGTCGAGGCACTCCGTGACCCGGCCGAGTTGGCTGCGATCGAGCGCCGCTGGGCCGCTCCGGCCCAGGCGGTCGCCGGTCTGCTGGCCACCGCCCGGGAGGCCGCGGCGGTGCCGGGGGCCAC
>NZ_JBHTMP010000129.1:0-6438 GCF_042679305.1 Micromonospora sonneratiae | reverse complement strand
GGCGCAGGCCCGCGGCCGGCACCGATGGTGTGCCAGCGACGCTGCGTGGCCGGCCCGCCGCCGGCGACCCCACCGCCGCTGCCCGTACGCCGGGCAGACATCCCCGGGAGACCGGATACGGCTCCGTCCAACTGCTCAACGGGTAGCTGTGGTCGGCCCGGGTAGCTGTGGCCGGCCCGACTCGCCGGCCGGCCCGGGTAGCTGTGGTCGGCTGGCGGGTCGATGATTGGCCCGATTCGACTGCAAACGCTGCCCACAGCCGCGTGCCCCTGCTCGGAAAGTCCCGCGCAGGGGCGGCACCACCTGTCCGGTCACCACGACCACGGTCCACGTCACCCTGCTCGTCGACCAATAAGCCAGGGGATGGCCGGAACAGGTCGCACCGCCCTCCTCCTGCCGGCTACCCGTAACGTATGGCCCATGTCGACGCGTGCTCGTCCGCCGTGGACGTACCTGGCCGCTGCGGCGGTGGCGCTCACCCTGGCCGTCGTCGTCGCCTCCCGGTTGGGCGAACCGGATCTGATTCCGGTCAGCCCGTCCGCCGGCGAGGTGACCATCGCGGGCCGGCTCGGAGTCGAGCCGGCGGTGCCCGCCGCAGGCAGCACGGTCACGGCTCGCACCACCATCAGCGCGGACCGGACGGTCACCCTGCGCAGGTTGACCGTCAAGGTACGCGACGAGGCAGGTGCGTTCCACGACTTCCCCGAGCAGGAGAACGTCGCGCTCGGCGCGGTGCCACAGGAGATCGTGCTCCACCGCGAGTTCGCCGTGTCCGGCGTCTACACCTACTACCTGGCCTACCAACTCGACGGCGACTGGGTCGACCTGCCGCCGTGGCAGCAGTTCACGGTGCGCTGACCGGAAGGCTCAACTCGAAGATCGCGCCGCCCTCGTCGGCGTTGTACACCGACAGCGTGCCACCGTGCGCCTGTGCCACCCAGCGAACGATTGACAGCCCCAGCCCGGATGACCCACCGGTGCTCGAGAACCGGTCGAACGCCTCGTCCGCGAGCGCGGTGTCGATGCCCGGCCCGTGGTCGGCCACCGTGACCGTACCTCCGGCCACCGTGATGTGCACGATCGCCTCAGCACCCGGCTGACGCCCGTACCGCACGGCGTTGTCCAGCAGGTTCCCGATGGCTCGCTGCAGCAGGGCAGGGTCGGCGTTCACCTTCGTCGGCGCGGCGGTGACGGTGATCTTCGCGCCGTCGGTCGGCGTCTCCTCGACCACGCCCACCACCATCTGGTCGAGCCACACCGGTTGGATGGCCAGTTGCTCGACCCCGGCCGCGAGCCGGGCCCGCACGAGCAGGCCGTCGATGATCCCGCCCATCCGGACGGCCAGCCGGACCGTACGCGGCAACAGGTCGGCCCGCTGGGTCGGATTGTCCAGCGCGGTCTCGGCCAGCGCACGCAGCGCCGCAACGGGGGTACGCAGATCGTGTGCGGTCTCGGCCAGCAGCATCTCCTGCTGCTGTAGTGCCGCGGCTGCGGGCCGGATCGCCCGCCCCGAAAGCAGGTGCCCGACCACCCCGAGCCCGCCGATCAACACGACGCAGGCGCCGACCACCACCAGCACCAGAGTGTTGTGCTGCTGCTGCTCCGGGCGCATGTCGGCCACCGCGACCACCGCCCCGATGGGCCTACGGGCCTGGTTGAGCAGGGGTTCCACCCGTACCCGGACCAGCTCGCCGCCGCTGCCCTTCTGGTAGCCGACGACAACTGTGCCGGACCGCACGGCGGTGGTGGCCAGCCCGCTGACCACCGCACCGTCCATGGGCACGCACTCCGTCCTGGACAGGTACGCCTGGAACGCGGGTGCACCGCCGGGCATGATCGCGAACTGGGGACACCGCTCGTTCAGTTCGTCGACATTGACCAGGCTGAAGTCGATGGTCTCGTCGAAGATGACCGTCCTGCTCACCGACGAGGTCACCCGATGCAGTTCGGCGTCGATCCGCGAGACCGCCTGTCGGGTGTCGTCCCTCACGATCCACGAGGCGAATGCCACGAGCCCGAGCATGTTCGTCACGGTGAAGACCGCGGTCAGCACCCAACGCAGCCTGCGCAGCCGGTCGGCGGACGATCCGGTCACGCGTACCCCAGCCGGTAACCACGCCCACGCACCGTGTGGATCAGCTCCGGCTCCTGTAGTTTGCGCCGCAACCGCTTGATCACCGCGTCGACCACGTTGGACATCGGATCAGTTCCCGAGTCCCAGCAGTGCTCGATCAGCTCGGTCCGGTCCACCGCGTGCTCGGCCCGGGTGAGGAGGTACTCCAGTACCGCGAACTCCTTGCTCGACAGGGTGAGCAGGACGCCGGCCCGGCGTACCTCGCGGCGCGCGCAGTCGACTTCCAGGTCCGCGTAGTGCAACACCGATGGCCTGCCGGTGCCCGACCGGCGGCAGAGGTTGGCCACACGCGCGGTAAGTTCGGCCACCGAGAATGGCTTGACCAGATAGTCGTCGCCGCCGTGCTCGAACCCCGCCACCCGGTCGGCGAGGGCATCCCGCGCGGTGAGGAACAGCACCGGCACGCTCCACCCCTGCTGACGTCGTGTGTACACGTAACCGATCGCGTCACCGTCCGGAAGCATGCGGTCGAAGACCACGCAATCGTAGTGGCTGTCGCCCAGTGCCCGGTCCGCGGTCGCGATGTCGCGGGCGGCGTCCACATGCAGGCCCTCGGCACGCAGCTTCGCGGCCACCGCCACCCGCAGATTCTCGTCGTCCTCGACAACCATCACCCGTGTCATCGAAACCTCATATGTGGCAGCGGAAGGTTGGCGCATGCAGTTCCACGTTCTCGGTCCGCTCGAGGCACACACCGCGCCAGGTGTGCCGGTCAGGCTGCACGCAAGGAAGCCTGCGACGCTGCTGGCCATGTTGCTCCTGAACGCTAACGCGTTGGTGAGCATAGACCACCTGATCGATGCGATCTGGCATGAACAGGCCGTGCCCACGTCCGCGCTCCGCAACCTGCGCAGCTACGTATGGCGGCTGCGCGGGGAACTCGGCGATCGGCTGGAAAGCCGGCCGGGGGGCTACCTGATCAGGGTGTTGCCCGGCGAACTGGACACCGACCGGGTCGAGTCGCTGGCCGCATCGGCCCGGCTGGCGATGTCCCACGGTGCGTACGCCGAAGCTGCCGGGCAACTCGCCGACGCGCTGGCACTGTGGCGGGGCAGGCCGTTCGACGGGCTGACCTTCGACGCCGCGCGGTCGGAGTCGGCCAGGTTGGACGAGCTACGCCGGGAACTGCGTGAACTCCAGGCCGAGGCCTGGCTCGCACTGGACCGGCACAGCGATGCGACGGCGATGCTCCGTGACCTCGTCGATGAGGACCCGCTGCGTGAGGGGACATGGGCCCGGCTGGTGAACGCGCTACACCGGGCCGGCCGGCCGGCCGACGCGCTGGCCGCGTACGACCAGGCCAGGCAGGCCATCGTCGGCGAGCTCGGCATCGAGCCGGGACCGGACCTCGTCGCGGCCCAGTGGGAGGTCCTGCTCGGTGGCGAGACGCGGCAGCCCGCGCAGCGGCGATCCGCGGTCCCTATCGCGTCCCGCCGATCGCGGGTGACGGCCCCGGACGCCCATCCGGAAATCGATCTCGCCGCGTTCCTGGGCCCGTACCGCCACCTGCTCACCGGCGCCGAACGCACGGTACTGGAGGCGATCTTCGACCGGATACGTGTCCGGCTCCGCGAAGACCGGCTCGCTGCCGCCCGCCGATCGCCGGCACACAGCCGGGTCGCCTGAATCGCTGTCATCGGAGGTATTTCGGTCATGGACACGCTGCAAACCGGCCGGCTCAGCCTGGTCGCGGGAAACCGGCCGGTTCCGGGGTACGCCGGAATCGAGGCGCTGCTCGCTTCGGCCGTCAGCGACGTACTGGTCATGAGTGGTGGCTCAGGCACCTCGCCGATTGCGACGTTCCGTCGGATCGACCGTGAGAACCTGCGCCGTGGCGTACGGTACCGGGTGTTGTTCCCGGACTCGGCGCGACTGTCGAAGAGGCTCAGCAGTCTGGCGCTCGCCGGCGCGGAGGTGCGTACCGACACCGAGGTGCCGATGGAGGCCATGGTGATCGACCGGAGAATCGCACTGCTGCCAGCCGACCGGTCGGGCACCGATCGCCCCACCAGCGTCGCGGTCTTCCGGCTGCCCGGCGTGGTCACCGCCACGATGGGCCTGTTCGAGCGGATCTGGCCTGCCGCGGTCCCGCTCACCCCGCTGGAACTGCCGGACGGTACGGATGCCTCGGCGCTGACCTGCCGGGAGCGTGCTCTGCTCACCCTGCTCTGCTCCGGCAGCACCGACGAGTCGGCGGCGGTGAGACTGGGCATTTCGGTCCGCACGGTCCGCCGGATGGTCGCCGGCATCATGAACCGGCTCGGTGCACGCAGCAGGTTCCAGGCCGGAGTCAAGGCAGCGGACCGTGGTTGGCTGATGGAGGACGCGAGCTGATCGCCGGTTGGCCGGTGGTGGCCCGCCCCACCCAGCGGGTGGTGGGGAGCCACTCGCCCACATTGGGCGAGGATCCACACCCCACCGGCACCCCGGTGGACGCCAGTGGACACCGCACTAGCGTTGCTCTCCATGCGAGTCTTGGTCACCGAGGACGACGACAACCTGCGGATCGCACTGGAGGCGGCGCTACGTGGCGCTGGTTTCGCGGTGGACACCGCGGCAGATCTGCCGGCCGCCGACGAGGCACTGTTCGTGAACTCCTACGACTGCGCGGTCTTCGACCGAATGTTGCCCGCCGGCGACGCGTTGCGGTACGTACACGGCCGGCGCGCGGCGGGTTGGCAGATGCCGGTGCTGTTCCTGACCGCGCGGGACAGCGAGGCCGACCGGATCGACGGCCTGCGCCTCGGCGGTGACGACTACCTGGTGAAGCCCTTCTCCATGCCGGAGTTGGTGGCCAGGGTCCGTAGCCTGTGCCGGCGCGGGACGGTGGGGCGGCCGGCGGTGCTGCGCTGCGCGGATGTCGAACTGGATGGCGGCAGGCACCGCGTGACCCGGGCCGGGGTACTGCTTACCCTGACCCCCAAGGAGTTCCTCGTCCTGGAACGGCTGATGACGGTGCCCGGGCAGTCGGTGTCGCGCCACGAGCTGATCTCCTATGCCTGGGACGAGATGGCCGACCCGGCGTCGAACGTGTTGGACGTCGTGATGGCCCAACTACGGCGCAAGCTCCGCGACCCGCCGCTGATCCACACGGTACGTGGCCGCGGCTACCTGATCACTCCTTGACGACGCCGAGCGGCAGGGTGCTCGCCACTCCCCAGGCCTGCCTGCCGTCGAGGCGCTCCATGTCGACGTTCCGCTCACGAGCCAACTGGGCCAGCTCGTCCGCCGCGCTCTCCAACCCGGCGGGACTCGTTGCCGCAATCCGCAACGTGGCGCTCAGCACGGGTTCGGCCCCGGTGGGCGAACGGCGCGCGGTGACGGCTACCGTCACCGCCGCCTGTGGTGCCGCGCTGAGCAGCCAGCGCAGCAGTTGCGGGCCGGCCGCCGGGGGCAGCTCAGCCCAACCGTCGAGCCGGAACACCGCCTGCGTGATCGGTCCGCTCTGCCACAGTCGCCACTGTTCCCGTACCCTGCCCCGGCCGGCGTTGACGTGGGCGAGGGCGGCGAAGGTACCGAGTACCTCATGCTCAGCGAGCGTCCTCGACGGCAGACCGTCGCGGCGGAGCCTACGCTGCACCCGTCGGACGGCGTTGCCGAGCGCCTGCCGGACGTCGGCGTCCCGATACAGCTCGACCGTCCGTAGTGCCTGTAGGGCAACCCAGGTACGCGGTGGACGCGCCCGGTTGATTCCGGCGTGATGGACCACCTGTACGGCGAAGGCCAGCGCCTGCTCGTCCTGGGCGGGCAACAGCGTCTGTGGAGCCGGCGTCGCTCTCACCAGGTCCCGTACGGTCGATGCCGGTTGCAGTACGGCGGTGATCCCTTCGGCCCGGCTGATCATGAACACCGTGCCTTCCCGATCGTCGTCCACGGTGCCGGTGAGTCCCACCACCTCCGGCGAGATCAGGCGGAGCAGTGCCGCGCCGGTGTCGCCCGCGCCGGGTAGGTCCAGGTGACGGTCACGCAGCAGGTATCTCGACGACAGCAGAAGCCACTCGTACAGCCAACGGCCGCGAACACGCACGGCGGTCAGCGCCATGACCACGACGGCCACCACAGCGGTCAGGGCGATCGTGGGCCACCGCTCGTCCAGGGCCAGGACCACAGCGACCAGTACGAGCTGCCAGCACACGAGCTGAAGCACACCGATCCCGCCGAGTCGGTCACGGACCTGACGCGAATTCGACCCGGGTCGGGGCGCCGCCGGCTCGAGCCGCTCCGGTTCACCAGCCGGGCGGGCCGTGACCGGCATGGTCGCGGGCGCCCCTGGCTGACGGGCCGCGGATCTGGCGGCGGACAGC
>NZ_JBHTMP010000128.1:0-6654 GCF_042679305.1 Micromonospora sonneratiae | reverse complement strand
GGCGGACGGGGGCCGGACGGCCGAGGAGCCGTCCGTCCGCCGCCTCCGCCCGTGCTCGCCGCGCCGAGCAAGCCGGCCGCCGCGCCGAGCGTCTTGATCATCAGGACAGCTTGGACGAGTTGACCCAGCAGTCCTCGGCCGCTGCGCTGCCCGAGCGGGCCGAGGATGAACTGACGCATCCAGCCCGGCAGCTTGATCAGCAGCCACAGCATCGTCAGGCAGACCACTACGCCGAGAAGTCCGGCTCCGGTCGCGGGCATGCCCATCACGGTCGGCCCGGCGGGGGTCAGGAACACCTTGATGCTGGCCATAACGACGATGGCCTGGCCGAGTTGCAGGCCGAGGCAGGCCAGGACGCAGCGCCACCACAGGTTCGCCACGCCTTCAGTGAGTGGACTGGCGTGGCAGATCAGCGCCGCCGGGGCGAGGCCGAACAGGATGATCAGCGCGGCGAGGCGCAGCACGAACGTGAACTCCAGGACGAGGCACATCACGATCACGGCGATGGCCATCAGCGCCATTAAGAACCCGTCGCCTTGCAGGGCGTTGTCCACGATCTGCCGGATCGCGGTCGCGGCGGTCGGGCCGTCGATCGTGTTGCCGGCGATGGCCACGGTGAGCGCGTTGGTCAGCTCGATGGCCTTCTGGCCGATAATTAGGCTGCAATTGGCGAGGACCACGCCCACGGCGATGCGGGGTAGCACCTGCTTGAGGCCGTATCGGGTTTGCAGGGTCTCCCGGGCGCTGATGAGGAAACCGCCAGCGACGATGAACAGCACGATGACGCCGTTGGCGACGACCAGGCTCATCGTCCAGATCGCCTTGACGTGCTCGTTGCTGGTGAGGTCGGGGGTCGACAGCCACGACGCGCCGAGGGCTTCCATCACGGGTTGGAGGGCCTGCTCAGCGGCCCATACGACCAGGTCAACGACGGCCTTGCGAATCTGGCCTCCGATGTCGTACCAGGCCGGATCATCGCTGACAAAGGGCTGACCAGGACTCGGGGCCGGGCCGGGCGTGGGCACCGGTGTAGCCGGCGGGGACGGCTCCACGCCCGGCGGGCGAACACCCGGGTCCGGCACGCCAGGGCTCGGGGGCGGACCGGGTGCCGGGCTGGGCTCGGCGTGCGCCGGCCCGGCCCCGGCGAAGGTCAGGCCGGCGAGGATCAACACACCGAGCAGCAGCGCTACACGGCAGAACACGAGGCGGATGGTCATCAGGCCACCCACTGACCGACGATCGTGACCAGCAGCGGGGCGAGCAGGGCTCCCGCGTAGCCGATCGCGGCGCTACGGAAGGCAAGCTTGCCCTTCTCGACCTCGCCAGGTTCGCCGCTGGTGTAGCGCAGGAACCCCACCGTGAGGCACAGGGTCGCCCACGCGGCGAGGATGCCGAGCAGCCAGAAACGGATGTTGTCGACCACCTGCGTGATCGACTCGGCGGCCAGCACCACCGGGGCGGGCTCGGCCGCGTACGCCGCCCCCGGAGCGGCGACGAAGACGACCGTCACCACGGCGGCCCCGAGCAGCATCAGCGAGGCGCGGGCCGGACGAGAAAGGTATCGGCGGGGACGGCGGACGGACGGCCATCCCCGCCCGGCGGTCCCGAGGCGGCGGCGAGCCGGCACCTCGGGACGCACAGAGGGGTTGTGGTTCATGGGATTGGGCACCTCCGGTGCGCACGCCTGAGCAACCCGCAGCGGGGCATGGGGTGCGCGATTGGGCTGGCGAAGGCGGGACCGGACGATGCGCTTGGTGAGGTGACCTCGGATGCCGACCGGCGCGGCCGTCCTCCTCACAGGGAAGGCGGTGAGCCGGGGACCGTACGGGGTGTCAGCGCCGTCAACGGGTCCGGTCGGAGAAGGTCACCTGCGCGGAAGAGTCCCGCACTAGGGGATTACAAATCCGGGCCTCGGATTGGAAAATTGCAGCTCAAGCAGCCTGCTCACGGACGCTTCCGGGCGGTCGGGGCGTCGAGGACCAGGATCGAGGTGGCCTCGTTGACCGCATCGGCGTACGGGTCGGACAGCTCGCCGGACTCGATCGCGGCCTTGAGCCGGGCGACGGCGGCCGTGCGCCGCTTGTAAAGGTTCCAGCGGGGCTCGCCGGTGCGCTCGGCGTACGCGGTGAGGCTGAGTTCTTCCAGGTACGTCGCGCCGATCAGCTCCGCCTCCTGCCCGGTGATGACCCCGGCGTTGACCGCGCGGGCGAGGACGAGATCCGGGTGCCCGTACGGGGCCGGTGGCATCACCGCCCCCGGGGCGTGGTTCGGTGCCCCAGACGAGGCCGGCTCCAGCTCACGCAGCTCGGCGCGGGCCTTGGAGAACGCGGCAGACAGTAGGTTCCCGATTACTCCGGGCCTGGCCAGATCGATCGTGCCGAGAGCGCGCAGGAAGTGCTCGACGATGGCGGCCTGGACGTCGCCGGTGAACAGCTTGGCCAGCAGGTATGCCTTGAACCGCAGGCCTGGCAGTGCGACGCCGACTGCGCCGGCACGCCATGCCGAGTCACCGGTACGGGCGTGCTGCACCAGCAGCCGCCATGCGGCGTCCCGGGCGGCGTAGTTGCAGGACGGGTGCATCAGGATCGCCGACAGCTCGGGCAGGGCGAGGGCCCGGCGGGGCAGGCCGTGACCGAGGCTGCGGCCGTCCACCGACAGCGGGTTCGGTCCCTGCCCCATCAGCCGGAATCGGTACTCGATGTCGTTGAACAGCGTCTCGCCGCGCCGGGAGACGGCAGGCTCGGCGGTAGGGGTACCATGGTCCATGGTGGTGCTCCCTCGTGATGACCGTTGCCGTCCAGCGGGAGTGCCGGTCGGCGCTGTGCCACCACGCCACCAGGGCCTTTGAACAGATCATGAACACCCGTGATCTTGTTCAAGCGGGCTCGACCCGTGTTTAACCCGGCCGTCGCCAATGCCCGTCGGTGTGCCTCGGCGGGAGTCCGCCGGCACCCGGAGTCGGGCTGTTCAACCCGTGGTCAGGCTGTTCAAAGCCCTCCTCGCCGGCCGCAGCCGCTTCGAGACGGCAGGCTTGAACACGCCCGCAACCGATCCACCTATACGGATCGAGCGCGGTGGCCAGAGAGGTCACGGAACGCGCCCGAGGCGCTCTTGTTCAAGCCGGAACCCAACAAAATGATCTTGTTCAAGGCTCACGAGGGAGAGTCTCGATCTTGTTCATGGTGGCGGCTGCCCCATCCAGAGCGCCGCGCACCAGCGAAGCCTCGACCTAAGTGGTGACGGCGCACCGACCTGAGCGCGCCGCCGCCACGTTCTACGTAGGTGTATCTGCTCCTATGAGCAGCACCCGCCCGCCTCGTCCGACCCGACGACGGCGGGCTGCGGGGCGGTGGTCTCGCCGCACTTGCAGTCGTCGCCGGCTCCGGGCTGGGTTTGGGCAGAGGTGCCGTACTGGTCGGAGTCGCCCTTGACCACGTACACCTCCCAGCGCTCGTTGCCGGGGCTGCGAACCCAGACCTTGTCCTGGAGGGCGTAGCAGCAGGAGGTGTCGTTCTCGGTCAGGGTGATCAGCCCGGCCTCGGTGAGCCGGTCGGTGGCGGCGGTGACCTGCGCGCCGTCGAACACCTCGACCCCGAGGTGGTCGATCGCGGTGGCCTGGTCCGGGGCACCTTCGAGCAGGACCAGCTTCAGCGGTGGCTCCTCAATGGCGAAGTTGGCGTAGCCGGACCGCCGCTTGGCCGGCTCGGTGTTGAACAGCTTCGAGTAGAACGATCGACCCTTCCAGGTCGGAGACGCGCAGGGCGAGCTGGACCCAGGACACCACAACACAGATAGCCTTCCCCGAACCCTTCGCCAAATCCTTCCGGCAAACCATGCCGCATCCAGCCAGCGTTGATCAAACACCCAGGCTTGACGCCAGCGCAGAGCGCCGCTTGTGGGGAAAACAAGTACCGCTGAGCGGGCAGGCCTCGATCCACCTTGGCTGCGAACCAATGGGCGACAGGGCGACTTAGATGGTTTGTCAGCAAAATCCCTAATCACTGTCGGGTTTTGTTCAGTTCGCAGGCAGCCACTCTGAGCCACTATGGAGCAATGTGGCGCCGTCACCGCTTCCGTCGGCTCGAACTATTCCTCTTCACCTTGATTAGCACCATCGTGAGCTCTGCCAGCGCCATGGTCATCAACGTGGCTACGACCAGCCCACCCGTTATTAGGCAGTGGACAGACAGTTTCGGCCGCATGGTCATGGTCGTGTTGGCGCTCGCGGTACTTACCACATTTCTGGGGCTGACTACCCAACGTAAGGAGACCGGGCAGCCGGACGCCGCCACCTCGCCAGTAGCCCAAACTGCCGTGTTGCCGGTGCGACAACGCTGGCTCCTTGCCCTCGGCGCGGCCGCCCTGGCGGCAGGATTAGCCGTCTGCATGTGGCTCACTCCCGACCTGGGTCCGCAGGAACGCTTGAGCGTCGTGCTTGTCCAAACGGGTTTCGCCGTGCTTGCCTGGTTGGTGGCATGGTGGGCGGTCAGGGCACGAGCACAAACCGACACCCCCGCAGCGCCCGCGATCGGGGAGGACGACATCACAACGAGAACCCGGATATTGCAGCGGGTACAGCGGTGGTGGATCGTTGACGGCCTGCATCGTTCCCTTCAGCATGCCGCCCGTCTAGAGGTGCAGCTTGACACGCAACCAGACGCAGTGGAGGCGTACGAAGCCCCCAGGATCGGCCCGTTGCAACGGCTCGGCACCTCGGAACCGCTACCGGATGGCACCAAGTTGTCCGATGTGTACGGTCAAAGCAACCGGTTGCTGCTGATCGGCGAACCCGGGTCAGGCAAGACCACTCATCTCCTACAGCTGACTGAGGATCTACTCAAAAGGGCACAAGCCGACGGTGCAGCCCCGACGCCGGTAGTGCTGCTGCTGTCTCGATGGCGGGCATCAAGACCTGACTTTTGCTCCTGGGCGTCTGCTGAGATTGGCGAACGCTACGGAGTCTCTTCCCAACAGGTACGGAAAGAACTGGACCGAGGAGGTTTAGTCCTACTCCTCGACGGCCTCGACGAGGTTGGCGATGACTACCAGGACGCATGCCTACAGGCCATCAACTCGTTCGCCCGCAGCCCGGAGTTCGTGGGCACTGGCTTGGTCCTCACTTGCCGCACAGAGAACTATCAACGGATGGAGAAGCGGCTGGCCCTTGATGCGGCGTTTGCCGTACGGCCCCTGACTCGTCCCCAAATCACTCGGGCGCTGCGTAGCGCCGGTCCCGACCTGAACCTGCTGCGCCACGCCGTTGACCACGACAACGCTCTGCGGGATCTTCTAACCACGCCGCTGATGTTGGGTGTGGCGATCATTGCTTACCGGGGTGCGCCTGCCGAGGCGCTGCCCACGGGTGACGACAGGCAGTACAGCGATGTGCTCTACCGGCTATTTGTACATCGGATGCTGGTTAGGCCACGCAGCCTACGAGGCCAGGCCGAGCAGGCGGAGCACGCTTTCACTCCAGATGAGGCGCGGTATGGGCTGGTTTGGCTTGCGCGGTTGATGAGCCGGCGCAGTGAGACCGTCTTCTACCCGGATTGGCTTACTCCGGCCTGGCTGCCCGGCCGCACCCCGGAATGGCCATTGCCGAAACGTCGAGGTGTTACCGCTCGACTTGCACGGGTCCTCGGATGGGATCACACCAGCACCGGATTGGTGGGCGGTGGCCTTGCTGCACTAGTAGGCGCTTTCGCTATTGCCCCATTCGGTGCGCTCGTGGACGGCATTCGAGGTGCGCTTGTCACCGCAGTCATTGCTGCCCTTTTCTTTGGGCTCGGCATCGCCGTCACCTTCGGGGTGTTGCTCCAGGTTCGCCAACTTAACCGGCTATTTGTGCCGTTCATCGGGAAAGAAGAGGACGCCGCCTATGCGGCTTCAAACTGGATTCAATCGTTCCGCTCCACGCTTACGGGTTTCTTGTTCTGGGCGATATTTGGCGCTGTAGTAATCGGTGTGCCTGTAGCTGTCGCCGCATCCTTGCCTGCGGCAGCGTTGATTTCGTTGACGCTAGGCATCGGTGGTGGCATCAGCGGCGGGAGTATTCCCGATCCCAGCAAACCGCCCGCTTCGCCCGGTCAAGGGCTACAGGCATCCATGCGTCGTTTCACTCGAATGGTGGCGGCACTGATGTTTATTGTTATTGCGCTACTGGCGGTCGTGTTGGTCCTCGATGGCCCCTGGTTCGCGGTTGTGGCTGCTCTCCCAATGACGATCGCCCTCATGGTTACGGCGGGGCCCGGTCGCGCCTGGCTGCGCAACCGTGCAGTCACCTTCGGCCTTGCCCGTTCTGGCCTACTGCCAACCCGTTTACTGGAATTCCTTTCCTACGCTGACGACCGGGTGATCATGCAGCGAGTATTCGGTGGCTACGCATTTATTCACCGCACCCTGCGCGACTATCTCGCGGATCAAGATCCCACTGACGACTCGCCAGTGCTCGCCGGAGTAGGTAGCGGCGGCAGGAATCATCAGGTGACGTCAATAACCTAGACCCACGCAAGGGCATAAAGCCGACACAATTAGCCGCCTGGTGCAATGGTGGTTGAGGGCTAGTGTCTCGTGATCCCGATGTCTTTACTTGAGATGTGTTGTGGTTGGCTGTGTCGGTGGAGATGTCGTCGGATGAGCGGGCCGAGCTTCGGG
>NZ_JBHTMP010000127.1:0-6841 GCF_042679305.1 Micromonospora sonneratiae | reverse complement strand
CAGGCGGGGCGGCAGGTGCCTCGGCCGCCGGGGCCGGGGCGGCCGGCTCGGGCGCCTCGCCCTCGCCAGCGATCACCGCCAGCTCACTGCCGACCTCGGCAGTCTCGTCCTCGCCCACCACGATCCGGCTCAGCACACCGGCCGCAGGGGACGGGATCTCGGTGTCGACCTTGTCGGTCGAGACCTCAAGCAGCGGCTCGTCGACCTCGACCCGGTCGCCCTCCTGCTTGAGCCAGCGGGTGACGGTGCCTTCGGTGACGCTCTCGCCCAGCCGGGGCATGGTGACCGATACCGGCATGTTTCAAGACTCCTTCGTGGCCTTTACACATTGCCCGGCAGGCCAGCCGGGCAATGCCGATAGATTGGGCTCAGGCGTGTGCGTGCAGCGGCTTACCCGCCAGGGCCAGGTGCGCTTCGCCAAGCGCCTCGCCCTGGGTGGGGTGGGCGTGCACGAGCTGCGCCACCTCGGCCGGGTAGGCCTCCCAGTTGTAGATGAGCTGTGCTTCGGAGATCAGCTCGCCGACCCGCGCGCCGACCATGTGGATGCCCACCACCGGGCCGTCCTCGACCCGGACGAGCTTGACGTGGCCGGCGGTCTTGAGGATCTGGCTCTTGCCGTTGCCGCCGAGGTTGTAGTTGTAGGTCTTGATCTTGTCGGCGCCGTACTGCTCCTTGGCCTTCGCCTCGGTCAGACCGACCGACGCCAGCTCCGGCTCGGAGTAGGTGACCCGGGGGATGCCCGCCTCGTCGATGACCGTCGGGTTCAGGCCGGCAATCTCCTCGGCCACGAAGATGCCCTGCTGGAAGCCACGGTGGGCCAGCTGGAGCCCGGGGACGATGTCACCGACGGCGTAGACGTTGGGGACGTTGGTACGCAGCCGCTCGTCGGTCAGCACGAAGCCACGGTCCATCTTGACGCCCTGCTCCTCGTAGCCGAGGTTGGCGGTCGTCGGGCCACGGCCGACCGCGACCAGGAGCAGCTCGGCCTCCAGGGTCTCGCCGCCGGCGATGGTGACCTTGACGCCGGACGAGGTGCGCTCGACCTTCTCGAACGGCTTGCCGGTCCGGAAGCCGATCTTGCGCTTGCGGAACGCCCGCTCCAGGGCCTTCGACGACTCCTCGTCCTCGGCCGCCACCAGCCGGGGCAGGGCCTCGACGATGGTGACCTCGGCACCGAACGACCGCCACACGCTGGCGAACTCCACACCGATGACGCCGCCACCCAGCACGATCGCGGAGGTCGGAACCCGGTCGAGCTCAAGGGCGTGGTCGCTGGTGATGATCCGCTCGCCGTCGACCTCCAGGCCGGGCAGGCTGCGGGAGTAGGAGCCGGTGGCCAGCACCACGTTACGGCCGGTGTAGCGCTTGCCGTCGACCTCGACGGTGTTCGGTGCGACCAGCTTGCCGGCGCCCTCCACCAGGGTGATCTTCGAACCCTTGATCATGCCCTGCAGGCCCTTGTAGAGCCGGGCGATCACGCCGTTCTTGTAGGAGTTGACTCCCGCCATGTCGATGCCGACCAGCTCGGCCTTGATGCCGAACTGCTCGGACTCGCGGGTCTGGTCGGCGATCTCCGCAGCGTGCAGGAGCGCCTTGGTCGGGATGCAGCCATTGTGTAGGCAGGTCCCGCCGAGTTTGCCCTTCTCGATCAGCGCGACCGACAGGCCGAGCTGCACGGCCCGCAGCGCGGTCGCGTATCCGCCACTGCCACCGCCGAGGATTACGACGTCGAAAGTTGCGCCGTTCGGCTCGCTCACAGTTATCTCCCAGGTCGCTTCGCTGCTAACGAGGGTCATGCCGGGGTATGGGCATACTCGCCTCGGTCATCTTGTCACTTACCGCGCCCAGCCGCGCCACGAGGTGCCCAAGGACACGTCGAGCGGACGTACGCTTGCCAGAATCACGCTGGCGACCGGCGGTGTGGACGTCGGGGAGGAGTGGATCGGGTGGCCTGGTTTCGGCGACGCAAGAAGGCAGGTGCGGCAGCCGGAGATCGGCCTGCGAATCGGGCGGATCTCGACCATCTTGAGCAGTTCGTTAGGACACGACGAGGGGTTGAGGCCTTCATTGAGCCACGAACCACGGTGACCGAGACCACAGTGATGCTGATCGCCCACGACGGAGAGTGGACCCGACGCCGGATCGACGGGCCGGAGGGCGCCCGACGGTTCGCCCACCGGCTGGCCATCCCGATCTACGACGTGCGGCTGGTCGGCTACCCGCAGCGCATGCGCGACTTCAACGAGCGTCGCAAGCGCCGGCCGAGCTGACCGCCAGCCGCCCCGTCGTCCGTACCGGCCGCCGTCAGTCGTTGGCCGTGATGTCGTCGATCAGCGCCAACAGGGTACGCACCGGCACGCCGGTGCCGCCCTTGGTCCAGTGACCGGTCGGCTCACCCGCGTGGTAGCTGGGGCCGGCGATGTCGATGTGTGCCCAGGGCAGACCCTCGGTGACGAACTCGCGCAGGAACACCCCGCCCTGGAGCATGTGGCCGGCCCGGTCCATACCCGCGTTGACCTGGGAGATGTCGGCGACATCCGAATCCATGCCCTTGCGTACGTCGTCCGGCAGCGGCATCGGCCAGGTCGGCTCACCGACCGCGTCACCGGCGGCGCGTACCCGCTCGCACAGCTCGGGCGTGCCCATCACCCCGGCGATGCGCTTGCCGAGGGCGACCACCTGTCCACCGGTGAGGGTGGAGGTCTCGATCAGGTAGTCACAGCCGTCCGCGCACGCCCGGGCCATCGCGTCGCCCAGGACCATCCGGCCCTCGGCGTCGGTGTTGAGCACCTCGACCCGCTTGCCGTTGAACATCGTGACCACGTCACCGGGCCGGTAGGCGGTGCCGGAGACCATGTTCTCGGCGATCGGCAGGTACGCGTTCACCGCCACCGCCGGCTTGAGTTTGGCGATCGCCAGCATGGTCGCGGCGACCGCCGCCGCACCGGCCATGTCGGACTTCATCTCCCACATGCCCTGCGCCGGCTTGATCGACACACCACCGGTGTCGAAGGTGATGCCCTTGCCGACCAGTGCGACCCGCTTCACGTCGCCGCCGGAGACCTCCGGCTCGTACGACAGCTTCACCAGCCGGGGCGGTGCCTCCGACCCCAGTCCGACGGCGAGGATGCCGCCGTAGCCGCCGGCGGCCAGTGCCGTCTCGTCGAGCACCTCGACGGTCAGCCCGGCCTGGCGGCCCGCCTCGGCCAACGTGTCGGCGAACGACGGCGGGCGCATCTCGTTGGGCGCGGTGTTGACCCAGTCGCGGGTGAGCAGTACGGCGTGGGCCGCCACCTGGGCCCGGATGATCTCCGCCTGCGCCGTCGCGTCCCCGGCGTCGGGCACGTGCACCGCCACCGAGGCGACGACCGGCCGACGGGTGGGCTGCGGCTTGGTCTTGTAACCGGCGAACCGGTACGCGCCGAGCAGTGCGCCCTCGGCGACCGCGCGGAGCGCGGCCGGCGCGTCGGCGTCGTCGGGCACCGGGAGGGTCAGGGCCACCCGCTCCGATCCGGCCAGCGCCCGGATCGCGGAGGCAGCCGCCCGACGCAGCGTCTCCGGAGCCGGGGCGGCACCCGTCGGCTCGGGGCCCAGGCCCACGGCGGCGACCAGCGGTGCGGTGACGGTGCCCAGGGTGGCCAGCTTGATCACCTCACCGGGGGAGCCGGTGGCGCCCAGCATGGCCAGGGTCTCCGTCAACCGACCATCGAAGGCGGCAGCGATGCTCTCCGCCCCGGTGGCCAGCAGAAGCGTGCCGGCGAAACCGGCGGTGGAGCCAGAGTCGGCGGCGATCGCGTCGCTGCTCCGGCTGTGCACGCCGATCACGATCGCGTCAACGGCAAGTTCGGCGGGGTCCGTGTCGACCAGGCTGAGGGTGGTGCTGGGCGATGTCACTCGGCGTCTCCGGCGGGCCTGGCCGGCCGCGTCATGAGCGGTCCGGCGATGATGTTCTCCGGCGCAACCTACCCGCCGGACGGTGTGCTGTCCCGCCGACTGCCAGTCGAGGGATCACGCCGATGCTAACCAGGCGCTGAAATGCCGGTAAGTTGCCACCCATGACCGACGTGACTGCCACCCCTGTTGCGCCGCGCCGTTCCCCGTTGCATGCACGACATGTGGAACTGGGTGCGAAGTTCGCCCCTTTTGGTGGCTGGGAGATGCCGCTGGAGTACGCCGGCGGTGGTGTACTGGCCGAACACAACGCGGTACGGGAGGCCGTCGGCGTATTCGACGTCTCCCACCTCGGCAAGGCCCGGGTGACCGGGGCCGGAGCGGCGGAGTTCGTCAACTCCTGCCTCAGCAACGACCTGGGCCGGATCGAACCGGGCCGGGCGCAGTACACGCTCTGCTGTGACGACGCCACCGGTGGCGTCGTCGACGACATCATCGCCTACCTGTACGCCGACGACCACGTCTTCCTCATCCCGAACGCGGCGAACACCACCGAGGTGGTACGCCGTCTGCGGGCGGCGGCACCGCCGTCGGTCACCGTCACCAACGAGCACGAGGAGTACGCCGTACTCGCCGTGCAGGGGCCACGCTCGGCAGAGGTGCTGGCCGCCCTGGGACTACCCACCGACCACGGCTACATGAGCTTCTCCACCGCCGTGCTCGACGGCACGGAACTGGTGGTGTGCCGTACCGGCTACACCGGCGAGCACGGCTACGAACTCGTCGTACCGGCCGGCTCGGCGACCGCGGTCTGGGATGCGCTCTTCACCGCCGGTGAGCCGTACGGCATCCGCGCCTGCGGCCTGGGTGCCCGGGACACGCTGCGTACCGAGATGGGCTACCCGTTGCACGGGCAGGACCTGTCGCTGGAGATCAGCCCGGTGCAGGCCCGGTCCGGCTGGGCGGTCGGCTGGGACAAGCCACGGTTCTGGGGGCGCGACGCCCTGCTGGCGGAGAAGACGGCGGGACCACGTCGCACCCTGTGGGGGCTGACGGCGGTGGGCCGGGGCATTCCCCGGGCCGGGATGAGCGTGTACGTCGGCGACCAGGTGGTCGGCGAGGTCACCAGCGGAACGTTCTCCCCGACCAACAAGGTCGGCATCGCGTTGGCGTTGTTGGACACGTCGGCCGGGCTCGGTGCGGACGCCACCGTCGAGGTGGACGTACGCGGGCGGCGTTGCGCGATGCAGGTGGTCCGCCCACCCTTCGTCAAGCCGTCGGTGAAGTAGCAGCCGTCGGTGCGGTAGCCGGCCGTCGGGGAGAAACGCTCACAGCCGGCGGTGGCGGAGCAGCGGACTACTGGTGTTCACCGCTGTCGAGTACGGCCTGGGTCCACCCGCCCTCCATGACTCCGCCACCGTCGAGTACCGCCCAGTCGACCACGTCGGAGGCGTCGATCACGACCGGGCAGCCGATCCGTACCGACGGGTCGGAGGCGGCGTCGCTGGCGCTGGCCCCGAGGATGCGTTCCGGACTCGACCACGAGGTCACTCCGGCCCAGACGAACTCGGGGCCGTCGTCGGTGGGGAGCCCGTACTTGACCACCAGTTGTGCGTCCTCGGGCAGCGCGCCGGTGAGGAACCGGTTCCGGATCTCGGGCAGGCCGTCGCGGGCGGTTGCGATGGCCCGGGCCATCGCGTCGCCCGGCCGGGCGTACCGGACGTCCGACTTGGCCGAGGCGAAGACGATTTCACACACCCCGGCGAAGTAGCGGTCGACCGGCCCGTCGTGCTCGCTCGGCGGACGCAGGCTCAGGAACGAGTCGGCCTCGGGATCGGTGGCCGGGTCGAGTTCCAGGCGCAACAGAGCCGGTGCGGTCGCGTCGTGGCGTTCCGAGTTGCCGTAGGCCACCGCGATGTCGTGACCGGTGACCGCGGTCAGTACGGGAAGCTGGACGAAGGCCGGGACCTCCTCGTCGGTCAGGCCGTCCACCCAGGCCCGGAGCAGGCGGCGGGCCGCACCGGTCATCACCGCGCCCCAGGCCCGGGTCAGATGGGCCGGCACGCCCTGGGCCTGCAACTCCAGCAGCCCGAACCGGCGCAGCCCCTTGGTGGTGAACCAGAGCCCGTCCTCGTCGGAGGAGTAGGGCACCAGCACCCAGTCGACCAGCCGCATCCGGCCGTCGGCGTCCGGCAGCGAGCGCAGCGCGCTGGCCGGGTCGAGGAACTGTAGGCCGAAGACGTCGACCAGGTCGCCGCCGACGACCTCGGCCATCGCGGCGGCCACCGTCCGCGCCGCCCACTCGTGCGCCGGTGGCCACCCGGGTCGGTAGGTGGCCTGGACGACCACCAGATGGGTGGCCGCCGCCAGCCGGGCGAGCTGTTCGTCGGTCGCCCCGAACGCGGTGAGCAGCTCGGGCGGCAGGCGGGGGAACTCCGACACCGGTCGGGTGTCGACCGTCATCAGGGGACTGTCGAGCATCTGCCGGGCGAGGTCGTGGACCGGGCCGGCGAGCCGACCGGCCAGCGCGTCGACGGCGGCTGCCGGGGACGTCTCCGGTGTGGCTGAGGTGGGTACCAGGTAGGTCGCGCTCAGCGTCTCCGGGACCGGGACGGGCAGGAAGTCGTCCGTGATCAGCATGTTGTGTCCCCGAGGAGGATGGCGGTGTTGTCGTGGCGAACGCTACTCGCGACGCGGCCCGAGGTCAGCCGGTCAGGACGAGTCCGAGGTAGACCAGCGTGGCGGTGATCTCGACAGACGCGCCCAGGACGTCACCGGTGACCCCGCCGAGCCGCCGTACGACGTGTCGCAGGAGCAGCAGTTCGATGGTGAGCGCGACGGCGACGGCCAGCGGCCCCTGCCACGGACGGCCCGGCACGGCCGGTACGGCCAGCGCCGCGACGGCGACCGTGGCCACCCCCAGGACGGGCCGGCTGACCGTGCCGGCGAC
>NZ_JBHTMP010000126.1:0-6846 GCF_042679305.1 Micromonospora sonneratiae | reverse complement strand
CCCGAAGCTCGGCCCGCTCATCCGACGACATCTCCACCGACACAGCCAACCACAACACATCTCAAGTAAAGACATCGGGATCACGAGACACTAGATCAACTAACGCTCCTGATGTGCACCCTCAATCATGCCAGGCTTCCCGCCTCGGGGAATCTCTCCGGCAGCTCCCGACTCGGACCGACGATTCGAATCGGCGGCACCACATAGAGGGGCATCTACCCGGAACCCCATGAGCCATCGCCCAGAAACCAATCCACGTCGACTGACCCATCTCCGCGCACCACCCGACCATTCCAGGCCGGACAGGTTCAGCATCCCACCAGCAGTCGAAATTGAATTTTCCTCAATACGCCTATCACCACTTCTGGCAGCATATATTCCTTTCCAACCAGATTCACCACTACGTAATACGACGTGTTACGCTCGCTACGTGGAGCAGTTCAACTGGACAGACGCTGCGCTCACACACCTGAAGGGGGTAACGCTGACCGATGTCGCCGACGTCCTCTACGCCCCAGCGTCAGATCAACTCACCCGAAGACTCTCCACCAACGGACGCATCGTCATGGGTGCTACTGAGTCAGGAACCTTCGTCGCGGTGCTCCTGATCCAAAGTTCAGAGATCGCCGATCTCTGGAACATCTCGTTCGCCCGCACCATGACACCGCCCGAGATCAAGGAGTGGCACCGATGGAAGACGCAATGACCGAGCAAGAGATGATCAACTACCTAAAAGACAACGACCTGTCGAATCTGATCCGCACCGGCGAGCCTGCCGAGGTGACGCCACCAGCGGCACGCGAGATCATGGCGGTACGCACCGTGCGCCTCCCAACCTCGGTGTACGACGAGCTTCTCAAAGTCGCAGAAGAACAGCAGATCGGCACGAGCGTCCTAATGCGACAGATCATCGAACAGTGGGTCGCCGCGCGACAGGCACCATACAAGGCAGAGGCTGTGGTGCCGGTGGCAGAGCTTGTCGAGTTCCTCAACCGGACCGCCCGCCCAGCCGCATAGGCCGCCTTTCGAGGTGCTGAGCCAACGGACGCTGAGGCTGGGCGAGGAGTTTCCAGCCTCGCCCAGCACCACACTGAGTTCACCTACTTCGAGATCTTGTGCATGCTTCCAGCAATTAACACAACCGCCACCGCGAGCCCTTCAGCGGCATACGCCGCAAGCCCAAGCCCCGCTGAAGCCAAGGATCACCGCCCATCTGAGCGGCAAATGACTCGGAGGCGGCTCCACCTCCGGACACTCTGGCCGACCGATGGCTCCCTGATCTACTGCCATGTGATTCCTTCCACTCATTGAGCCGATGGGACGGAATCTGGTGGCCCTTCAGGAGCATCGAGGATCGCAACCAGCTCGGCGGCGGCAGTCGAATCAACCTGCTGGAGTTGCGCCCGGTCTTCGGAGCGGGCGAGGATCGCAACCTCTGGTGGAGTGAATCGCCAACGCCTCCCGTTCCAGGCTGATCAACCCGTCCGTACGAATCCGTACGTCGGGTTCAGCCTGCTTCCCACATTCCCGCAGCCGAGCCTGGACACTCGCAGTCAGATACGCCGTCGGGCGTCTTCGAGGTAGCGCAGGACGGCGGCGACTCGGCGGTCCGCACGGTCGGTAGGTGCCAGGTCCAGCTTGGCGAAGATGCTTCGGATGTTCTTGTGTACGGCATTTTCGGTGACGAAGAGACGTTCTGCGATGGCACTGTTTCCGAGTCCTTCGGCCATCAGCGCCAGCACCTCACGTTCCCGAGGGGTGAGGCGTTCCAACGGTGTGGCTGGCCGGGTCCGGGTCAACAACTGGGCGACGACTTCGGGGTCCACTGCGGTGCCCCCGTTCGCCACCCGGTGCAATGCGTCAAGGAACTCCTGCACCCGCCCGACCCGCTCCTTGAGCAGGTAGCCGAGGCGGGAGCTGCCCTGGGCGAGTAGTTCGGTCGCGAACGCCTGCTCGACGTACGCCGACAGCACCAGCACGGCCAGGCCCGGCTGCCGGCGTCGGGCCTCGACCGCCGCGACGATCCCCTCGTCGGTGTGTGTCGGTGGCATCCGGACGTCGACGATCGCCACGTCGGGCT
The DNA here is from genome assembly GCF_042679305.1 of Micromonospora sonneratiae. NCBI lineage: Bacteria > Bacillati > Actinomycetota > Actinomycetes > Micromonosporales > Micromonosporaceae > Micromonospora > Micromonospora sonneratiae. Next base: position 4,766 of record NZ_JBHTMP010000126.1, on the reverse strand, counting down.
TGTACGCCTCGATGGCGGTCAGGAACTCGTCGGGTGTGCCGGTGGCGGCCACCACGTCGAGGGACTCCGCCTGTAGCAGTAGCGTAAGCCCTTCCCGTAGCAGCAGGTCGTCCTCGGCGATCACGATCCGCATGGCAGGCTCACCGTCAGGGTAGTTGGTCCGTTGACCGGGCTGACCAGCTCGAACGTCCCGTCGTGGGCTTCGACGCGGCGGCGGATGCCGCTGAGCCCCGACCCGCCGCGCTCGTCTGCTCCGCCGTGGCCGTCATCGCTGATCTCCACGGACAGCCGGTCCCCACGGCGACGAAGCTTAACGGTGGCGTTCTCAGCCCCGCTGTGGCGGGCGATGTTGGTGAGCGCCTCGGCGACCACGTAGTAGGCCGTGGCCTCGACGGACACCGCGCACCGGTCTGACCCTTCGGCATCGATACGGCAGTTCACCGGAGAGTCGGCGGCCAGGGCGGTGAGGGCGTCGGCAAGGCTGCGCTCGGCCAACACTGGCGGCAGAATGCTGCGTACGACGGCGCGCAGCTCGGCAAGTGCCTGCTCGGCGGCGTCCTGGGCGCGGTCGATGATCGCTTCCGCGTCGGACGGGTTGCGTCCCAGTGTGCGCCGCGCCGCGCCGAGCAGGACGTTGACGGCGACCAGCCGGTTCTGGGTGCCGTCGTGCAGTGACCGTTCGATCCGTCGCAGCTCGGTGGCGTGTGCGTCCAAGGCGGCGGCCCGGGTCGCGGTCAGTTGCGCGACCCGGATCGTCAGGTCGGTGTCAGGGTCGGGTGACAGGAGGCGTCGACCGGGCCAGGCCTGGAGCCAGGCCATGCCCGGCATGACGGCGATGACGATGACGAGCCATCCCAGGCCGATCAGGCTCACCAGGAACGTGTCCGGCACATCGCGTACGTGCACGAGGCCCAGGCTGTCGCTGGCCTCGTCCGGTGGTAGGAGGTACCACCACAGCGGGAACGTGCCGTTGGTCACCGCGTAGAGGGGAAGTGTCGCCCCGAACAGGCCAAGGAACAGGCCGAGCGTCGCGTGGCAGAGCACCCAACCGAGTTCCCTTCGTATGGCGGGGTCCCGTAGGGCGGTGGCAAGCCGGGCCGGCACCGGCTCCGGACCGATGATCTCCGGCCCCCACCTGGAGAGCCGGGCGCGTTCCCGGTCGGCGACGACCTGTAGCACCCGCAGGGCGACGGGCAGGAGGAGCAGACCGATGCCGACGAGGCAGGTCAGTGCGGCAATGACCAGGAAGAGCAGTGTCACCATGGCCAGGATTCCGGTGCCCAGGCCGCCGACGAGGTGTTCGAGGCCGTCCAGAGCGGCGCGGGCCCGGGTAGCCGCCGCCCGTTGCCAGTGTCGTTTCCTGGCGGGCGATGGAGCTTCGCGGACGTCGATCATAGAGCCTCTTGCAATCGATAGTTCCCTACGCCTTGGAACCCGTTGGACATTACCTGACCTGCCCGGCCGTACCGCATTCACCGGCCGGGCACGGTCATTCTCGGCGTCTCATCCAACGGCCGGCGTCTCGCGTTTCTCCGCCGGTCGGTCGCCGAGGCGTCCACGGGTGGCGAGGAGGGTTACGAGTGCCGCTGTCACGGAGGCCAGCAACACGACGCGGGCCGAACTCTCGGCATTGGCGTCCGCTGGGAACATCTCCGCCCAGGCCACCGACATGAAGGTGTTGATGCTGACGTGCAGCAGCATCACCACCGGCAGGCTTTCGCCGGTCCGGTTGAAGACCCAGGTCATCACCACGCTGATGCCGATCGCCCCGGCCAGGAACTCGCCGACGGTCAGCCAGGTCGTGTTCGGCCAGCCGCCCCATTCGCTCAGGAACAGCGGAAGGTGCCAGATGCCCCACAGCGGGCCGAGAATCATCGTGCCTACCAGTGCGTTGTACCGCCGCTGTAGGCGCGGCGTGGCGAAGTCCCGCCAACCGGGTTCCTCGGCGACGCCGGTGGTGAACATCTGGATGAGCAGGACTGGCAGGTAGGCCGCCAGTACCGTAACGGGTGGTAGCTGGACGGCTCCGTCGAAGAGTGCGACGGAGGTGATGACCAGTGCGGCAGGCACACCTACAAGAACGGACAGGTACCAGCGCCAACTGATCCGCCATTTGAGCATCCGGCCAACCCAGCGACGAAGTCCGGGCCGGCCGTCGGCGATCGCGGTGACGACGAACGCCGACGTGATCGGGCCGAGATAGGCACCGGGTAGAACGCCGAGAAACTGTGTGGTGCCCAGAATCGCGGGGAACCGGAAATCGAGGATCCCCAGCCCGGTGGCCGACAGAATGTACGGGGTCCAGGCTGCCCAACTCAAAAGGTAGGCCATCACGAAGAAGCTGAGCAGCGGGCGACGGCGAATGAAACCTCGAATTCCGGTGTCATTTGGCCCGGTATCGGGGACCGGTCGAGCATCGGTTGCGACCATGTTTCCTCCCAGTGAACCTCTTGCCTTCCACTGAGGAGTCCATCAGTCACTGCCATTCGAGGTCTCTACCGTGGACAACCGAATCGCGGTACAGCCAGGTGTACCAGTGCTGGCGGGAGCACTGTTCCGTACCGATAATTTTCATCGACGCCGGTGCCGGTAGTGATGGACGATCAGCCCGGTGGCACAGGTCAGGGCGATCAGTCCGAATCCGGATCCGATGAACATGTTGATGTCGGCTGCCGATGACACCACGTTGGCGGCAACGCTGATCACCAGGGCCAGCCACAGCAGGGGGCGAACGGCCCTGCCCCGGGCGGTCGCTGGCGGTGCGGGCCGAGGTGCCTCCGGCCCCTCTGAGATCTGGTACGGATCGGACACGACGTGCTCCTTAGGCTACGAACCGCTCGGTAACCTCGACGCTAGGAGCCGCAGCCGTCGGGGACGATCCAGCCAGCGAGTCAGCTCAGGTACAGCAGGCTGTACCAGGTGCCACCGCCACCGCCACCGCCCCGGCGCAACGTCGAGGCGGTGTGGTGGTGGCGGGCCGGTCAGAGGGCGAGCAGTTCGCGTAGTCGCTGGACGATCTCTGCGGGGGCCTCTTCGGCCATGAAGTGGCCTGCCGTGGTGGTGTGGTGGCGCAGGTCGTCGGTCCAGGCCTGCCACAGGGCGGCGGCGTCGTAGCCCAGGGCCGCCCCCCAGTCCTGCTGGATGACGGTGACGGGCATGCGGAGCCGGCTGCCCCGGGCCCGGTCGGCGCTGTCGTGTTCGACGTCGATGCCCGCCGAGGCACGGTAGTCGGCGACGATCGAGGGGACCGCCGCGCGGGAGGCGGCGAGGTAGATCTCGCGGATCTCGGCGGGGAGCGCGGCGGGGTCCGCCACCCACTGGTCCAGGAAGTGGCCGAAGAACGCGTCGGGCGCGGCGCTGATCATCTGCTCGGGCAGGCCGGGTGGCTGGGCCATGAGGTACAGGTGGAACCCGACGGCGGCCGAGGCTCCCCGCATGACGTCCCACATGTCCAGCGTCGGCAGCACGTCGAGGCAGGCGAGATGGGTGATCGTGTCGGGGTGGTCCAGGCCCGCCCGGAACGCCACGAGGGCGCCTCGGTCGTGGCCGGCAAGCGCGAACCGCTCGTGGCCGAGGGCCCGGGCGAGTGCGACCAGGTCGGCGGCCATCGTGCGCTTGGAGTAGGTGTCCGGGCCGGTTTCGGCCGGCTTGTCGCTGTCGCCGTAGCCGCGCAGGTCGGGGCAGATGACCGTGTGGTCGGTGGCGAGGTCGGCGGCAACGTGCCGCCACATGAGGTGCGTCTGCGGGAAGCCGTGCAACAGTATGATCGCCGGGCCCGAACCGCCGACGGCGGCGTTCAGCGTCACACCGTCGGCGACGGGGACGCGGTGGTAGGTGAAGTCCTGGATTACGGGTAACACGTTCTCTTCTCCTCGGCGGGCCGGGTCGATGTCCTGACCTCCTCAGCCTGCCGGGCACCGATGAGCATCCGATCAGCGTGCGAGTGATGGGCGGGAAGGCAGGCCGATGGACGTCCGTCTGGGGGTTCTCGGCCCGGTGGCGGCCTGGGACGGCACGGGAGCGGAGATCTCCCTGAAGGGTCCGAGACACCGGGAGGTCCTGGCCCGGCTGATCGTGGCCCGGGGCCGGGTGGTGCCGGTCGACCTGCTGGCCGACGACCTGTGGGAGGCCCCTCCCGAGGGCGCGGTCGGCGCGATCCGGACGTTCGTTGGCGCGTTGCGTCGGGCGCTGGAGCCGGACCGGCCGCCACGCACCCCGCCCCGGATGATCGTCACCGTCGGGCCCGGCTACGCGCTGCGTGCCGGCCCGGACGCCGTCGACGCCTGGCGTTTCGAGAAGGCCGTCGAGGCCGGGGAACCGCCCGCGCGGCTGCTCCCCGTACTGGACTCCGCGCTGTCCCTGTGGCGGGGCCCGGCCTACGCCGAGTTCACCGAGGCACCGTGGGCGCGGCCGGAGCGGACCCGGCTGACGGAGTTGCGCCTGCGCGCGGTGGAGCGCCGGGCCCAGGCCCTGCTGGATCTCGGCCGTGCTGCCGAGGCGGTGCCGGATCTGGACGCGCACGCCCACGGACATCCCTGGCGGGAGGAGGGATGGCGTCTGCTGGCGCTGGCGCTCTACCGGGCCGGCCGCCAGGCCGACGCGCTCGCCGTACTGCGCGGGGCCCGCACGGCGCTGGCCGAGCAGTTGGGCCTGGACCCCGGTCCCGGGCTGCGGGAACTGGAGGCCGACATTCTCCGGCAGGCCGACCTGCTGGCCGGTCCAGTCGACGCGGCGGCCCGGGTGTGGGCGAGCGCCACGGCCGCCCA
>NZ_JBHTMP010000125.1:0-7671 GCF_042679305.1 Micromonospora sonneratiae | reverse complement strand
CGCACGGCTGGCCCCGGTGGCCGCCCCGACCCTGCCCGCGCCCCGACGGGGCCGCGCAGCCGTACGGGCCGAGTTCGGCGTCGCCGCCGACCAGCCGCTGATCCTGTCCGTCGGCCGGCTCCACCCACAGAAGCGGTACGACCTGCTCGTCGACGTCGCTGCCCGGTGGCGTGACCTCGACCCGCCGCCGGTCGTGGTGATCGCCGGCAGTGGCCCGAGCTACCTGCAACTGGCCGCCCGGATCTCCACGGCTCGGGCGCCGATCACCCTGCTCGGCCACCGTACCGACGTCGCGGACCTGCTCTGCGGTGCCGACCTGGCGGTGGTGACCAGTGACTGGGAGGCTCGTCAACTGTTCGCCCAGGAGGCGATGCGGGCCGGCGTGCCGCTGGTGACCACCGCCGTCGGAGGGCTGCCCGATCTGGTCGGCGACGCGGCGGTACTGGTGCCGTCCGGTGACGTCGATGCGATCGACCAGGCGGTACGGGACCTGCTGGCCGACGACGGACGTCGCGCGGACCTGGCCAGCCGGGCAGCGGCCCAGGCCGCTACCTGGCCGACCGAGACGGACACCGTCGCCTCGGTCACCGCCATCTACGCCGAACTCGTGCCACAGCCACGGGATGCCCCAACCGGGTCCGACCGGTCGTCGGGTGACGACCCGGCGGACCGGGACCGACCCCCGGGCGGTGACCCGGGTGACCATGACGGGCCGCCGACCGCGGATCGGGAGACCGGATCGTCGGCGGGGCGCGGCTGATGCTGCGCCGACTGGTACCCGTCCTGCTGACCGTGACGGTCGTGGCGGTTGGTCTGGCGGCCCTGGCGATCCGTCCGGCCACCGGAGCCTCGCAGGACACCGCCGACCATGTGGTGGTGGTCGGCGTGGCGGGACTGCGCTGGGAGGACGTCACCGAGGAGGCGACTCCGACACTGTGGCAGCTGGCGGAACGCGGTTCCATCGGGTCGCTGTCGGTGCGTTCGGCCCGCCAGCCCACCTGCCCGGCCGATGGTTGGCTGACGCTCGGCGCCGGAAACTACGCCGCCTGGAACGACGATCCGGTCGTCGGGCGATGCCCGGATCTGAAGATCGCGGTCGAGCAGCCGGACCGGATCGGTGCCAACGTGCCCGGGCAGCGTTCCGCCGGACGGCACAACAAGGAGAAGCTGCCCTGGGGAGCGGTGCCCGGAGCGCTGGCCGAGTCGGTCCGGTGCACGGTTGCGGTCGGCCCGGGGGCGGCGGTGGCCGCAGCACGACCGTTCGGGCGGGTCGACCGGTACGAGCAGCAGTTGCCGGCGGACCCCAGGCAGTTGCTGTCCTCCTGTGCGTTGAGCATCCTGGACCTCGGATCGGTGGTCGGGGAGGATCCGGCGGTACGGGCGGCGTCGGCGAAGGTCGCCGATGCCGAACTGGCCCGGGTACTGGCGGCCCGACCGGAACGTTCGCTGGTGCTCGTCGCCGGCGTCTCCGACACCGACGACGTGTCCCGACTGCACGTGGCCGTCGCCGACGGGCCGGGCTGGGAACGTGCCTGGTTGACCTCCGGCAGCACCGGGCGGGACGGTTACATCCAACTCATCGACCTCGCCCCCACGGTGTTGGCCGCGCTCGGCCGACCGATGCCCGAGCGGCTCTTCATCGGCCAACCAGCGACAGCGGTCGAGGGTCGACCGGCGAACCTGCCCGCCGCCGTGACCGAACCGGCCGACGCCGACCGGGAGGTCCACGCGCAGCGGCGGGTGACCGTCTGGTTCTTCGGGCTGTTGGCCGGGTTCCAGTTCCTGCTGGCGTTGGCGGTCCTGCCGCTGCTGCGGCGGGCCCGCCGACACGCGGGGCCCACCGGCCCGGAGCCGGTGTCCCGGCGGGTGGTGGCGGTGGTGGAGATGCTGCTCGTCGCCGCAGCCATGGCGATTCCCGCCGCGCTGCTGGCGGACATCGTGCCCTGGTGGCGGGGTGACCACGCCGGCCTCTACTTCGGCGGGGTGACCGTGCTGCTGCTGGCCGCAGCCACGGCCGGAGTCCGACTGAGCCGGGGCTACGCCGGGACGCTCGGACCGGTGGGCGTCGTCGCCGGGCTGGCCGCCCTCGCCGTCGGAGCCGACGTGGTGACCGGTGCCCGCCTCCAGCTCAACGGGGTCACCGGCTACTCGGCGTTGGCCGGCGGCCGGTACACCGGTCTCGGTGTGGTGGGCCTGGGTGTGTTCATCGCCGGCACCCTGCTGTTCGCCGGCTGGTTGGCGCAGCGGGTCCGACGCAGCCGACGACCGGCCGTGATGGTGCTGGTCGGTGGCGTGGGCGTCATCCTCGTGGGAAGCCCCTACCTCGGCGGTGACCTGGTGGGCGCGGTTGCCCTGACCGCCGGGGTCAGCGCCGCCGCGGTGATGAGCACCGGCGGCTGGTTGACCTTCGGCCGGCTGGCGGGTGCGACCGTCGCCGGGCTGGCGGTGACCGTCGGGTTCGCGGTGCTCGACCTGAGCCAGCCCGAAGCGGAACGGGGCAGCCTGGGCCGTTTCGTCGGTGCGCTCGGGGACGGTACGAGCGGCCTGACCGTGCACCGGTCCGGGGCATCCAGCCTGCAGACCCTCTTCGGTAGCCCACTGACCGTGATAGCGCTGGTCGGCATACTGCTGGTGTGGTTCGCCCTGTTACGACCATGGGGCGGCCTGAAGCGGCTCTTCGGCATCTATCCCGCCATGCGGGCTGCGATGACCGGCATCACCGTGGCCTCGTTGATCGGCGGACTGCTCGGCGGCTCGGCGCTGAACGTGGCCGGCGCGGCAGCCACGCTGGCCATCCCGATGGCGGCGCTGGCCGCACTGCGGGTGCTCGACCATGCCACCGACCGCACCCGCCCGGCCGAACCCTCGGCGGTGCCGGTGGCGACCCCTGTCGGGGCCGGTGAGGAGACGGCCGATGGCACCGGTAGCGGACCTGCGAAGGTACCGGCGGCCCGGCCCGCGCCGGCGGACGAGGGGATCGGCACCGACCCGCTGACGTCGTCCACCGAGGTGACGGCCACCTGACCGACGGTGTGCCGGTACGGGCGGACCTACGGGTGCGGCCCGTGGCCCGGTGGCCGGAGGTGTTACCGTGGAGTCCCGTGGATCGCGTGATCATTTCCTTGATCGGCACGTCGGTCTGCACGACCGCAACGGACGACCACGGGAGCAGGCGTTGGCCCCTTCAGCACGGACGACCAGGCATATTTTCGTCACCGGAGGCGTCGCCTCCTCGCTGGGTAAGGGCCTGACCGCCTCCAGCCTCGGAAATCTGCTCACCGCACGCGGCCTACGGGTCGTGATGCAGAAACTCGACCCGTACCTCAATGTCGACCCGGGCACGATGAACCCGTTCCAGCACGGTGAGGTCTTCGTCACCGAGGACGGCGCCGAGACCGACCTCGACGTCGGCCACTACGAACGGTTCCTCGACCGGGCACTGTCGGGCAAGGCGAACGTCACCACCGGGCAGATCTACTCGGACGTCATCGCCAAGGAACGGCGGGGGGAGTACCTGGGCGACACCGTCCAGGTGATTCCCCACATCACCAACGAGATCAAGGCCCGGATCCGGTCGATGGGCGACCCCGACGAGGACGGCCGTACGCCCGACGTGGTGATCACCGAGGTCGGCGGCACGGTCGGCGACATCGAGTCGCTGCCGTTCCTGGAGGCGATCCGGCAGGTCCGCCACGACATCGGCCGGGACAACTGCTTCTACCTGCACGTCTCGCTGGTGCCGTACCTGGCACCGTCGGGTGAGCTGAAGACCAAGCCGACCCAGCACTCGGTGGCGGCGCTGCGCAACATCGGCATCCAGCCGGACGCGATCGTGTGCCGGTCGGACCGGGAGATCCCCGACCAGCTCAAGCACAAGCTGTCGCTCTACTGCGACGTCGACCGGGAGGCGGTCATCGCCGCCCCGGACGCGCCGAGCATCTACGACATCCCGAAGGTGCTGCACCGGGAAGGGCTGGACGCCTACGTCGTACGCCGGCTGGGGCTGTCCTTCCGTGACGTCGACTGGAACAGCTGGGACGACCTGCTGGAGCGGGTGCACCATCCGATCCACACGGTCCGGGTCGCCGTCGTCGGCAAGTACGTCGACCTGCCCGACGCGTACCTGTCGGTGAGCGAGGCGATCCGGGCGGCCGGGTTCGGCCACCGGGCCCGGGTGCAACTGCACTGGGTGCCCAGCGACGACTGCGTCACCCCTGCCGGTGCGGCTGCCGCCCTGGCCGGCGTCGACGGTGTCGTGATCCCCGGTGGCTTCGGGGTACGTGGCATCGAAGGCAAGATCGGGGCAGCCCGGTACGCCCGGGAGAACGGCGTACCGATCCTCGGCCTCTGCCTCGGTCTGCAGTGCATGACCATCGAGGTGGCGCGGAGCCTGGCCGGCCTGGCGGACGCCAACTCGCTGGAGTTCGACGAGAAGGCCGGACACCCGGTCATCGCCACCATGGCCGACCAGGAGGACATCGTCGCGGGCCGGGGCGACCTGGGCGGGACGATGCGGCTCGGGGCGTACCCGGCCCGGCTGGCCGAGGGGTCGATCGTGGCCGAGGCGTACGGCGAGACCGAGGTCAGCGAGCGGCACCGGCACCGGTACGAGGTGAACAACGCCTACCGGGACGCGCTGAGCAAGGCGGGGCTGCGGTTCTCCGGCACCTCCCCGGACGGCCGGTTGGTGGAGTTCATCGAGCTGGATCGGGAACTGCACCCGTTCTTCGTGGCGACCCAGGCGCATCCGGAGCTCAAGAGCCGTCCCACCCGGCCGCATCCGCTGTTCGCGGCCTTCGTGAAGGCGGTCGTCGCGTACTCGGCGGCGGACAAGCTGCCGGTCGACCTGGATCCGTCCGCCGCGTCGGAGCTGCCGGCCGGTGCGGAGCCGGCCGCGTCGGCGGACGAGGCCCCGACCAGGGCTGCCGGACGCGGTGGGGCGTCGTCCCGGTCGACGAAGGCGCGGTCGTCGTCGTGAGCGGGCGGACGGGCGGGCACGTCTACCAGGTCCGGTCCCGGCAGGACCGGTTCACCGGGGCGATCTTCTCGGTGGTGACCGACGAGGTCACCATGCCGGGTGGTGGCGTGGCGGCCCGTGACTTCGTACGTCATGTCGGTGCCGTGGCCGTCGTCGCCCTCGACGACCAGGGGCGGGTGGTGCTGATCAGGCAGTACCGGCATCCGCTCGGCCGGGTCATCTGGGAACTGCCCGCCGGGCTGATCGACGTCGAGGCGGAGGCGCTGTCGGCGGCGGCGCTGCGGGAGTTGGCCGAGGAGGTCGACCTGACCGCCGGCCGGCTGGACCTGCTGGTCGACCTGCACACCTCGCCCGGTTGGTCGGACGAGGTGGTCCGGGTCTTCCTGGCCCGCGACCTGGCCGAGGTGCCGTCCGGGCAGCGGCATGAGCGCCGCAACGAGGAGGCCGACCTGGAACTGGTCCGCGTCGACCTCGACGAGGCGGTGTCGATGGCAATGGCAGGCGAGATCACCAACGCGGCCTGCGTGGCAGGTGTGCTGGCCGCGGCGCGGGCCCGGGAGACCGGGTTCTCGTCGTTGCGACCGGCCGATGCCCCGCTGACGGGCTGAGGCTGGCAACGCCCGGTCACTGGCCGGGGTTCAGCGGGTGTGGACGAGGATGGACGTGGAAGGGGCCCGGCGGCGTACCGCCGGGCCCCTTCCGGTTGGAGATGATGGATCAGTCGCGCAGCGGTCGGCCCTGGCCGTCCACCCCGCCCTTCACCAGGATCAGGATTCCGTCGATGAGTCCCCACAGGCTTCCGGCGCCGCAGGTGATCAGCGTTACGACGAGCTGGAGAACACCGATCTTGGTGTCACCGATGTAGAAGCGGCCGATGCCGAAACCGCCAAGGAAGATGCCGAGGAGTCCGGCAACGAGCTTGCTCTTGTCCGAGACGCCGGCAGCGCCCGGGTATTGAGGAGTGGTCATGAGTGGCCACCCTAATGATCCAATAGCCTTCTGTCTGGCGACCCGCCCGAGTAGTGGGCGATTGAACGTGAATATTAACCTTCCGGCCAATGTTCGATCGGGTTCCTGGTCGATTCGGCGGGGGCTGACACATCGTCAGGGCAGGCCGTTACTCGTTGTCATTGTGGCGGCTTTCTGAGCCGTTCAGCGGACCTAGACTGCGGCCCTGGGACTGATACGGACCGCATCGGCGACGGGGCCGATGTGCGCCGAGAAGTCGGAGAGAGGTGGCTGCATCGTGAAGGTCGGAATACCACGCGAGGTCAAGAATCATGAATACCGCGTGGCGATCACCCCGGCGGGCGTGAACGAGTTCATCCGCAGCGGTCACCAGGTCTTCGTCGAGTCCGGCGCGGGCACCGGCTCGAGCATCACCGATGAGGAGTTCGCCGCCGCCGGGGCGACCGTACTGTCCACTGCGGACGAGGTCTGGGCCGCCGCCGACCTGGTCCTGAAGGTGAAGGAGCCGATCGTCGAGGAGTACCACCGGATGCGTTCCGGTCAGGTGCTCTTCACCTACCTGCACCTCGCCGCGTCCAAGGAGTGCACCGACGCGCTGATCGACCGGAAGGTCACCGGGATCGCGTACGAGACGGTGGAGACCGCCGATCGGAGCCTGCCGCTGCTGGCGCCGATGTCCGAGGTCGCCGGCCGGTTGGCCGCACAGGTCGGGGCGTACCACCTGATGCGGCCGGGCGGAGGCCGCGGCGTGCTGATGGGCGGGGTGCCGGGGGTGTACGGCGCCAAGACCGTCGTCATCGGCGCCGGCGTCTCCGGCATGAACGCGGCGGCGATCGCCCTGGGCCTACAGGCCGAGGTGCTGCTGCTGGACAAGAACGTCAACCGGCTGCGCCAGGCCGATGCCATCTACCGTGGGCACCTGAAGACCGTGGCGTCCAACGCGTACGAGATCGAGCGCGCGGTGCTCGACGCGGACCTGGTCATCGGCGCGGTTCTCGTGCCGGGCGCGAAGGCACCGACGCTGATCTCCAACGAGTTGGTCTCCCGGATGAAGCCCGGCAGCGTGCTGGTCGACATCTCCATCGACCAGGGAGGTTGCTTCGAGGACTCCCGTCCCACCACCCACGCCGACCCGGTCTACCCGGTGCACAACTCCCTCTTCTACTGTGTAGCCAACATGCCCGGTGCGGTGCCGCACACCAGCACCTACGCGTTGACCAACGTCACGCTGCCGTACGCGCTGGAGTTGGCCAACCACGGCTGGCGGGAGGCGCTGCGCCGGGACCGGGCGCTGGCGCTGGGGCTGAACACCCATGACGGGCAGATCACCTACGGCCCCGTCGCCGAGGCGCACGGCATGAGCAGCATCCCGCTGGAGGAAGTACTCCACTGAGCGGCGGCGGATCCTCGTAGGAAGAGGCGATGACGCAGGACGGGACGACAGACTCGGGGCAGCAGCCGCCAGGTCGGGCCGGTGACGGGCAGCACGAGCCGTCGCCGGCCCTGCTGCGGGCCGTACGCGACTACCTCGACCACCTGACCGTCGAACGCGGACTGTCGACGAACACGCTCTCGTCGTACCGTCGGGACCTGGACCGGTACCTGGAGACCCTGGCCGCCGACGGGGTCGACGACCTCGCCGCCGTCGCGTCGGTCGACGTCTCCGGGCACCTGGCCCGGCTGCGGGCCGGCGACGACCGGCACCCACCGCTGTCGGCGGCGTC
>NZ_JBHTMP010000124.1:0-8078 GCF_042679305.1 Micromonospora sonneratiae | reverse complement strand
AGGGCCGGACCCGCGAACACACCACCGGTGAAAGCCAGACCAGCAGCAGCAAGCACACCCTTACGAAGAATCGTGTTCATGACAAAGCTCCAATACAAGGGGGAAAGAACGCCTCCCACAGGGGGAAAGGAGAGACGCGGAAGCAACCCGCACACATCAGCGCGCGCCGCTCACCAGAAAAAGGGGGGAAAGAAAAGGAACGCCACACGCAACCCCGGACCAGGGGTGCGGGCGTAGACAAGATGTAACGACCAGCCAGCCGCCAACATTCCAGCCACCCGAAGACCATCACCACCGGGCCAGCCGAAGAGGCCACGCTACTCAGCCGTACGCGATATACAACGCCCCCACCCCCGCCAACATTCCGCGCCAACCCACCGAACAGCCAGTCGATCACCCCCGGAAACCGCCCAGACACGACCAGATCTCAGCCCGACTCCCTGAAGCGAACCAAGCCACCACTCGCGATAGCACAAACGACTCAGCTCGACAGGCAACCGCAGCATCCTCGCGCCACGCATCATCCGCGACCGCTCGGCACCCACCCCAGCTCAACGAACCACACAAAATCGGAAATCCGACCACATCCTGGCACCCCAGCGGACAACCGCGTCATCCGTCGGCGAGCCCCGACTCGTATCCAGCGATCACCAGTTGCGCCCGATCACGGGCGCCCAGTTTCATCATCAACCGGCCGATGTGGGTCTTGACCGTGCCACGGCTGAGGTGCAGATGTTGTTCGATCTCGGTGTTCGACAGCCCCCGGGTGATGAGGGTCAGTACGTCCCGTTCACGCGGAGTCACCCCGTCCAGCCGCCCTGACCCGCGTCGCGTCATCGGCACACGGGTGAACTCGGTGATGAGCCTCCGGGTGACGCTCGGGGCCAACAGCGCCTCGCCAGCAGCAACGAGCCTGATCGCGTCGAGGAGCCGGGGCGGTGGGGTGTCCTTCAGCAGGAATCCGCTGGCTCCGGCCCGTAGCGCTCGGTACACGTACTCGTCCAGATCGAACGTGGTCAGGACGAGCACCCGGGGTGGGTCCGAAGCTGCGGTGACCTGTTCCGTGGCGGCGATACCGTCCAGGTCCGGCATCCGGATGTCCATCAGCACGACGTCAGGTTCCCGGGCTTCGGCGAGTTCGACGGCCTCTCGGCCGGTAGCAGCCTCACCCACCACCGTCAGGCCAGGAGTGGCATCGATCAGGAGGCGAAGAGTGCCACGCAGCAGGGCCTCGTCGTCGGCGAGGAGTACGCGTACCACCTCACTCATCGTCGGAGACCGCCCGGGTGAACGGAAGCCGGGCACGGACCGCGAACCCACCGCCGGTCTCGAAGCCGGCCCGGAGCGCGCCGCCGTGCATCGCCACCCGTTCCCGCATGCCCCGCAGGCCATGGCCGGAGGGGCCATCCGTACGCCGGGTCGTCCCGTTATCGATGACGGCAACGCTCAACGCTCCGGGCTCGAGCACGATCGTGAGCCGACAGTGGGTCGGGCCGGCGTGGCGAAGCACGTTGGTGAGCGCCTCCTGGACGATGCGGTACGCCGAGGCCTGCACCGCCGCCGGCACCCGGGTCAGATCGTCCCGGTCGACGTCGACGGTGACGCCAGCGGCACGAACGTCCGCCACCAGCCGGTCGAGTTCGGTGAAGCTCGGTACGGTGTCCGCCGGGTCCCGCAACGCGCCGAGTACGACCCGCACGTCGTCGAGGGCACCGCGGCTGAGCCGCTCGATGGTACGGAGCGCAGCCCGTCCCTCCCCCGGATGGCTGTCCACGAGGTGGTTGGCGACGGCCGCCTTCATCGCGATCAGGCTGAGGTTGTGCCCGACCACGTCATGGATGTCCCTGGCGATGCGTAGCCGTTCCTCGGCCACCGCCTGGTCGGACCGCAGCTGGGCCAGTTGGGTGGTGTGCTCCCGTCGGGCGCGTACCGCACGGGCCAACACCCACGAGCCGGCGATGATCGTGGCGCTGTAGAGCAGGACCGGCACCGGCGTCGCCGTGAACGACTCCTCCCCCGCCCGGGACGCGATGATCGGCAGTCCAGGGACCGTGATGCCCACCAGACCTGCGGCCGTGATGGCGGCCAGGGCGCCGGAAAGTGCCAATCCGGCCCGCCGTACCGAGCTGACCAGCGCGACCGGATAGAGCGCGAATGCGATGGCCAGCACCACCGCGTCTCCCGCTACCCCCACGGCGATCGCCACCGTCCCGGCCGACAGCACGACGGTGAGTACCGGGACCGGCCAGCGTCTGCGTACCGCCAGTGGCAGCCCGAACAGCACGCCCAGGCCCCACACCAGCACCGGCACGCTGGGGGTCCGGAACACCGTGAAGATCACGAGGGCGACTCCCACCAGCGCGTCGCACGCCATCAGCTGTCGCAGCCCGAGCCGCCCCGAGGTGAGCACGTGGACACCGTATCCGCGCCCCGACGGCTGGACGTCGGACCACGGTCCGATCCTGCATTCGGCCCCTGCTCCGACGCGCGGAGCCGGTCGTCGAGCCGAGACTGCCGACATGTTCATGCGAACGCTCATCCTGGCCGGGGCGGCGGCGCTGGCCGTGCCGCTCACCCCACCGACTCCGACCGGGCCGCCGACCAACGTCGATGCCTCAGCCATCGACACCACCGTACGGAAGTATCTCGACGACACCGGGCTGCCCGGTGCGGCGGTGGCGGTGACCCGAGGGACCCGGGTCGTACACGCCACCGGGTACGGACACACACCCGACGGCGACCCGGTGACCGAACACACGCCGATGGCGGTGGCCTCGGTGAGCAAGTCGTTCACCGCGCTGGCCGTGATGCAACTGGTCGAGGCGGGCCGGGTCGATCTCGACGGGCCGGTACAGACGTACCTGCCGGAGTTCACGATGGCGGATCCCCGGGCAGCGGAGATCACCGTACGACAGTTGTTGGACCAGACCTCCGGCATGTCGGACACGACGTACCGCTCCTTCAGCCGCCGGCCGGTGCCGCGCTCGCTACGGGAGGCCGTGTCGATGATGCGTACCGCCCGGTTGGCCGCCGCCCCCGGCACGAGGTGGGAGTACCACAACCCGAACTTCCAGGTGGCGGCCCGCCTGGTCGAGGTGGTCAGTGGTCGCCCGTTCGCCGACTACCTACGGGAGCAGGTGTTCGCCCCGCTCGGGATGGCCGACAGTCGTACGCTCGATGTCGCGGCCGAGATGCCGTCGAGCGCGCGCGGACATCTGATGATCCTCGGGGCGGCGGTCGCCGTACCCGAACCGCCGGCCTTCGGTAACGGCTCGGGCGGGATGCTCAGTTCCGCGTACGACATGGCGGCGTGGCTGATCGCGCAGAGCAACCACGGTCGCGGCCCGGATGGTACGGCGGTCGTCTCGCCCGCCGGCCTGGCGGCGATGCACACCCCGTCCGCAGTATCCGGGTCCTACGCCCTCGGCTGGGACGTCGGCACGACCGCGGCCGGCGCACCGATGATCTCGCACAGCGGCGATCTGTTCACCTCCACTGCCTACCAGGCACTACTGCCGGCGTCCGGCTACGGCGTGGCAGTCATGGCCAACACCGGGCTGGCCTTCGGGGACGCCTCGGCCATCGCCGAGCGGATCATCGCCCTGCTGGAGGGAACGCCGATCCCCTCGGTGAGCACAGCACTCGTGGTCGTCGACGCGGTGCTGCTGGTGCTGGCCCTCGGTACGGCGCTACTCGCCGGCTGGGGAGTCCTGCGTTCCCGCCGCTGGGCCACCGGCCGGGCGCTGCGGCCGTGGACCTTCGTACGGCTGCTCGTCCTCCTCATGCCGCTGGCGCTGTTCGGATCCATCCACCGGATCGTCGGCGTGCTCTACCGGGGTCGGGACGTGGCGTGGATCCAGGTGCCGTACCTCTATCCGACGTTCATGGTCCTGCTGGCCACCGCGACCCTGGGATGCACCGTCGTGCTGGCGGCACGGGTCATCCGGCTCACCCATCGAGGTCAGCCCCGACCGGACGGGCCGACCGGTTCACCGAAGGATCCTCAGCTTCAGATAAGGCACAAAGCGGCATGAGTTGCCTATCGTGAGCAGGAGCGACACGCCCAGCCGGCGATGTTCGGGCTACCCTGAGGGCATGCGGGGCAACACCACGACCTTGGCCAGCGTCACCTACCTGGCCCGCCCGGGACGCCCGGCCGTCGTGACCCGGACGGTAGGCGAGCTGACCGGGCCGACTCAGGGCGTGGTGGAACTGCCGCTACGGCTGATGTGGAGCCCGGACCGCACCTTCGACCTGGCCGACCCGGACCAGTTGCTGTGGATGTACGAGAACGTGCTGCGCGAGACCACCCGGTGTGCGGACCTGCGGCAGCTGATCAACGGTGCCGTCCTGCGGCGGGTGTGGCCGGACCTGAACCTGCCCCACGGCGTCCGGCGGGCCTGGGAGAGTCGGCACCCCATACTGCGTCAGGTGGCATGACCACCACCCACGTCAACAGCTTCTACCGGGAGGTCGCCCGCGTCGCGCTGTCCGTCGCCGAGAAGCACCGGTTCGCACTCGGCGGCGGAGTGGCGTGGGTGGCACACGGGCTGGTATCCCGACCGACCGAGGACGTCGACCTGTTCGCCGACGTGGACGGGGCTGCGGCGGCGGCAGCAGCGGAGGTCCGGATCGCGTTGGAGTCAGCCGGCTTCGAGGTAATCGACGAGGGTCCCGACCTGGAACTCGCCGGCCTCTTCGCCGGGTTCGATCTCGACATGAAGGACTTCATCGTCGCCCGGGACGGCCGGCAACTGCGACTCACCCTCGGTCGCCTCGACCGGCACCGCAGCCCGGTCGTGATGGACCTCGGCCCGGTCATGCACGTCGAGGACCTGGTGGCCAGCAAGACCGCCGCGCTGATCAGTCGTCGTGAGGTACGCGACTACATCGACGTCGCCGCCGCGCTGGACCGGTATCCGGTCGGGCGCCTCATCGAACTTGCCCACCGGATCGATCCGGCTCTCGAACCTGACGACATCCGCGACGTCGGGCGCTATCTCGATCGGCTCCCCGACCAGCGGTTCGCCCGGTACGGCCTGAGCGTCCCGCAGGTGCGACTCCTTCGTCAGCAACTGGCCGCCTGGCCGCGCTGACCAGGGGAATCGCCTAGATCGACACGGCGTACCGCCCCTTCCTGCGGCGGACGTGCCCACGCCACCCGGCCAGCAAAGCAATGAGGGTCCAGCCAATACCGCCGTAGACGAGCATCCCCAACTTTCCGGTGGAGTCGACGCTGTCGGCATTTTCGAGCTCGACCACCCCGTCCGGGTCGACAAGCACGGCCAGCCTGTCGCCGACCCGGTAGCTGGGAGAGCTGCCCTGATAGATCAACTGTTCATCGAGCGGCCCGTTGCTGCCCTGAAGGTTGAACGCGTGCCGCTTCCCATTGACTTCGACGTCGGTGATGGTCACCTCTTGGCGGACGCCACGGGTCTCCAGCACCGCCTCGGGGGCAAGCTGCACCGACCCCACCAGGATGATCAGGGCCCAGACCATCGACAGGATGGCCAACCAGTTGGCCCGGTGCAGCAGGTAGACAGCCATCGAGAAGCCAAGGCAGAGAACGACCCCGGTCGCGATCGGGACCGCAGGCCAGGCGACCGTAAGGTAGGCAATGACCGTGTTCAGCCCGATGATGGCCAGGCCAAGCAGGGCCACCAGCAGCGTCGCTCCGACCGATCGGCCGGCTGACCAGGCTCCCGCCATGGGGACAGGGCGTGTCGGCTGGAACTGTGCTGGTGTCGTGGACATGACAAGATCGTAATGCCGGCCGGCAACCTGCCCGTACGGGCCTTCTCGCAGCTCAGAACAGGAACGATGTTGGGCGCGCATCGAACCTGAGGGGTTGCGCGAGCACATACCCTGTCCGCGTGAATCACCCCTCAACAGCGCCGCAGGCCGTCGTCAATGTCAACGGCCGACCACGCACCATAGCCAGGGCCACTCTCCGCCTCATCGCCGCTGCCGTGGTGATGGCGCTGGTCGCGGCCGGCACGTTCGCCTGGTGGCTGTTCAGCTTCACCGGAGCGATCTCACACACTGACGCAGGCATCGTCGGCAGCGGGCCCCTGCGCGACGAAACCCAGGTGCAACTCGCGGCCGGTGAGCGGTACCTCGTCATCTACGAGGCGCGGTACGACGGACCCAGGCGTAAGAAGCGGGCATCGGGCCGTTTCGAGTCGGTCATCACGGCGCAGAACGTGAAAGTGACCGCCCCGAACGGACAGGCTGCGGGCGTCGGGGTGCCGAAGGATGCCACGTACCTCTGTATCACCGAGCTGTGCCGAGAACCGATCGCCGAGTTCACCGCCACCGAGGCCGGCACCTACCAGGTCACCACCGCAGCCAGCAGGGAAGACGTCCGGCACAGCGCACAGCGCATCATCGTCGCTGTCGCTGCCGAACAGGAGAAGAGCCGCACCGATACGGGTGGGCTCGCCACCACCGTTCTGGTCGCCGCTATCGGGTCGGCGGTTGCTGCCCTTGTCCTGGCGGCGCTGGCCATCGTGCGCGGTCTGCGGGGACGCCGTACAGCCAGTTGACCGGTCGCCGACGGCGGGTCCGCCTCGAAGGCGAAGCAAAGCGCACACGTCTGTGCCCTCACCCCGATTCGGGGTGAGGGCACAGATCGGTCGGTCAGTCGCGCGCGGTCAGGTCCCCGATGAACTCCCGCCAGGCCTGCGGGCCGAAGAGGAGCACCGGCCCTGACGGGTCCTTGCTGTCGCGTACGCCCACCACACCCGGCAGATTGCCAGCGACCTCTACACAAGCGCCGCCGTTGGTGTTGCTCCGCGTGCTCTTGCGCCAGATGGCACCGGTCAGGTCCATGTCTCCGCCACTTCCTTTATCAGCTCTAGGGACTGCTGGTGAGACAGCGCATCGCCCCGGATCGACTCCCACAGTTGGACCGCGACCTTCACGTCGTCCGGGCGGTCGAAGATCTGGCAGTTGAGCTGCCCCTCCTCATAGACGATATCCTCTCCCGTCGGTGGGGTGGCGATCACGAAAGGTCCGTTGAGGCCGGCGTACGCCTCGACCGACAGGGGCACGACGTGGATGCGCACCCGGGGCATCGTCTCGGCGACCTTCACCAGGTGCAGCAACTGCTCACGCATCACCGCCCGGCCACCGATCCGACGACGCAGCACGAACTCGTCGATGACGGCGGTGAACAGCGGGGGCTTGTCGCGGGTGAGGATGTCCCGCCGCTCCAACCTGGCCGTGACCTGCTGCTCGACGTCGTCGTCGAAGAGCAGCCCCGGCTTGGACAGCAACGCCCGGGCGTACGCCTCGGTCTGCAACAGACCGGGCACGAACAGCGGCTCGAACCAGCGCAGTACGGTCGCCTCATCCTCGATGATGGCCCACTCCCGGAACCAGGCCACCACGGTCTCCCGGCTGATCCGCCGATGGATCCGAGCGAACAGACCATTGGTGCCGAGCACCGCGTCGCAGCGCTTCGCAAAGTCGACACTCGGTCGGCGCTCGCAGTTCTCTACTTTGGTCACCAGAGCCGTCGAATAGTTGATCGCTTCGGCGAGTTGCGCCTGGGTCAATCCAGCCTCGGCGCGGGCGACCTTCAATTCTTCCGCAAACAGTTCGAGTATGGGCGACAGTGCCACGGACATCCTCCGTACAAGTGGGAGACAGCATCACTGACCTGCACACGCGCTGACGTTCGACGCGTTTTCCATTCCAGACGGTAGTGCCACGGGCACCAAAACGCATCAATCAATCGCGACGGTCAAGCAAAGTTGGCCAACAGCGAGCACAATTCGCCTCAGGAAGCTGCGGGAGATATCCCCGGGTCCCTCGCTTAACGGGTACGGCGCTAGGAAGTACGGCAGCAGAACGGCCGGTGGCCGGGGCCCTGGCTTGAGGGTCCCGGCCACCGGCCGTTCACGTCACTTCGTATGTCAGCTGTTGGCCGGTCGGGCCGGGTCAGCTGTTGTTCCAGTGCTCGGCCACCAGATCAGCAGCCTGGGTCTCCCACTGCGCGTAGTGGAACGGGAACGCCGACACCTGAACCTTCTGCGCAGCCTCCGTCAACGGCATCTTCTCCCAACCGTCAACCT
>NZ_JBHTMP010000123.1:0-8333 GCF_042679305.1 Micromonospora sonneratiae | reverse complement strand
CGGGGGGTGGTTCGTGGCCGAAGGGTAATGAGGATTTGTATCGGGTGTTGGCTGCGGGGTGGCGGGCGTTGGGGGAGGAGTTGGGTGAGGCGGTGGGGCAGGCGCAGGGGTCTGCGGGGGTGTTGGGTGAGGTGTGGGAGGGGGAGGCGGGGGCGTGGTTCAGGCAGATGTGGGCGGAGGTGGGGGGTGATTTGCCGAAGGCGTTGGTGGCGGCGGCGGGTGAGGTTGCGGAGTCGTTGGATGCGGCGGCGAAGGATATTGAGTACAACAAGTTGGAGACGTTGATCGAGGTTGCGGTTTTGGTGTTCGAGGTTTTTGTTCTTGCGGTGATGGCTTTTTTGTCGTTTGGTGCGGCGTTTTCGGCGGCGGCTGGGCGGATTGGTTCTTCTCGGGCGGTGGTTCGGAGGATGTTTGAGGTGTTGCGGGACAAGGCGGGGGCGTCGTTTGCTCATAGGGCGGGGTATGCGAGTCAGCGGGCGTTTTTGGAGGGGTGGCGTTCTCGTGGGTTGGCGGGTGTGGTTTTGATGGCGGCCCGTGAGTCGGGGAATGAGGTGGGGATTCAGGTGGCTGCGCATCTTGCGCAGTGGTTGATGGGTACGCGTGATGATGTGGATTGGGTGAAGATTCGTGGGGCGGCGGGTGGTGGTGCGTTGGCTGTGGCGGGGGAGCCGCTTCGTGATGCGCTTAAGGTGTTTACGAGGAAGATCGATAATAATGGTGTTCGGGCGTTGGCAAATGTGGGGGTGGAGGGTGTTTCGGAGTGGACGGAGGAGTTGTTGGGGAATTTGGGTGGGTCGTTGGCTGCGGAGGGGAAGTTTAATTTGGATGCTCCGGGGTTGGGGCAGGTTGCGGCGGGGATGGTGCGTAACAGGGTTAGTGAGCAGGCGCGGTTGGGGGAGCGGTTTGGGGGTTTGGCGCGTGGTTTGTTGGGGGGGTCGGGGGTTGAGCAGCAGATGCGTGATGCGCAGCGGGCTGCGGAGCAGGCGCGGGAGGCTGCGGAGCGGGCGCGGGGGGAGGCGGAGCGGGCGCAGCGGGCGGCGGATGCGTTGCGGGGGCAGGGGCGGGAGTCTGGTCAGGATGTGCCGGGTTCGGGTGGGGATTCTTCGCGGTCTGGTGGGGTGGATGTTTCTGAGCGGTCGGGTCGGGGGTTGGATGCGGCTGGTCGGGCGCAGTTGAGTGCGGAGACTGCGCAGCAGCAGGCGCAGGTGTCGGCTGCTGCGGCGCAGAGGGCTGCTCTGGCTGTGGAGGCGGCGGTTCAGTCGGGGTCGCCGCAGGATGTGGCGCGGGCTGTCGAGGCGGCGGGGGAGGCTCGTACTGCGGCGAGGCTGGCGATGTCGGTTGCTTCTGTTCACGCTGATGTGATCGAGCAGAGTCTTGGCCAGGCGGCTCCGTCAGGGTCTTCGAGCAGTCCGGCCAATGCTGGGAATCCGACCAGCACAAGCCCGACACCGACCAGCACAAGCACGACGCCGACCAGCACCAGCACGACGCCGACCAGCACCAGCACGACGCCAACGAGCACACCGAACAACGCCAACACACCGAACGGTACCGCTCCCCAGGCCAACTCACCCACGAGTGCGTCAACGAACGCCGGTACCCAGGGCACGCTGACCACCGACACCAACACGAGCACCGACACAGGCCCGAGCACGACCAGTACCAGCAGCCCTGATACGAGCAACGCAGACGCTTCGCCTAACACCGGTACACCCACCGACGCGAACACCTCGACGAGTCAGGGGATGTCACCCAACGTAGACCCGACCGGGGCGGCCACCATGAGCCCCGGCGTGACAGGGTCGAACAACGTCACCAGCACCGGTCGCCGTGACCGGCCAGCGGCAGGCAACCGGACGCCGGACACGTCACCAGCTCCGGTGGACGTCTCAACTCCCGAAAACGGCGCACAGACACCGTCGCCCGAGTCAGAGCTGGTTCTGGCCGCCGGACTTACGGACCCGAGTGGCACGGCGTCGCCCAGCCAACCGGACACGACGACCGACACCACGTCAGCAACGCCTGCCTCCGAGCCCGCGCCGGCGGCACCGGCGTCCGAGCCCGTACAGAGCCCGTCCACTTCGGTACAACCGCAACCGGAACCGCAGCCCACCGCCCTCACACCGCCCCAAGAGCCATCTGTTGAACCCACCGACGTCGGGCAGCGTTCCGATGCGGTCGATGTTCAGCTTGGGCCGGCGCCTCCGACGCCGCATCATGATCCGGCGAGCCCGGTTGATGATCGCCGTCTTGTTCAGTCCCTGCCCCGTGGGCGTGATGGTCGTTACCCCGTCCATCCTGATCCGACGGGCAGTGACTGGATCAGTTGGCTCAACGACGGGGGGCCGTTCACCGATGGTCGGCGGTTCAACTGTGTCGATGTGGCGATTGCTGCTCTGTCGACGTGGTTCGGTCACCCTCGGGTGGCGGGCAGTAATCGGCGTACCGCCGGGGTAGGGCGGAGCGTCGTCGAGCAGTGGCTCGGGGCACCGTTTGGTCCTGTCCTACAGGGTGAGGCTGGCCCGGCGCGGATCGAGGCGGATCTGAGGGCGTTGGGGCACGGCGCGGCGGCGGCCGTAATGGTCAACTATTCGCACATGTCGACAGACCACATGCTGGTTGCCGTCAACCATCGCGACACCATCTACTGGATCGACGGCCAGAACTTCACCAGTCCGCTGCCGCAACCGCCGTACGCCGGCAACATTACCCGCAGCAGCGCGCTGCTCGTCGACGCGCGTGGCGTACCGGTAACGAGACCTACCACGCAGGCAATCCCGGACACCGAAGTACCGGGAAGACTTGCCACGGGCCTCGATGACGAAACCGGTCCCGCCGAAAATGCCGGCGACGATGCCAGGCCCACGCAGGATGTCGAGCCTGGCGCGAGGCCCGATGAACCGGCTGCTGCGCCAACTCCGGAATCCGATGACCGGCCGGTGCTGCGGGAACGAATGATAAGGGTCAACACGCCGATCCAGACAGCCGCAGTGGCAGCGGCAATCACCCAGTCACTCGTCGCGATCAGATCAGGCGTTGCCCTTGCGGGTGCTCAGGTGCTCACCGTTGAAAGGCACGAGGAAGGCAACCTCGTCGTGGTGAAAACGCCGGACGGGCGCACCCACACCATCCAGGTGCTTTTCGACGGCGACCTGCTGCCTGGTCGTGTCGATCAGGTACGCCCGACGCTCCTGGACAATGGTTCCGTCCACGTCCGAATCAGCGTGTCTCCGTCAGTCACACCGGATCAACTGGCGAATATCGTCTCAGCGCGGGTGGTGGGAGCGGTGCAATTGCTCCTGGCGTCGTTGCCCGGCGGGCAGTTTGACTACTCCGCCTCAGGCCGCCCTTCGTTGGTAGAACAAGCAGAGATCGCGGCCGCCAACCAGGCGGCCAGGACCGGAGACAACGAAAACCTCATCCGTATCCTTGCCGACAACAATCTCTTTGCTGACCAGGCTGGGTCACGGCAGCGGGTACATGTCTGGCGGCAGATGCTCTCGGAAACGAGTCCGCAGTTGCGTCGGCGGCTTTTCGACACCCGATCACCGGCGAGCCAGACTGCGGTCCTGGACTCGTTGGCATCGATGTTGCGGGCAGGCGCGCAGTACCTGCCGTCCTATGTATCGAACATCGACATGCGCGGGACGACCGGTGCCGTCGAGATCCAGATAGATGACCAGTCAATCTCCCTGCCGGTGCGGGTTGTGCCGTCCGGGACGCGGGACTTCGCCGTACGTCTGCACCCCGATCCCCTGAGTCGGAGTGGCTACCGGCTGGAGGTACGCGAGGACGCCAGCAATGCGGCGATCTTGGTGGAGTTGGTTGGGGCACTGGCGCACTTCAGCTACCAGCAACAGTATCCGGCGCTCTCGTTCATCGGGGGAGAGGTGAGCTTCGCCGCCCGCGCTGACGTACTCAGGGATCTCTACCGCATCGCCACGCAGCCAGAACGGCAGATGATCCGTGAGTACGTGGGCGACATGCATGCACCGTCCCGTGCGGTCCGCACCATGCTCAATGAGTCGCTGGATCAGGTGGATCGACGGATCTGGGAGCGGGCCGACCTCAGCCGTGATCTCGCCGGTCGTCCGCTGCGACGTCGACTCTTTACACCCCACTTCTTCCGACGCCTGGTCGCGGTGCTCGGTAGTGGCGGCAACACGGCGTTCGTCGGAGACGAGTTCGGTCGGCAGCTGGGTTCGACCTTGACGAGTATCGGTGCGGGAACGTTCGGTAACACCGGTCAGGCATATGCGGATGCGACGCTTGGCAGCCGCCTGCCGGTCGTCCCGTTGAATCCCAACGTCGCCGCGGTCCCTGGCCATAACGCGGTCGCTCCGCCGGAACCCAGCCGCGGAGATCCCTTCGGCTCCAACGTCAAGAAGCGTACGTACTACGCGTACGCCAGTACCGGTGCGACGGTCCTCATCTACGTCGTCTCCGGAGGTGACCTGCTCAAGGCAATCAAGGGCGGGACCCTGACGTTCTTCGCGTCCCTCGGGCAGGCCGTGGCGGACAAGGCCGTCGACCCGTACGAGATGACCGCCGTGAATCAACGCAAGGCGATGGCGGGCGTCGAGCCGGAGGCACGGCGGAACCGATATGCCGAGGCGATCTACCACCTGGTGAACAAGATCGGGCAGGACCTCTCCCCCGACGACGCCGAGCTGCTCGACCAAATGGAAGCCATGCTGCCTGGGCTCCGACGCGCGATCGAACACCTGCGTACGGAGCTATACGGCAAGAACCAAGGCACCGACCAGGCCGTCGAGGGCAAGATCGAAGGGCTACGCCGGCGTCGCAGCGTCATCGTGCAGCCGGCCAAGACGCTGTGGAACAAGACGGTGGGCCGTATTCCCGGTGTGAAGGTCTTCCAGTCACCCACGATGACGTACGAGATGGCGCACCTGCCCGAGGCACGGGCACCCCTGATGGCGAATCCGTCGCGGGTAGGGTCGCAACAATCCCTGATGCAGACACCGTCGTTGTACCTCGGTTTCAATGCGACACCCGAACTGCTCATCGCCAACCTGCTGGGGGGTGCGGGACGGGGTATCGGTTATGGAGGGGGATGGACGAACCTGTCGGTGAACCAGGCCTTCGACGCGGAGGCCGCTGCTGCCGCCCAGGCACTGGCCCACCTGGAGCAGGCTGTCGCCCGGATCGAGTCGATGGTTCAGGGCCGTCCCGTCGCGCCTCAGCCGGAACTACCCGAGGGCTGGCGGGGCCTCCGTGAGCGTGAGCGACTCGACCGAGAGGCTGGGATACCACGCGAGGAGTCGCTGCGGGCGCAGTCCCGCAAGCATGTACTCGGGTTTGTCGGCGCGGTTGCCGGAGCTTCGCCGATGCTGTTCGTGGTCGGTATCCCCAACGGGTCCGAGTTGATATGGATAGCTGGTCAGGCGGTCTACACGGTCATGTACGCCTTCGGCGAGGGGGCCATGCGCGTGGTGCCGGTGTTGACCAAGCGGATCGACCGGGACGAGCAGATGGCCGAGCAGGCTGACCAACTCCCAAATTCGCCCACAGAGATCGCGGAGATGGTGCGGAAGCTCGCCGACGCTGTCAATGCTGAGAATGAGCTGATCATTCCGACCCAGGTTCTCGAACCGCCGGCCCCGGACCAGAGTCTGGTGCGGCGGAGCATCCATGCGATACGTCGTGGCCTCACGGCTGCGGGTCGGGCACTAGCGGATGATGTCGACGGCTGGGGCCCAGCTTTGCGGCCAGGCCACAACCTAGCCGAGGTACGTCTCGGGGCGCAGGACGCGGTGGCGGTCAACCGGCTGGTGAGCGTGGCCAGGATGCTCGAGGCGGTCACCGCCACGCCGGATGTGAATACGGAAGCGGCTGGGCCGAGCCGGAGGTCACCCATGATGGAACCGCCGGTACTGCGTGGTTATCTCCGTGACCAGTTCGAGCAGCTCGGCCTGCTGTCTGCCCAGGTCGGTTCGGACCGGCGATGGGAGGCGGTCGTCGATGACGTCAGGCGACGGTTCGGCGTGGATCTCGCCAACGTGACCGAACTAAGTACGCTGCGGCAGGGCTACGAAAACTGGCCAGCGGAATACGAGGCAGACCTGGTAGAGGCCTGGGTCGACGGACGGCGGTCGAGGGACCCGATTACGTACACGCTCATCGAGGCAGTCGAGCAGTTGTCACGCGATGGCTTGACCACCGTCAATCACGACGACCAGGATCGGGCGTGGCACGTTCGGATCATGCCCGGTGGTGGTGCGCGGGTGGTCACCGACGTGGGCAGCTTCGGCCTCGAAATCAGCCGTACCGATCTAGGCGACGACAGCCTGCTGGCGCTGGTGGAGCCGGTCTCGCCGATGATGGCGTTGCGTCAGCCGCACCGGTTGATGCTGGCACCGGAGGTGGTAGGTAACCCGGCTACTCTGGCGCAGGTTCTCGATCAGGTCATCGGGGGCTGGTTGCAGAGCGGATTTGTCGATGCAGCGCCTCTGGTGGTGCCGAAGCCGGATGGGCAGGGAGCATGATAGTTCCGCTTGGTCTAGTGTCAATCGGTCACTACCTGGGCTCGTTTCCGACGGACGATGGCGGATCGTGCTGGGAGGTGCGGCTGGGGCCGCAGGTGTTGACGTTGGATGCGGCGCAGACTGCCGTGTGGATGACTCCGGAAGATGCTGGGCATCAGCCATCCGTGGTGGCGTCGGTGCGCGCCCTCGGTCTGCTGGTGACGCTGACCGAGGGCAGTGAAGCCGAGTTCGCGCGTGCCTACCGGTTGATTCCGCTGATGGTGGGGCTTGGCGTCAACGCCGATGACCTCGACCAGCGGGACATCGGAATCCCGGGCCGTCCGCTGGTGACGGTGGATCGACTCACGTACGAGCTGTGGGCCGTGGCCGGGGCACGACGCTCGCTGTGGCAGGCGTGTGAGTCGTTCGCGAACGTCCGGCGTGCGGCGGGTGACACCGACGAACGAAGGGTCGCGCCAGACGGTGTACTGGCGGAGTTGCTCTCCCGACTGGGTGAGCTGACCAGGGGCGGGGCTGCCTGCCTGGATCTGGCGTTGCCGGGTCAGTCACCGCGAGGCTGGGAGGGCTGAACCATGCGAGACGATGTGTGGTCGCCGTTGCTGTATCCGGTGGGGCACTACCTGGGCCCGGTCGGCGAATCGGACACGCCCCTGCCCTCGGCGCACCGGGTGCGTGTCGGTGAGCAGGTGCGGACCCTACCCGGCGGCGACCCTTACAAGATTTGGCTGGTCGCGCATGGTGCGGCCGGTGGTCCCACGCCGTGGACACCGCAGGATGTGGCGCGGACAGCCGGACTGCCCGCACACCGTTTCGACGCGGCGATGAGCGAGCTGACTGATCGGGGACTGCTACTGGCAGTGGACGCAGACCTGCCCGAGGCCGAGGAGATGGCCGGCTCCTACCGGTGGCAGTCGATGCTTTACGGGCACGGTACCCAGCTGGGGTGGAACGGGCTGTACGGCATCGGTGGACCGAGTGAGCCGTGGGTGCTGGTGAACAGCCTGGTATACGACGTCTGGCGGTGGACTCCGATTGCGGCCACGCTGTGGGACGCCTGTGAGGCACTCTACGAGTCCTACAGGGAGCCTTTCGATGACGACGACATCGTCGTCGACTCGCCCCGTGCCATGCTCTCCCAACTACTACCCAGCCTGCACAGTTTGATCTGTAGCTATGCGGGGTACCTCGACGAGGCCTGGTAGCCGCCACGCGGAGCCGAAAGGCTCGGCGCGGTCTACGGGTAGCACTGGGCGCTGGGTCCATTGGTCGGGGTGGTGCGTACCTGCGCGTTGGTGAACACTGCTGGCGTTCCTGTGGATGAACGTCTCGACCGCGTACGGCTGTCCGGTGTGCACTGTCTGTGGGTGCTCGCAGCGTAGCCGCCTTCTCATTGCTGATGAAGGTAGCAATCTCTTACTCGCTGTAATCGTTCGGATGGCGCAGCGGGCAACATGTCAGTCCTAGCAATGTGATCTTTACCTGTTCTTGATCAAAGGTCGGGAGCGGCATCGTAATCTTGGCGGATGTGTCGACCGGCTGACCTGGCATTACTTGGTATCAGGTGTTCCGCCACTGTGGATGGGTGTGCGCTGGTCGCGTCCGTATGTGCCTGCGGGTTGGCGCCGGCTGCAGCCGTCGCTACGTTCCGTGTGGACAGCTGTTCATGATTGAGTTGTGGGATTTTGGTGATCCGTGGAATGTGATTCGGGATGCGGTGATTTGGGTTGGTTCGGGGGGTGGTTCGTGGCCGAAGGGTAATGAGGATTTGTATCGGGTGTTGGCTGCGGGGTGGCGGGCGTTGGGGGAGGAGTTGGGTGAGGCGGTGGG
>NZ_JBHTMP010000122.1:0-8577 GCF_042679305.1 Micromonospora sonneratiae | reverse complement strand
CGCCCGAAGCTCGGCCCGCTCATCCGACGACATCTCCACCGACACAGCCAACCACAACACATCTCAAGTAAAGACATCGGGATCACGAGACACTAGGGAGGCGTGCTGAACGTGCCGCAGCATCGGACACGGGGCCGTCAAATGGCGTTTCGGGCGACGATAGCGGTTCCTGAATAGAGAACGGAAGCGGCGCAGCGCGGCCCCCGTAAAGAGTCTTGTGCAACAGGGTTGACAATCACCGGGCATCGAGCGTCCATGGACGTGGGCAACAAAAACCGCCCCGGCGAAACCGCAAACAATGCGCACCACGCGCACGCGGAATCGCTATTTCCGACCCCTATTGCACGGAGGTTTATTCGCCATGTCCACCAACGCCAACGCCAACACCGCCCCGACCACCACCACCGTCGCCCGGACCCTCGCCAACCACCCCGACGGCATCACCGTCCGTGACCTCGCGACGGAGGCCGGGGTGGGTCATTCCACCGCCTCCAAGGCCCTCGCCGCGATGGAGGCCGATGGCACCGCCACCCGCACCCCCGGCCCGACCAACGGCAACCGCAAGAGCACCGACATCTGGCACCCCGCCACCACCGACGCGACCGACGAGCCGACCCCGGGCGACGACGCCACCGACGCGACCCCGGACGCGAACGACGAGGCGACCCCCGCCGACGACGCGAACGGGGGCGGCGGGGCGGACGAGTCCGCGCTACCGGAGGCCCCCGTGTCCGGTGCGCCGGTGTCGGGGGTGCCGGTCGCCCCGCGTCAGCCCGACCTGAAGGTGTTGATCATGGCGGGGGTGTTGGGCGGGCACCCGGACGGCATCACCGCCGACGCGGCGATCAACGAGAGCGGTCTGTCGGTCGTCATGGGGGACACGATCCTCGCCGCGATGGAGGTTGCCGGGGCCGCGCGTCGCCTGCCGGTTGACGACGACGGTAACGAGTTGTGGGTCATCGGGGACGGGGACCTCGCCACGGTGGACCCGGCCAACGCCCCGACGCACACCACGTGCCCGACGTGCGGACACACCCGCAAGATCCGCCGCCCCTCGGCCCGGCGCACCACCGGCACCGGCCGCACGACTGGCGAGATCAACAGCGACGGGTCGGTGAAGCTCGCTAAGAACGAGTTGCGGCACCGGGTCGAGGCGTTCATGCGCGACCTCGGCCCGCGCCACGAACTGACCCCCGGCACCGTTGCCCGTGAGATCGGCGGACGGAGCCCCGGCGCGGTCCGCAACGCCATGGAAAAGCTCGCCGGGGCCGGTGTGCTGATTCTGACCCGCGAGGCCCCGGAAACGTACACCCTCGCGGACAACCCGCCCGCCCCGACCGCCGAGGTTCGCGCGTTCCTGGCTCCGCTGGTGACCGACGACACCGCCGCCGACGAGGCCGGCACCGACGAGCCTGCCGCCGCGTCGGTGGTGGCCTGACCGATCGCCCCGCCGGGGCCGGGCACCATGCCGGCCCCGGCACCCGTACGCCCACCCAAACGGAAGGAAGGGACCATGACCACCCCCCACGATCACCCCGACCACGACCACGCTGCCCACGGTCCGACGTTTGCGCCGGGGTCGCTGTGCTGCCCCGAATGTGGGGAACCGGCCCGCCCGGTGCCGCCGCGTGACTGGCCTCTCAACGGATTCGTGCCGCGTCCGGCCGCGTCCCACCACGACGGGACCCCGCTATGCCCGGTGCCTGGCCCGGACGGGTCGCGCCCGGCCGAGCCGGTTGGCGTTCCGGCACGGCTGACCGTGTGGCAGGCCGTTCGGCAGAGTTGGCTCATTCACCCTGATTGGACCGTCGCCGATTACCTCGCCTGGCTCGATGACGAGGCGTACGACACCGGCACCCTGACCGGCGACCCCGCCGAGGTCGTCGGCCGTTGGCTGGCCGAACACCGCCGTACCGCCCCGCTGTCCCGGCCCGCCGACGATGCCCGCGTGTATGTGGTCGCCGGAGGCGACATGGTGGCCGTGTTCGACAACCCCGACAGCGCCGGAATCCAACACGCCGTCATGGAGGCCGCCGGGCTCGACGCAGAGGTGCACGCGCTGAGCACGACGGAATGGGAACGCGCGGCGTACCTCGTGCGTGCTGCCAATCCAGGTCTCGTCATCAGCGACACCCGCCCCGGCCACGGGGGCGACCCGTCATGACCAGTCCACCCGCCGACGTGCCCGACATCCCACCCTCGCTGGCCGCGCGTCCCCACGACGCGCGGCGCGGCCTGCCCATCCCGCCGGTCAACATTCACCCCGACCCGACCGGCGGCGGGTCGCACGTGGACTTCACCACGATCAACACCATCACCTCGACCCGCCTAGCCGTCGAGCGCCGGTGCTCGCTGTGCGGAGAGCCGATGGGGTACTGGGTGGCGTTCCTCGGCGGCCCCCGGGCTGCTGAGCTGATGCGCTACGCCGACCCACCGGGGCACCCGGAGTGCATGACTGCCGCACTGTCCCTGTGTCCGCATCTGGCG
Organism: Micromonospora sonneratiae; assembly: GCF_042679305.1. Taxonomy (NCBI): domain Bacteria; kingdom Bacillati; phylum Actinomycetota; class Actinomycetes; order Micromonosporales; family Micromonosporaceae; genus Micromonospora; species Micromonospora sonneratiae. The sequence continues at coordinate 6,090 of NZ_JBHTMP010000122.1, read as the reverse complement.
ATTGGGCGACACCGCCGCGCCCGTGCCGACCGTCCAGGGGCGGGCATCATCCCGCCGGGGTCGCACGGCGACAAACCCGACCGGTACCTGTTAGGTATCACCCGCACGTATCAAACCCGGTTCATCCCCGAACACGGGTTCACCGTGTACCTGCCGGCCCCGTTCAAAACCGTTCGCGCGCACGTGTACGGCCCGGACGGGCGGCTACGCCCGGCCACCGACACCCGGTAGGCCACGCCGCACGGCGGGCGTCAGATTCGCCGCAGAAACCTCGATCGACTCGAACCGATCGTCTTGATCGGTTTGTAGAGGTAGGAAACATTGTTTGTGACGGCGCGGCCGGGGATGCAACCCCTGGCCCGCCGCCCGCCAAAACACCACACCTGGAAGGGGTGCCACCGTGGCACACGAACTGGAAACGTTCGCGAACGGCCAGACGGCCTTCGCCTCCGCGCGGCTGTCCGCCTGGCATCAACTCGGCACCGTCACCGACGCGTGCATGACCGCCGAGGAGGTCATGAGCAAGGCGTGGCTCGGCGGCTGGGAGGTCCGCAAGATCGCCACTCAGGGCATCGAGATCACCGACAAGGGTGTGACGAAGGTCGACTGCCCCGACAAGTACATGACCGTGCGGACCAACCCGGTCACCGGCGAGACCGAGTACCTCGGTGTGGTCGGCGAGGACTACAGCGTGGTCCAGAACGAGCAGGTCGCCGAGACCCTCAACCTCCTGGTCGACGCTTCCGGCGCGCACTTCGAGACCGCCGGCTCGATGCGCAAGGGCCGCTCGGTCTTCGTAACCATGAAGCTGCCCACGGCAATGCAGATCGCCGGGGTGGACGATATGGACCTCTATCTCGCGGCAACCACCTCCCACGACGGCACCGCCTCGCTGCGCCTCGACGCGACCCCGGTCCGCATCGTGTGCGCGAACACGCAGGCACTCGCGTATCGGCGGTCAGTCAGTTCCTACACGTTCCGGCACACCTCGAACGTCACCAGCAAGATTGCCGAGGCGCGGCAGGCCCTCGGGCTGATGTGGAAGGCGTTCCGTGACTTCGAGACCGAAGCCGAAAAGATGATCAACGAGTCGTTGACCATGGGCGAGTTCGAGAAGATCGTCGCGCAGGTATGGCCCCTCGCCGACGACGCCTCCGACACGGCGAAGAACAACGCGAAGCAGCGCACCGCGACGTTGCGGTACCTGATCCGCGACGCCGACACGCAGAAGGCGATCAAGGGCACCCGATGGGCCGGCTTCCAGGCCATCACCGAGTATGTCGACCACTTCGCCCCCGCCAAGACCGACCTCCTTCGGGCGACACGGGCGCTGACCGGTGCCGGTGCGGACCTCAAGGCCCGCGCGTTCGAGCTGCTGGCGGTCTGAGGTGGGCCGGCATTGGGGCCGGCGCGGGGACACCGCGCCTGGCCCCGGTACCGGCGCGTACCCCGCCGCCGGAATCACACACGCCACCACCGAGCCTGTCGTCGTGCCGTTGCAAGCGCCGACGCTCACCGCCGAGGCCGTGATCGAGCTGGCCAACGAGGTATGCGCCAACTTCGCGCGGGCTGCGGTCGCCCGCGCGATGGCCGGGCACTCGGCCAGCGAGGCTGAACACGCCAGCCTGACCGCCCGCGCCGAGCAGTGGGACGCCCTCGTCAACGAGCAGTGGCCGGCGCTGGTCGAGGCGATCCGCGCGGGACTACCCGGCGCGGCGCAGGTCGAGCGATTCATGCCGGTCCGGCCGCTGACCAACGGACACGTCGAGCTGCACGTGCACGACACCTCAGCCCGTCGCCTCGTTGTGCTGCTCACCGGCGCGCAGGCCCTCGCCGTTGGCGCGCACCTGACCGCGTACGGGGCGATCAGCCTTGACCGCATCGGCCAGAAGCTCGACTCGGGTCTGCCGTACGTGAAGGCCGCCCCGCCGTTCGTCCCACCCGGGTTCGCCGGTCAACCGGCCACGCCGGACGGTGCCGCCGGACCACCGGCCGCCCGTCCCTGACCGATGCGACGTGCCGCGCAGCCACGGTTCGACCCGGGCTGCGCGGCACCGGGCGACATCCCCTCCGACTCACCACGGAGTACCCACATGAACCCAGACCGACTGTTCGACCTCGCCGCCGAGTTCGCCCAGGCGACCGGCAACGCCGAACGCTTCCACGCCCGCGCCGCCTCCACCACCGGCAACGCTCACACCGCACACAGCAAGAAGGCGTCGAAGTGGGAGGCTGCCGCCACCCGCCGACGCGAGCACCTGCGCGCCACGCTGCGCGAGGCGCTTCGCGGAACCGTCACAGCCGTACCGGACGCCGAGCTGCCCGTCGCCACCTGGCAGCGAGGCCGCGTCGAGATCCTCGCCACCACCGACGGCACCCGCGCCGTACGCGTGCGATACACCCCGGCCCAGGCACTCACCGCCGGAGCCGCCCTCATCGCCTGCGCAGCCATCACCGACGAGCAGACCGGCGGCACCCTCACCAGCATCCTCTCCGCGTTCCCACCCAACCCGCCCACCAGCGACGAGCCGGCCAGCGATGAGGGGAGGCCGGCATGACGAGCTGGATCGACCCCTCGAAGAACACCGACAGCATCGGCGACGGGCAACGCACCGTCAGCGGCCAGCAACTCGCGGGCGCACTCGCCCTGCTCGGCCCGGTCGACCCCGTGTACGCCGAGGTGCTGACCAACCTCAACCTGCGCGTCTACCCAGGCGACGCCACCGCCGGGGACCGCTCGGCGTACGTGGTGCTCGACCTGCACGGGGTCTCCATCGGTGTCAAACGCCGCGCCGCCGACCTCTACCTGCGCGCCGACACCACCGAGACCGACGACCGTCTCATCGCCTTTGAGATCAACGGCGGCGGCGAGACCGACCTCCCCACCCGCTAGCCCCTCTGATGAACGGAGTACCGATGTACCGATCCATGGAGGTCGGAGACACCGCCCGAGTGGTCAGACAGTCCGACGCCACCGAGTACCGCCTCGGCACCGTCACCGATGTCCACTATTCCACCCCGCACACCACCTACGCGCGCCGCTACATCCTCCGATTCCCCAACGGAACCGAGCGCACCTACCCGGCCGACCACGTCGTGTGGTGCACTCGGGACGACGACCGCGCCGCCCTAGAGGCCGCGTTCACCAAGGCGGCCGTGGCCCTGCGCGACGCCTGCCGCATCGCCCACGACTTCGACGCCGACCTCAGCAGCGGAACCGCGAGCTTGCTTCGGCGGCTGGTCGACCTCACCCGCCTGCGTCTCGGGCTGACCCTCGACCCCGCCAATCCCGCCTGGCCGCACCCCAGCACCCAGGACGGAGGCGACCAGTGATGCCTCCGCGCTCTTCCCAGCCCGAAGACGTCACCCGGCCGCCCGAGGCGACCGCGCTCGACACGAGCGTGGTGCCGGCCCAGGAGCCGTTCTACTGCCGCCGCTGCCGTCGAGGGCTCAACATCCGATACAACGACCTGGGCCTCATCGTCGGATACCTACACGCGGCCGAGCAGCGCGGCCAGCAAAGCGACCACCGCCCCGAGCCCGCACCCATTACCGAAATCCTCGATCCGATCATCGAATGCGACTTCTGCTCCGCGCCCGAGGCGACCTGGATATACCAATGCGCCAACCAGGTCACCGACGCACGCCGTGTGACCGCTCAAGTGGTGTCCGTCAACGACTATCAATCTCAGCACCACGCGGCGCGAGTGCGCCGTACCGACACCGAGTACGCCCTCACGCAGGTGTGGGGGGAGCGGTGGACGGCCTGTCAAGGGTGCGCCGACCTTATCGAGGCCCGTGACCTGTACGGGCTTATCGGTCGTGTGGCCGATGCGATGCCCGCGAAGCTCACCCGAGGCAAACGCCTTATGCGGACCCGGGGCCACCTCCACGACAGGTACTCCGCCGTGTTCGACACCCTCGCCCCCGGCCGAGGCCAGATCACCCCCGGACACCCGCTCGGCATCTGGCCCGACACAGCGGGAGGAGCACAATGACCGTCACGACGCGGCACGAGCGGCCCGCCTTCACCCACGCGAAGGCCCGCCGCCGTACGGGGCCGGTGTGCGGAGCCGACGACGGGCCGCTGACCCGCATCACCGAGGACCCGCACCTCGCCACCTGTCCGGACTGCGAAGGACTGGCCGAGATCGATGCGCTTCCGGACGACGCGACGGCAGGCGACCCCCGCGTGATCGAGCTGCTGCGCGAGGCGAAGCGCGGCGAGTTTCGCAAGATCGACGGGGTGGTGGTGGACGCGACCACCGCCGCCGCGATCCTGACCGTGTACGACGCGCTCAAACCCGCCACCCGGGCGAAGCTCGCGGCTATGCCACTACACCGGATGGCGGACGTCGCGTGGCGGCTGCTGCGCCCGAAGGTGTAACCGGGGAGTCGGTGGCCGGCGGGCACACCCGAGGGTGCGTGCAACCCCGACCGGCCACCTCGCCCACTCCGGGCCGCCTGCGGACCACACGGCCGCTTCTACCCGAGCCGGGACGTGCGGCCGATCTTACGGCGAGCCTGCCCGCCTCGACGGCACTGCGCCAGCTGCGAGCTATCCGGAGGGGAGGATGGGCGGCATGGCACGACGCATGATCGGCGGACGGACCGCCCTCGACCGGGCCGGCGTCGCCGCACACACCGGCTCGGCCTACTCCACCGTCAACCACTGGCACCGCCACCGCGCCCGGTTCGACTTCCCAAAAGGATTCCAGCACGACGGCCGCGAGTGGTTCTGGCTCGACGACATCAAGGCATTCCACGTCGCGCACCAAGCCGCGAAACGCGCCGAACTGACGAAGGTCGACCGCCGCGGCGACCCCGAAGACCTCATCGGCTCGGGCGCGGCTGCGAGGGTCCTCGGCTATGGCTCGTACCGCAACCTGCCCGACACCCTGTACGACCGTCCCGACCGCGTCGAGGTGCTGCCGGACGGGCGACTCCGCCGACTGTGGTACCGGCGCACCGTATGGGCCGTGGCCGATGCCCGTAAGGGTCGCCAGTCCACCGGCCGCACCCCCGGCACAACCGGTGCCCGCAAGCCGCACCCCTACGCCGACGACCCTCGACTTTCCATCGCCATCGCGCTCGTCAGCGAGGCGGACCGCGCCGGGCGCGCCCGGCGCAGCCTCAGCATCGCGCTGGCGAAGCAGCTCGGCGTCACCCAACGCACCGCACAACGGTTACTCGCCGCCGCATACACATCGGATGGCACTACTGCCGGGCAGCAGACAGCCTGAGTACGAGAGGTGCCGCCGAGGCCGGGAAGCGGCCTCGGCGGCGCCCTGTCCTGCGAGCTACTCAGTCTTCGTCTTCTGTGACAGCCCGAGGTGCCGGAATCTCCATCAGGTAGCGCAGCGCGCCGTTGATGTCGGTTGCCCGGGTGAAGGCGGTCCGCTCTAGCACGTCGTACACGTCGGTACCGACCTCAATTGTTCGACATACGGGCCACTCATGAGCCATATCGAATTCCTCCTGATGGGACGCGGCATCCGCGCCGACCCATCCCGACCTCGACGGGGCGGTCAGGCCTGGCTAGTGCCGCGTTTGGGCAGGCGGTAGGAGCCCGTCCGCGTGGTGTTGATGCTCGTTCAAGGCCAATCACCGCCGGTGCGGTTGCCCCAACAGTTCATCCTTTGATCATGGTCTGACAGGTCCTGGGCTAGAAGGTTTTGCGCGTCCGTCTCTCGCGTGTAACCGGACGGGGCTGTGCCAACGCGGTACGTCTGTCCGGGAGTCCGATACAAGCCGGTGATCATTACGCGCCCCAGCAGCTTGGGAGTCCCCCGAAGCGCTACGGACCTGGATCCGACAGGACCGGGCTGTTTGTGGCGAGGATCGAACCGGCCGAGCGCCAAGCCCGGGGAGCTGCGCCGGCTCCGCAGGGAGAACGCCGAGCTACGCAAAGCCAATGAAATCCGGGCGGTCGTCTCACCGAGCATCTACTGGTACTTCAACACCTGGACCACTGATGGGATCTTCGCTGAGCTGAACTAGTGCCCCGTCATGCAGCCTTGAATGGGTAATCCGGATGCCGGATCTTGGAGTTGATCGCGAATCCTGATTTCGGTTGGGCTCGTTGGTTGC
>NZ_JBHTMP010000121.1:0-8680 GCF_042679305.1 Micromonospora sonneratiae | reverse complement strand
GCCTCGCTGACCCTGGCCGGGTTCGCCGGCGCGGTCTGGGCGGGCCGGGACGTGCCGGCCGCCCTGGGCGGACGCCCCACCGGTGCCCGTGCCGCCCGGATCCACCGGTCGCCACAGTTCCGTGCCGGCACCTTCCAGAACCCGATCACCACCCGCACGGTCCTGGCCCACACCGGTCGCAACATGCTGTGGGAGTTGCTCTTCGGCGGCCAGCGCCGCCGCCCGGAGCATCCCATCCCGGTGGTCACTCCCGCCCCCGTGGACCCCGTTGCGGCGTCCGACGGCGAACTCAACATCCTCTGGTACGGCCACGCCTCCGCCCTCGTCGAGATCGAGGGACGCCGGGTGCTCATCGACCCGATCTGGAGCGACCGCTGCTCGCCGTCGCGACTGATGGGCCCGCGTCGGCTGCACCCGCCACCGGTGGCGCTGGACCAGCTGCCCGAGGTGGACGCGATCCTGATCTCGCACGACCACTACGACCACCTCGACATGGCAACCGTGAAGACGCTGCGGCGCACCCAGTCCGCCCCGTTCCTGGTGCCCCTCGGGGTGGGTGCCCACCTGGACCGATGGGGCGTCCCGGGGCAACGGATCATCGAGTTGGACTGGGAGGAGAGCATCGACCTGGCCGGGTTGAGGTTCGTCGCCACCGCCGCCCGACACTTCTCCGGCCGGGGACTCAGCCGCGACCGTACGCTGTGGGGTTCCTGGGTGGTCGCCGGGCCGACCCGCCGGATCTTCTACACCGGCGACTCCGGCTACTTCGAGGGGTACGCCGCCATCGGGGCGACGCACGGGCCGTTCGATGCGACCCTCATGCAGGTCGGCGCGTACGACGCGGCCTGGCCCAACATCCACATGTTCCCCGAGGACGCTGTCTCGGCCCATCTCGACCTACGTGGCGACCTGCTCATCCCGGTGCACTGGGCAACGTTCAACCTCGCCATCCACTCGTGGGCCGAGCCGATCGACCGGCTGTGGCGGGAGGCGGAGGCCAACGGCGTACGGCTGGCCGTGCCCCGACCGGGTCAGCGGGTCGTCGTCGACGCCCCGCCCCCGGTCGACGGCTGGTGGCGGACGGTCGCCTGACTCAACGTCGGTCGGCCAACCCCGCCACCCGGTCGATCCGGTTGGTCCAGACGACACCGGAATAGCCGTCCGGCAACCGGGACCAGGCCTCGGCGTCGTCGAACCCCTCCGAGAAGTCGCCGGAGCCGGCCACGAGCACGACCCTGGTGTCCACCTCCCGCATGCGGTCGAGGAACCGGTGCGGCCAGCCCCACAGATAGGTGGCGTACGTCTCCGGGATGTGCAGCTGCCGGTGGACACAGCTGTCCGGTACGTACCCCGTCCAGCCCACGCCGAGGTAGCGGACGAGGCAGTCCTTGATGATCGCCTTGGACATCACCCTGATCCCGGGCAACCGCGCCGACACGGCCGCGATCAGCTCGTCGCCGCCGTAGACGGTCAGCGTGGGCAGCCGCTCGGGCGGCAGGGTCGCCAGGTACGCGGCCAACCGTTCGCCCTCGGTCGGATCGGCGTTCTTGGGGTGGATCAGCAGTTCTCGTCCGGGGAAGGCGGCGACGACCTCCTCGATGGTGGGCATCAACCCGACGCCTCTGCCCCGGAACGGGAAGCTGCTGCCGCCGTCGGCGGTGTATTTGTGGCCCACGTCGAGGCGGCGCAGCTCGGCCATGGTGTGGTCGCGTACCCGCCCGGTCCCGTCGGTGCGGCACTCCAGCGTGGCGTCGTGGAAGACCGCGAGCTGGCCGTCCCTGGTGACCTGTACGTCGAACTCGACGATGTCCGCGCCCGCGTCGAAGGCGGCCCGCATCGAGTCCAGCGTGTTCTCCAGGTACGGATGCTCCGGCTGGTGGATCCGCTCCGCGGTGCAGGTGTCGTTGGTCATGCCCTCGAAGCCGAAGGTCTGGGCCAGCCCCCGGTGCGCCAGCAGCAACGGCCGCTGCCCGTCCGTCCCGGCCAGCCAGGAACTGTTGTTGACGTAGACGAAGCCGGCCAGTCCCAGCACACCGGCCAGCAGAATGATCAGAGAACGCCGTCGCCGGGACATGGGCCGGCGGGAAGGCCGCCTGCGTCGGGCGGGTACGGGCGCAACCACGGAAGAACTCTCCTCGCTGCCGTCGAGTTGAGCCACCAGCATCATGGGATGCGCCGGTCGACGGAACCGGCAAAGGACATAGCCGATCTACGCCTTTCGGGCCGGTCCCGCCCAGCCATTCCGCTATAGAGGATAGCGATCGCTATAGTGTGGCGATGAGTGACAGCAGAGCCCTCTCCAGCGGTCTGTCCATGGCCGCGTTGGGGGCCCGGATCCGCGCCGAACGGCAGGCCCGAGGGATGGCCCTGGAACGGCTCGCCGAGCTGAGCGGCGTGAGCCGGAGCATGGTGTCCGAGGTGGAGCGGGGCACCAAGACACCGACCGTGCTGGTCCTCGACCGACTGGCGACCGCCCTGGGCACCTCGATCGCCCGACTGCTGGACGAACCGGTACGCCCCGACGTCGTGGTCCTGCCCAGCGATCGGCAGCGGGTGGTCCGGGACCCCTCCGGGTGGGAACGGCGCATCCTGTCGCCCGTCCTGCCGGGCGTCGAGTTCGAGTTCATGCGCACCACCCTGCAACCGGGCGTGGACGCGGGAGAGTTCGATCCGCATCCCCCGGGATCGCACGAGTACGTGGCGGTGGAGACGGGTCGTCTGCGTCTCACCGTCGATGACGTTTCCCACGTTCTGCCGGCCGGATACGCCGCCTACTTCCCCGGCAACCGCCGACATGCCTTCGCCAACGACTCCACCGACCCGTGCGTGTACTACCTGGCAATGGCGTTGGGCCAGCCAGCCGGCTCGCACCGCCACGCCCTACCCGGAGGAGGACCTGTTGACTGACCTACGACTGACCGACCTGCGACGGGCGGGCCGGTCCGCCGCCGACCTGGCAGCCGACCACCTGGCCACCGTGACCGACCGGCCGGTGTGGCGACCGGTGGCCGACGCCGACCGCTCCTGGCTCACCCGGCAGCCACTGCCCGCCGCCGGGCGCCCCCTGGCCGACCTGCTGGATGACGTACGGGACCGGATGCTGCCCTATCCGATGGGCAACGGACATCCCCGGTTCTTCGGTTGGGTCAACTCGCCGCCCTCGCCCGCCGGTGTCCTGGTCGCTCCGCTGGCCGCAGCCATGAACCCGAGCTGCGCCGGAGGAGAACACGCTGGCGTCCTGCTGGAGCGCACCGCCGTACGCTGGCTGGCCGAACTGGTGGGCTTCCCGCACCCGCCAGGTGCCGGGCTGCTCACCAGCGGCACCTCCATGGCCACCATCATCGCGCTGGCCACCGCCAGGCAGCGGGCGAGCCGCCAACAGGGCCGGGACGTACGCGAGACGGGCCTGTACGGGCAGCCCCCACTGGCGGTCTACCTGTCGACCGAGGGGCACAGCTGTCTACGTAAGGCGGCGGAACTCCTCGGCCTGGGCAGCCGCTACCTCCGCACCGTCCCGGTCGACGGCGCGTACCGCATGGACCCCGGCGCACTGCGCCGCCTGATCGCAGCGGACCGGGCGGCGGGCGTGCGGCCGATGTTCGTCGCAGCCAGCGCCGGAACGGTGAACACCGGCGCTGTCGACCCCCTGGCGGAAATCGCCGGAATCGCCCGGGAACACGGACTGTGGTTCCACGTCGACGGTGCCTACGGCGCCCTCGGCGCCCTCGCCGAAGGAACCGGCCGCGGCTACGCCGGCCTGGAGCAGGCGGACTCCCTCGCGCTGGACCCGCACAAGTGGCTCGGCGTCCCGGTCGACGCCGGCTGCGTCCTCTTCCGCGACCCGGTCGGTCCGCGCGACACCTTCAGCCTCGTACCGCCCTACCTTCGTCAGGACGACGACGGCGACCCACTGGGCTGGTTCTCCGAATACGGCCCCGAACAGACCCGTCCGTTCCGCGCACTTCGTGTCTGGGCCACGATCGCACATCTCGGCCGCGACGGGATCTCGCAGCTGGTGCGGCGGACCAGCCAGCTCGCCCGCACCCTCGCCACCATGATCGAAGCCTCCGACGATTTCGAGCTGCTGGCTCCAGCCACCACATCCGTGATCGCCTTCCGCCACCGGCCCACGGCCCTCGACGTCGACAGGACAGAGGCACTGAACCAGGCCATCCCGGCCGCCGTACAACGGCGCGGGCATGCCTTTCTCACCGGTACCCGGCTCTCCGGCAGGGCCGCCCTACGCGCCTGTGTCCTTCACCCGGACACCACCGAGGCCGATCTCGGCGTCCTGTTGGACGAGATCCGGACCGCTGCACAGGAGATCGACGCCCCGACCGTCTGATCCACGGTCGACGTTCACCGGGGTCCCGCCGACGCGACCCCGGCCGACGGAAACGTACCTCGGGCGTCGGACAGGTCACGGGCCAGCAGGGCCGCCTGCGTCCGGCTGGCCACCCCGAGCTTGGCCAGCACACTGCTGACGTGGGTCTTCACCGTACGTTCGGCGAGGTGCAGGGAGCGGGCGATGTCCTGGTTCGCCAACCCCTCGGCCAGCAGGTCGAGGATCTCGCGTTCCCGGGGGGTCAGTGCCGCGATCCGGGCGGCGGGCGAGTCGAGCAGGTTCCCGGCTGCCGGCGGACGTACGTCCGAACGCCCGTCCGGGCCCGGGCCGCTACCGTCGACGGTGTCCCGGCGGCCCGGCCACAGCACCTCGGCCACCGACGCACTCAGCGCGGTGACTCCCCCGTACGCTCCGCGTACCGCCGCAGCCAACTCGTCGCCGGTGGCGTCCTTCAGCACGAAACCGTCCGCCCCGGCGGCCAACGCCCGTTGGATGTCCACCGCCCGACCGATCGTGGTCAGCATCAACACCCGGACACCCGCCCCGGGGAACCGGCGACGCACCCGGCCGAGCGTCTGCACCCCGTCCTCCCCGGGGAGACAGAGATCCAGCAGGATGACGTCCGCAGCGTCCGGGTGCCGGGCCACGAAGTCCAACAGTGCCGGACCGTCCGGCAACGCGGCGACCACCTCGATGTCCGACTGGGCGGCGAGAATGAGGGACAGGCCCTCCCGGACGAGCGCCTGGTCGTCGACGATGGCGAGTCGGATCACGGCCCCGATGCTATGCCGACCGCCGGCAGGTGGATGAGGAGCGAGTCGATTGTCGACAGGACGTCGGTTGCCGATGGTGCCCAGCATCACCGGTTGGGTACGCGCCCACTGGCAGCTCGTCGTGGACCTCGCCACGCAGGGCCTGCTGGCCGGACTGTTCCTGGTCAGCGGGGTCGCGTCCACGACGGGCGACCCCGTCTCGGTGGCGCTGAGCGCGGCTGCGATCCTCCCCCTGCTGCTGCGCCGCCGGGCGCCCGGCACGGTCCTGGCCGTGGTCGCACTGGCCACCTCGGCACACATGCTGATGGGCATGTCCCGCACCGTCGGCTACATGCCCGCCCTGTTGGCCGTCTACACGGCGGCGACGAGTCGGACGCCACTGGTCCGGTGGGGGATGTCCCTCGCGGCGGCCACGGCGGTGGCGGTGGCGAGCCTGCCCGGACGGGGACCGGTCGAGGGCTACCTGCTGGCCGTGGTCGCGTTCGCGCTGGCCTGGCTGGCCGGGGCCGAGCGGGCACACCAGCTCCGCAGACGCATGGCGCTGGTCGCCGAGCGCTCCCGGCTACGCCTCGAACAGCGGATCACCGAGGAGAACCTCGCCTCGGCCGAGCAGCGGGAACGACTGGCCCGCCGATTGCACGACACCCTGGCCCACACCATCACGGTGATGCTGGTGCAGACCGAGGCCCTGCGGTACACCGGCCCGTTGGAGCCCGCCCAGCGGGACCGCGTCGACCGGGTGCTCGACGCCGGACGCGCCGCGCTGACCGAGATCCGCCGGACCATCACCGAACTGGACTCCCGGGCCGTCGCGACCGCCACGGACGACCTGCACGACCGGCTGGACGGGCTGCGGACCGCCGGTCTCGACCTCCCCGCGACGTTGCCGACAGAGTTGGGCGAACTGGCCGGTCCGGTGTTGACGGTGGCGCACCGACTACTCGGCGAGGTGGCCACCAACGCGTTGCGTCACGACGGTCCGGGCACCCGGCTGGAGATCCAGGTACGCCGGGACGCGAACCGGCTCCGGGTGACCACGCTGAGCATCGGTGGGCCACCGGCGGTCCGCCCCACCCCCCGTCCCCCCGTACCCGGCGGCTACGGGCTACGCAGCCTGCGCCGGGACATCGAGGCGTACGGCGGAATGCTCAGCTACGGCCGACTGGCACCGGACCGTTGGCGGGTGGTCGCCACGTTCCCGCTCGTGGCCGGGCAGGTCGCCCCCAGCCAGCCGATGCGACAAACGGTACGGGACACGGGCAGAATGCAGACCGGAACCAACCTAGAAGGCGGATCAGGATCGTGACGACCTCTGTTCAGACGGCCTCCGTGCATCAGCGGATCGCCGGCGAGCTCGGTGTGGCCGAGCGGCAGGTACGGGCCGCCGTCGAACTGCTCGACGGTGGGGCCACCGTGCCCTTCATCGCCCGTTACCGCAAGGAAGCCACCGGCATGCTCGACGACGCGCAACTGCGCGCGTTGGAGGAGCGGCTGCGCTACCTGCGGGAACTGGACGAGCGGCGCGCCGCCGTCCTGGAGTCGATCCGCAGCCAGGGCAAGCTGGACGAGGCGCTGGAAGCGCAGATCATGGCGGCGGACTCCAAGGCCCGCCTGGAGGACATCTACCTGCCGTACAAGCCCAAGCGGCGGACCAGGGCCCAGATCGCCCGGGAGGCCGGGCTGGAGCCGCTGGCCGATCAACTGCTGGCCGACCCGACGCTCGATCCCCGGGCCACGGCTACCGGGTTCGTGGCCGAGGACCGGGGCGTGGCCGACGCCACCGCCGCGCTGGACGGGGCGCGGGCGATCCTGGTCGAGCGGTTCGCCGAGGACGCCGACCTGATCGGTTCGTTGCGCGAGCAGATGTGGTCGCGGGGCCGGCTGGTGGCCCGGGTACGCGACGGTCAGGAGCAGGCCGGCGCCAAGTTCGCCGACTACTTCGACTTCTCCGAGCCGTACACCAGGCTGCCCTCGCACCGGGTGCTGGCGATGTTCCGGGGTGAGAAGGAGGGCATGCTCGACCTGACCCTCGACCCCGAGGAGGCACCCGCCGAGGCGGGTGCCCCGGTCGGGCCGACCCGCTACGAGACCGAGATCGCCAACCGGTTCGGGGTGGCCGACCGGGGGCGGCCGGCCGACCGGTGGCTGAGCGACACGGTGCGCTGGGCCTGGCGTACCCGGATCCTGATCCACCTCGCCGCCGACCTGCGGATGCGGTTGTGGCAGGCGGCCGAGGAGGAGGCCGTACGCGTCTTCGCCGCCAACCTGCGGGACCTGCTGCTGGCCGCGCCGGCCGGCACCCGGCCGACCATGGGCCTGGACCCGGGGCTGCGAACCGGGGTCAAGGTGGCCGTGGTCGACGCGACCGGCAAGGTCGTCGCGACCGAGACGATCTATCCGCACGAGCCGCGTCGGCAGTGGGACCAGTCGATCGACGTCCTCGCCCGGCTGGCCCGCGCACACAACGTCGAACTGGTCGCGATCGGCAACGGCACCGCCTCGCGGGAGACCGACAAGCTGGCGGCGGACCTGGTCCGGCTGCACCCGGACCTGAAGCTGACCAAGGTCATGGTGTCGGAGGCGGGTGCCTCCGTCTACTCGGCGTCGGCATACGCGTCGCAGGAGCTGCCCGGGCTGGACGTGTCGCTGCGCGGCGCGGTCTCCATCGCCCGCCGGCTCCAGGACCCGCTGGCCGAGCTGGTCAAGATCGAGCCGCGGTCGATCGGGGTCGGGCAGTACCAGCACGACCTGGCCGAGGGCAAGCTGTCCCGGTCGCTCGACGCGGTCGTCGAGGACTGCGTCAACGCGGTCGGTGTCGACGTCAACACCGCCTCGGCACCGCTGCTGGCCCGGGTCTCCGGCATCAGTGCCGGGCTGGCGGAGAACATCGTCCTGCACCGCGACGCCAACGGACCGTTCCGCTCGCGGAAGGCGTTCAAGGACGTCCCCCGGCTGGGTCCGAAGGCGTTCGAGCAGTGCGCCGGCTTCCTGCGTATCCCCGGCGGGGACGACCCGCTGGACGCCTCCAGCGTGCACCCCGAGGCCTACCCGGTGGTCCGGCGCATCCTGTCCTCGACCGGGGTCGACCTGCCCTCGCTGATCGGCAGAAGCACGCTGCTGCGGGCCCTGAAGCCCGTGGAGTTCGTCGACGACAAGTTCGGTCTACCGACCGTCACCGACATCATCCGGGAGTTGGAGAAGCCGGGCCGGGACCCCCGTCCGGCGTTCCGGACGGCGACCTTCGCCGACGGGGTCGAGAAGATCGGTGACCTCACGCCGGGAATGCTGCTGGAGGGGGTCGTCACCAACGTCGCCGCGTTCGGCGCGTTCGTCGACGTCGGGGTGCACCAGGACGGTCTGGTCCACGTCTCGGCGATGTCGAAGACCTTCGTCAAGGACCCCCGCGAGGTGGTCAAGCCCGGTGACGTCGTACGGGTGAAGGTGCTCGACGTGGACGTGCCACGAAAGCGGATCTCGTTGACCCTGCGGCTCGACGACGAGGCCGACGCCCGCCCGCGTGGCGACGGCGGCGGACGCGGCGAGGGACGCGGGGACCGGGGCG
>NZ_JBHTMP010000120.1:0-9707 GCF_042679305.1 Micromonospora sonneratiae | reverse complement strand
GCCGGACGCCCGCGTGGGCGACCTGCCGGTGCCCCCGATCCGGACGGCCCCGGTGCCGGTACGCCCGCGCCGGCAGGCCGCCGACCCGCCGCGTACCGACACCGAGCGCAGGGTCGCCGAAGCCTGGTGCGCCGTACTGGGTCTCGAACACATCGACCGCGACGTCAACCTCTTCGAAGCCGGGGCGTCCTCGCTCAGCGCGGCCCGGCTGCACGTGCGCCTGTGCGCAGCGTTCGACGTCTCGCTGCCCATCACCGACATCTTCCGGTGCCCGACCGTGGCCAGCATGGCAGAAGTGCTCGACAACGAAAACATTGATACAAATACCATTCACACAGCGGCATGGCTGGCCCGGATCGACCGGCGCCGACAGGCGCTGCACGCCCACCCTGGCCGGGGACGACGACCTCGACACCCGAGCCGCGATCACGAGGGTACCGACTGATGGTGATGAGTTTCGCGCGGCCGCTGCGGCACTCCCAGTTCCGCCGGGTCTGGTTCGGACAGGCGATCAGCTCCATCGGCGACGGTATCTTCGCCGTCGCGCTGATCGGGCTCATCCTGCAGAGCCATCGCAACTCCGACCTCGGCTACGTGATGGCCGCCGAAGGTGCCGCCATGGTCGCGATGTCGCTGGTCGGCGGCGTGCTCGCCGACCGGATGCGCAGGTCCCGGGCGATGGCGTTGTCCGAGATGGTCCGCCTGCTCGCGGTGACCGGGTTCGTGCTCGGCGCGGCGCAGGGGCCGCTGATCCTGTCGCTGGTGCTGGCCGCCATGATGGGCGCAGGAGCGGCACTGTTCCAGCCCGCCTTCGGGGCGCTGACCCCCTCGCTGGTGCCCGATGAGGACCTGCCTGCGGCGAACGCGCTGCGGTCCATGACGACCCGGGCCGCCGCGGTGATCGGCCCCGCGCTGGGCGGCCTTCTGCTGGCCTTGAGCGGCCCGCGTATGGCCCTGCTGGTCGACGTGGCCACGTTCGCGGTGAGCGTGCTGTTCCTGATCGGGATCAAGGACCGGGCGCCCCAGCGCGACACGCCGCAGAACGTGTTCCGGGAGGCCCACGCCGGTCTGTCGGCGGTCGCCGCCCGGCCGTGGGTGCTCACCATCATCCTCCAGGGCACCGTCCAACTGCTGCTGGTCATGGGCCCCGCGTTGGTGCTGCTGCCGATCCTGCTCAAGGACCGCGGGCACTTCGCGGCATACGGCGTGATGGTGGGTCTGCAGGCACTCGGGTCGGTCCTCGGCGGCCTCACCGTCTCGGCGTACCAGCCCCGGCAGCCGGGCGTCGCGGGGGTGTGCGCGCTGGCCCTGCTCAGCCTGCAACTGCTCGCACTCGGCCTGGACCTGCCGCTGTACGTGCTGGGCGCGACGATGGTGGCGACCGGGTTCGGCTACTCGGTCTTCGGGGTGCTGTGGTCCAGCGCCCTACAGCGCTCCATCCCGGGCGAGCTACTCGGGCGGGTGATGTCGGTGGAGATGCTGGGCACGTTCGCGCTGGCGCCGGTCGGGCTCGCGCTGGCACCGCTGGCGATCACCGCGTGGGGCACCCAGCCGGTCCTGCTCGGCGCCCTGGTCGTACTGCTGGTCTCCACGGTGCTCCCGCTGGCGCAACGTGACGTGCGCCGGTTCGCCGACACCGCGCCGCCCGCCGACGCGGCCACCGGCATCCGTGACGCCGACCCGGGCGACGACGACACCGCTGACGATGCAGACGAGCCGGCGACGCGGCGCCCCGTGGCCCGAACGGAGCCGTCATGAGCCCCAACCTGGTGCGGCTGTCCGAACCGGGCACCACCGCGGTCTACCTGTTCCCGTTTGCCGGCGCGAGCGCGAGTTCGTACTGGTCCTGGGCCGAACTGCTGCCGCCCGGGTTCGAAGTGAGCGCGGTCCAGCTGCCGGGGCGCCAGGACCGCTGGCAGGACCCTCCGTACCAGCAGTTCGCCGACCTCGTCGACGATCTCGCCGACGACATCGCGGCTGCGGCGGCGGGCCGCCCGACAGTCCTCGTCGGGCACAGCATGGGCGCCGCGATCGGGTACGAGGTCGCCCGGCAACTGCAGGCCCGGGCGGTCGCGACGCCCGCGCTGCTGGCCGTGTCCGCCGCGATCGCCCCGCACGTGGCACACGACAACATGGCCGTACGGCAGCTGTCCGACCCCGAGCTGATCGAACTGGCGGGCCAGGGCGGATGGCTCCCGACGACCGTGCTGCAGACCCCCGAGCTGCTGGAACTGGTACTGCCGATGCTGCGGGCCGACCTGGAGCTCATCGACGACTACCGGTACATACCCGGGCTGCGGCTGACCTGCCCCATCAGCGTCCTCGGCGGTCGCCAGGACCCGCTGGTACCCACGGCAGCGCTGGAGAGCTGGCGCGAGCTGACCGAGCACCGGGCCACCGTCCGCACCTTCGACGGCGGCCACCACTACCTGTGGGACCACGAACACGAGGTCGCCTCGGCACTGCTGGCCGACCTCGCGGCGGCCGAGGGCACACCGCGATGAACGCGTTCCCCGCGATGGTCGCCGCAGCCAACGACACCCAGGCCCCCTTCGACGCCGACGCCACGATCGTCGACCTGCTCGACCGGGCGGCGGCACGGCATGCCGACCACCCCGCGCTACGCACAGCCACCGGCACGAGCGTCAGCCACGCCGAGTTGGCCGACCAGACCCGCACGATGGCGAGCACACTCACGGCGTACGGGGTACGCCGTGGCGAAGCGGTCGCGGTGCTCGTCGACCACCGGCCCGAATGCGTGGCGGCGATCATCGCCGTGGTGCGGACCGGGGCGTTCTACGTCCCGCTCGACCCGCGCTGGCCCGACACCCGCATCGCCGAGGTCCTCGCCTCGCTACGGGTGACCAGCCTCATCGTCGCGCCGGAGTTCGCCCGGCGGGCATTCGACGTGGCCTGCGGCCTGCCGCTGCTGACCCGGGTGTTCCACACCGCCGCGCCGGACCGGGCAGCGGAACTCGCACAGGTCGCCGAGGTTTGGGACGCGATCACCAACACCGACGACATCGCGGCGGCTGCCGGGTTCAACCTGGACCGTGGCGGCTACCGCTTCGACGCCGACCAGGTCACCGCGTACGCGCGACACGTCGCCGGGCTCGTCCTGTCACGCTACCGCCCCGGCTCGACGGTCGCCGAGATCGGCGCCGGCAGTGGCCTGATCGTCGCCGAGATCGCCCCCCGGGTCGCCCGGATGATCGCCCTCGACGCCGCGCCCGCCGCGATGGACCGCCTCGCCCGGTGGGCCGAACAGCACGGGCTGCCGGTCACCGCGACGGCGGGCTGGGCGCACCAGGCCGGGCCGCTGCTGCGCCGGGCCGGCGATGTGAGCGTCGTCCTGCTTGCCAGTGTCGTGCAGTACTTCCCCGACGCCGCCTACCTGCGCGGCGTGCTCGACGACCTGATCGCTGCGACGGCACCGGGCACCGCGATCGTGGTCGCGGACGTGGTCGACCCGCCGTCCGGTCAGTTCCCCGGCAGTCTGCGCCTACCGCGACAGTGGTGGCACGACTTCGCCGCCGGCTACCCGGGAGCCGGGCTGGAGCTGCGCGGCCGGGACGGTACCGGACTCGCCGGGCCGCTGGCCGCACGCTACGACGTCGTGCTCACCACCCCGGCCACCCACGCCGTGCGTACCCCGGCACCGCGCCGTGCCGGCCCGGACGACCCGGCACGCCTCGACGAACCGGCCCCGCACGCCCCGGCACCGGCCGGCCCGCGACCCGACGACCTCGCATACACGATCACGACATCGGGCTCGACCGGCGTGCCGAAAGCGGCCGCGATCAGCCACACCAGCGTGGTGAACCTCGTCGGCTGGTTCAACGAGCGCAACGCCGTCGGCCCCGCCGACGTGATGCTGCAGGCCGCCCCGTTCTCCTTTGACCTGTCCGTGTACGACCTGTTCGGCGTCCTCAGCGCCGGCGGCAGCCTGCTTCTGCTGCCCGATGCGGAACTGGCCGAACCCGGCCGCGTGGCCGCAGCCCTGGTCGAGCACGCGGTGACACTGTGGAACTCGGCGCCGGCCGCGTTCACGGCCGTGCTGGAGTTCCAGCGCACCCGGCCAGGCACCGGCGGCACCGCGCTTCGCCGCGTGTTCCTCAGCGGGGACTGGGTCCCGCTGACCACCCATGCCGAACTCGCGGCAGCGTGGTCGACCGCGACCCTGGTCGCGCTGGGCGGTGCCACCGAAGCCTGCGTGTGGTCGAACGACTTCGTCGTGCAGGCCGTCGACCCGCGATGGCGCAGCATCCCCTACGGCCACCCGATGAGCAACGCCCGCTACTACGTACTCGCCGACGACGGCACCCCGTGCGCGCTCGACGAACCCGGTGACCTGTACATCGCAGGCACCTGCGTGGCGGTCGGATACCTCAACGACGCCGCGCTGACCGCCGAACGTTTCGTCCCCGACCCGTGGTCGCCGACACCGGGCACCCGGATGTACCGCACCGGCGACCGGGCACGCTGGACCTCGCACGGCTGGGTGGAGTTCCTCGGCCGGCTCGACCACCAGGTCAAGATCCGCGGATTCCGCATCGAACTCGGCGAGATCGAGAGCGCCGCCGCACGGATGCCGGGCATCGCCGAAGCCGTCGCGCTTGCCTTCGGCGCGGCGCACACCCCGGAGCTGGGCCTGGCGGTGCGGGCCGGCGACGGCGTCACCGAGCAGGCCGTACGCGAATTCCTGCGCGGCGTGCTGCCGGCGTACATGCAGCCCAGCCGGGTTCGGGTGATCGCGGCGCTACCGGTGTCGGCCACCGGCAAGGTCGACCGCAAAGAGCTGGCGGCGACATTCACGGCCCCCGGCGGCCCGGCCCGCTACCGGGTACGCGCGGCCGGCACCGGCGCACCCGCGTAACCGGGCGTCAGGACGGGGAGTCCGCGCCGAGCCGCTGCTCGACCAGGCGGGACAGACCCCGCACCGTCGGATCGTCGAAGAACTCGACCAGCGTGACCCGCACCAGCAGGTCTCGTTTGACCTGGCTGACGAGCCGGCCCGCAGTCAGCGAGTGCCCGCCGAGGGCGAAGAAGTCGTCGTCGAGCCCCACCTCGGGCTGCTCCAGCACCGCGGCGAACATGCCGCTGAGCCGATCCGTGAGCTGCTCACCCGTCATGACGCGCCCCTTCGGCGGCACCCTCGCGGACACTGCGCGGACGCATGTCGGTCCACACCTGGTCGATGTACGCCAGGCAGTCGCCCTTGACCCCCTGGAACCCCGCAGCGGTCCACCCCGGTGGCACGTCGCGGTCGACCGGCCAGATCGAGTACTGCTCCTCGTCGTTGACGACGACCTGGAGGACCTGGTCCTCATCGGTGAACACGGTTGGTCTCCCTCGCTCTCGTATGACAGTGGCTGCGGAACCCTTCGACACCGCAGACGAGCATGGCCGTCAGCCTGCCGTCGTCCGGCCCAGCGCGGCGGCGATGGCCGAGGTGACCTCGACGGCGTGGTCCAGCAGGAAGAAGTGCCCGCCGTCGTACGTGTGCACCGTCGTCGGCGCGGTGGTGAGCTCGGCCCACGGCAGCAGTGTGGCGGGCGGCGAATCCGGGTCGTCGACCCCGCCGAACACGGCGATCGGGCAGGCCAGGCGTTCGCCGACGTTTGCCCGGTAGGTCTCGACGGCGGTGAAGTCGGCGCGCAGCGTCGGCAGCATCAGTTCGATCAGATCGCGGTGCTCGGCGAGCTGCGGCGGGATGCCGCCCAGTGCCTCGATGCGGGCCAGGAATGCGTCGTCGGGCATGGGGTGGTACGGGACGAACTCGGGGTCGACCACGTGCGGCGCCCGCCGCCCGGACACAGCCAGCAGCCGGGGCGCGGCGACGTCGAGCCGGGCGAGTTCCGCCGCCACCTCGTACGCCAGGATCGTGCCCATGCTGTGCCCGAACAGGGCGTACGGCCTGCCGTCGAGGTCCGCCGCGATCGTGGTGGCCAGCCCCGGCACCATCGAACGCAGATCGGTGACCGGGTCCTCGCCGAGACGCTCGGCGCGTCCGGGCAGTTGGAAACTCACCAGGTCGACCTCGGGCAGCAGCGCCGCCCACGGCCGGTACGCTGCGGCGCTGCCACCTGCGAACGGGAAGCAGTAGAGGCGGATGCCGGGCCGACCCGGGGTGAGCCGGTGCATGCCGGCGATGGAGGCGACGGGGTTCATGTCGTGTCTTCGTCCTCGGCTCGGGGGGTGGGGACAAGGGTCAGGGGCAGTGAGTCGAACCCGTGGTATGCGGCGCCCGCCGTGGGCCGCACGTCCGGGGTGGACAACGCCGCACCGGGGAAGCGCTCGCGAAACCGGCTGAGCACAAGGTTCGCCTCGATCATGGTCAGCTGCATGCCGGGGCAGTAATGGCGGCCCTGGCCGAACGCGAGCACCGGCGCACCTGCCGCAGCCCCTCCCGTCAGCGACACCATCAGCAGGTCGCCCGCGCGGATCCGCTGGTCGTCGAAGACGCACTCGCGGGTGGCGACCCGGCTGACGTAGCGCAGCGGCGGATAGTCCCGCAGCACGGCGTCGAGCAGCCCGTCGACGTCAACCATGCCCGGATCGGGCGCGCGCAGCAGCTCCCACAGGCCCAGGGTCAGCAGCCGGCCGGAGGTCTCCAACCCGCCGAACAGCATCATCGTGTGCGCGGCAAGGTTCTCGCGCGCGTCGGTGCCGCGGTAGACCGGTCCGGGGCCGCGAGTGGCACCGGTCTTCAGCGCATCCTCCAGAAACGACGCCATCTCCTCGACAGCACGCTGGGCGGCGCGTGCGTAGTCGAGGCGGTACACCGCGCCGAGGAACCGGCCGATGTCGGTCGACCAGCGATGCAGCAGCCGCGGATCGATCGCGGGCACCCCCAGCGCCAGCGCGATCACGCGGGCGGACACGGGCTGGGCGACGTCACGCACGCCGTCGGCCTTGCCCTGCTCGGGCAGCGCGTCGAGCACCTCGGCGACCACGGCCTCGATCGCGGGAGTCAGCGCGGTGAGCGCCGTACGGGTGAGGTTGCCCTGGGACAGGCGCCGCCGCTCGGTGTGCTCGGGCGGGTCGTGCTGGACGTACCAGCGGGAAAGGATGTCCAGCAGGTGGGCGCACTCGGTGTGGATCGCCGTGTTGCTGAACCGGCGGAAGGCCGTGCCCAGCGTCTGCGAGCTGAACCGGTCGTCGGTGAGCACGGCGCGGCTCAACGCGGGCTGCTCCACCAGCCAGCACTCAAGGTCGGCCGACCAGGACAGCGAGGACATGCGGGGACCATAGCGCGAGCTGGGCCGCGGCAGCGGTCCGGGAAAATCCCTACTGCCGGCCCGCCGCGGGGCCGGCTTTGCTGTTCGGGTGGACGACGCAACCGCCGGGCGCCGGCCTGATCTCATCCACGCCGTCTTCCGTGCCCGGGCAGCGACGCGGCCCGACTCCGTCGCGCTGATCCAGGGGCGCCGGCGCGTCACCTACCGCAGCCTTGACGAGTCCTCCGACGCGGTGGCGTCGCTGCTGCACGCCCGCGGTGTCGGGCCGGGGCAGACGGTACCGGTGCTGCTGGCCAGCTCGGTCGAGCTCGTGGTGGCGCTGCTGGCAGTGCTCAAGTGCGGGGCGGCGTACGCGGCCCTGGACGCGGCCTGGCCAGCCGCCCGGCAGCGGGCCGTGGTGCGGCAGGTGAACGCCAGGACGGTCATCGTCGGCTCACCGGAGGTGTTCCCCGACGGCCTCGTTCTTCCCGGCGCACCTGTGCCGCCCGGCGGCCCCGCCCCGGTGCCGGATGCCGACATCACCGGTGCCGATCCGGCGATGGTTTTCTTCACCTCGGGCACGACGGGGCGGCCCAAGGCCGTGGTGTCGCCGCATCGGGCGACCCTGCGGCTCTTCGACGACTGCCCGTTCGCCAGGTTCGACACCAGCACCGTGATGCCACAGGCCGCCGCTGTGCCGTGGGACGCGTTCGCACTGGAGCTGTGGGGCCCGCTGCTGAACGGCGGCACCTGCGTGCTGCTCGACGATCACCCGTTCGGCCCGCGCGGGCTGCGCCAGGTCATCCGACGGCACGGGGTCGACACCGTCTTCCTCACCACGTCGCTGTTCCACCTGGTCGTGGACGAGGACGTGGCCGCGTTCACCGGCCTGCGCACGGTCATCGCCGGGGGCGAGGAGCTGCGGCCCGACCAGTGCGCGCGGTTCCTCGCCGTCCATCCCGGAATCCGGCTGGTCAACGGCTACGGGCCGGTCGAGAGCACGGTGTTCGCGCTCACCCACGACGTGACCGCGCAGGAACTGCACGGCCCGGTGCCGCTCGGCCGGCCGGTGCCACACACCCAGGTCGTGGTGGTCGACGACGGGCGGATCTGCGACCCCGACGAGGTCGGCGAACTGTGCATCGCCGGCGACGGCCTGGCTGTGGAGTACCTCGGCGATCCGGCGGAGACCGCCGCGAGGTTCGTGACCCTCACCCTCGCCGGCTCACCCGTACGGCTGTACCGCACCGGCGACCGGGGAAGCCGGCGAGCCGACGGCGTGTACCTGTTCGCCGGCCGCGCCGACCGGCAGGTGAAGGTACGCGGTCACCGGGTCGAGCCGGCGGCCGTCGAACGGGCCGCGGACCTGGTCGCCGGCGTCCGGCGCAGCGCCGCCGTGCTGCTGCCCGGAGCGGGTGGCGGATACGAATCGATGGGTCTGGTCTACCGGGCCGAACCTGCGGCGGGCGCCACCCCGCACACCGTGCTCGCCGCCCTGCGTGCGGAGCTGCCCGCCTACAGCGTGCCCGCCCGGGTCGTCGAGGTAGCCGCGTTCCCGCTCACGCCGACCGGCAAACTCGACACCGCTGCGCTGCGCGAACTGTTGCGCCAAGCCCCGTCGGCAGTCGGCGGGCAGGCGAGCGGCGTCGTTGCGCGGGCGTTCGCCGAGGTGCTCGAACTCACCGCGGTCGACCCGCACACGTCACTGTTCGAGCTCGGCGGCACGTCGCTTTCGGCGATCCGGATCTGCCACCGGCTGGGCGCGCAGTTGGGCCGCCCGATCCCCGTCTCGCGCCTCATGCGGGCCCAGACCGTGGCGGCGCTGGAACGCTGGCTCACCGAACCACTGCCCGCTGCGGCGCCCGACCCCGCCGATGATCCCCCGCCGGCCGCCGATCGCGACAGCGTGCCCCTGTCGGCGATGCAGGGCGGGTTCCTGCTCGGCAACCTGGACCCCGAGTTCGACCTCGCCGCACTCTGCCCGATGATCTGGGAGATCGACGGGCCCGTCGACGTCGCGGCGCTAGCGGCTGCGGTCGCCGACGTGCACCACCGCCACGGGTACCTGAGCGCACGGTACGACCTGACAGCCGGGGCGCTGGCCACGCCCGGCGACCGCGGATCGGATTTCCAACTGATCAAAGTGGCCAACGAGGCTGCGGCGCGGCGACTGCTGTACGAGGCGCTGTCCCGGCCGCTGGTGCTCGCCGACGCCGAGGTGTGGCGGGTCGTGCTCGTCCAGACATCGTCGCGGCGGTCGCTGCTCGGGATCGTGGTGCACCACATCGCGTTCGACGGGTGGTCCGAGCACGTGCTGGCCCGCGACCTCGGCACCGCGTACGCCGCCCGGGTCGACGGCTGCGCGCCGCGGTTCGCGTACCCGGTCCCCGGGCTCGCCGACGCCGACCGCCTGCAACGGCAACTGCTGCAAGCTGCGGACCTGGCCGAGCAGGCCCGGTTCTGGCGCGCGGAGCTGGCGGGCGTCCC
>NZ_JBHTMP010000119.1:0-10417 GCF_042679305.1 Micromonospora sonneratiae | reverse complement strand
GAGTCGACCCCGACGTCATCCCGCGTCGCGGACCGTCGCGTCCGGACCGGCGGTGCCGGTGGCGGACCCCGCACCGGCCGGGGCGGCCTTCCCGACCGGCACCCCCTCGGCGGACCGCCGCGAGAGTGCGTCGAGCAGTTCGTCGCCCATCAGCGAGATGGGCGGTGCGCCCATGGTCACCACCAGGTCGCCCTCCCGGGCCCGTCGGGCCACCTCGGCGGGCACGTCGTCCCACGAGTCGAGGAAGATCTTGTGGTCGGCCGGCAACGCGATCGCCTCGGTCAGCTTCGCCCCGCCCTCACCTGGCTGGCGTACCTCACCCGGTCCGAAGACCTCCAGCATCACCACCTCGTCGGCCAGCCCGAGAGCGGTGGCGAGGGCGGTGTGCAGGTCCCGGGTCCGATAGACCCGGTACGGCTGGAACACGACGATGACCCGGCCACCGGCGGCCACCTCCCGCAGCGTCTGCAACGCGGCGGTCATGGAGACCGGGTGGTAGGCGTACTCGTCGTACACCATCACCCCGTCGACGACCCCCTTGCGTTCGAACCGGCGGCGGACGCCGGGGAAGACGGCCAGCGCGGCCACCGCGTCGGCCAGCCCGAGCCCGAGCTTGCAGGCGGTGAGCACCGCCGCGGCGCTGTTGAGGCTCATGTGCCGCCCGGGGACCGGCATCCGGATCTCGCCCAGCGGCGTGCCCTCCAACTCGGCCAGGTAGCGGACCCCCTGCGCCGACGACACGATCTCCGACACCCGCAGGTCGGCGTCGGCCGCCTCACCGTAGGTGAACACGGTACGTCCCTCGGCCCGTAGCGTCTGCGTCATCTCCCGGCAGCCCGGGTCGTCGGCACAGGTCACCACGAACCCGTCCGGGTCGGTGAGCCGGGCGAAGTCGGCGAACGCCGTCGCCAGACCGGCGTAGTCGCCGTACGTGTTGAGGTGATCCTCGTCGATGTTGGTGATGATCGAGACGAACGGTCGGTAGCGCAGGAACGAGCGGTCGCTCTCGTCGGCCTCGGCGACGAAGTACTCCCCGCTGCCGTGATGGCCGTTGGACCCGACCTCGGAGATCTCCCCGCCGATCACGAACGACGGGTCCTGGCCAGCCTGCTGGAGGATCATCGTCGCCATCGAAGTGGTGGTGGTCTTGCCGTGGGTGCCGGCCACCGCGACCGTCCGCCGACCGGTCATCGCCGCCGCCAGCGCCTCCGACCGGTGCAGTACGCGCAACCCCCGCCGCCGGGCCTCGACCAGCTCCACGTGGTCCTGCGGAATCGCGGTGGAGTAGACGACAGTGTCCACCCCGTCGAGGTTGGCCGCCTCATGGGTACGGTGGATGGTGCCGCCCAGCGCCCGCAGGCCGGCCAGCGTCGGCCACTCCCGCAATTCACTGCCGGAGACCGGAATGCCCCGGGTCAGCAGCAGTCGGGCCAGGCCGCTCATGCCAACCCCACCGACACCGATCAGGTGGACCGTACCCAACTCCTCGGCGGTCACCGTACCGGCGGGGCTGAACTGCGCGGTGTTCATAGGGACAACCTTCCACTCGCGGTGCGCCCGATCACCGGGCCACCGCCTCATAAACGAATTCCAGCAACGCCTCGTCACCGTCGCGCCGGCCGTACGCGGCCGCGGCGGCGCCCATCGCCGCCAGGCGTTGCGGGTCACGGATCAGCGGCACCACCGTCCGCTGGACCCAGTCGGGGCTCATCTCGGCGTCGTCGACCAGGAGCCCACCACCCGCCTCGACCACGGGCAGGGCGTTGCGCTTCTGCTCCTGGTTGCTGTGCGGGTACGGCACGTAGATCGTCGGCAGTCCGACGGCGGCCACCTCGGCGCAGGTCATCGCGCCGCCCCGGCCGAGCATGAGGTCGGCGGCGGCGTAGCCGAGTTCCATCTCCGACAGGTAGGGCAGCGTGACGTAGGGCACCGGCAGGTCCTCGGGCACCGAGATCGGCTCGTTGCGGGCGCCGACGACGTGCAGGACCTGGATGCCCGCGCCGGTGAGTTCCTTGGCTGCGCCGGAGACCGCGAGGTTGATCGTGCGGGCGCCCTGCGAGCCACCGGCGACGAAGAGCGTCGGCAGGTCCGGGCGCAGCCCGAAGTGGGCGCGGGCGGTGGCGCGCCGGGCCGCGCGGTCCAGCCCGGCGATCGACCGCCGCAGGGGCACACCGACCACCCGGGCGTCCCGTAGTGATTCGGCCTGGGTCGGCTGGTGCGGGAACCCGACGGCCACGTGTCTGGTGAACTTCATGCCGAGCCGGTTGGCGATCCCGGGCGGCACGTTGACCTCGTGGATCACGATGGGCAGTTCCCGCCGCCAGGCGGCCAGGTAGCCCGGTACCGAGACGTAGCCGCCGAAGCCGACGACCACGTCGGCGCGTACCTCGTCGATCACCTTGCCGGCGGCACGGGCCGCCTTCCACATCCGGTCCGGGGTGCGCATGAGGTTCATGTTCACCGACCGGGGCAGCTGGTAGGCGGGAATCAGCCGCAGATCGTAGCCATGTGGCGGGATAAGTTCGTTCTCCAGGCCACTGGGGGTACCCAGGCAGGTGATCTGGACACGTGGGTCATGCCGACGCAGGCAGTCCGCGAAGGCCAGCAACGGGTAGATGTGTCCTCCGGTGCCGCCTCCGGCGAGTACGACCGACCGCAGCGGCCCCATTCGGCGTCTCCTCTCACCGGCCATCCCGGCGCTTGCGCGCATCATCCGGACGTACGCTGTCGTCGCTGCGACGACGACGCGCCGGCAGCGGTGGCAACGGGGCCCAGACTAGTCGGACCCATCGGGCCGGCGGACGGGCATGCAGGGCTCTCGCCGCATCGGGCTCGGCCCGGGCGAACGAGGCCAGCATGCCGACGGCGGCGAGGGTCACCACGAGGGCGCTCCCGCCGTCGGAGATGAACGGCAGCGGCAGGCCGGTGATCGGCAGCAACCCGACCACCCCACCGATGTTGATCACAGCCTGGCTGACCAGCCAGGTGGTGACGGCCGCAGCGGCCAATCGCCGGAACGGGTCCTCGATCCGGCGGGCGATCCGCAGGCCGGTGTACGCCAGGACGGAGAACAGGGCGAGCACCACGATGCACCCGATCACGCCCAGTTCCTCGGCGAGGACGGCGAAGATGAAGTCGTTGTCGGCGGCGGGCAGCCAGTTCCACTTGGTGGCGCTCTTGCCCAGCCCGACCCCGAACCAGCCACCGTTGTCGATCGCGTACCGGGCCTGCAACGCCTGGTAGCAGGGGTCCCCACAGTCGGCCGGGGTCTTGAAGAACGCGGTC
Source organism: Micromonospora sonneratiae (assembly GCF_042679305.1). NCBI lineage: Bacteria > Bacillati > Actinomycetota > Actinomycetes > Micromonosporales > Micromonosporaceae > Micromonospora > Micromonospora sonneratiae. Next base: position 7,132 of record NZ_JBHTMP010000119.1, on the reverse strand, counting down.
AGCCGCAGTAATCGGTAGTTCTCCGCGTCCTTCTCACCCGATCCGGCGCCCAGCGAGGCCACGGCGATCAGCAGGCTGACCCCGGCCAGGCCCAGCACCGACAGGGTCGCGAAGATCCGCTTGCGGACCCCGGCCGCCCAGAGCAGCCCGACCACGACAGCCAACAGGCACAGCATCGTGCCCAGGTCGTTGTAGCCGACCAGGACGAACAGCAGGCCGACCACCGGGAACAACGGGTTGAGCAGTTCCCGCCACCAACCCAGGGCGGCACCCTTCTGGGCGATGACGTTGGCTCCCCACAGCACCAGGCCGAGTTTGGCCAGCTCGGATGGCTGCACCTGGATCGGACCGAGGTAGAGCCAGAGCAGCTTGGCCTCCAACGGGCCGATCTTGGCGACCTCCAGGTTGCGCAGCTTCGCCCAGGCCAGCAGTGCGTCGAGGATCACCAGCATGACCAGCGACGCGCCGAGCACCGGCACCCCGAGGTCACGGAACGTACGGGCGGGCAGCCGTTGGAAGGCCCAGAAGGCGACCAGGCCGATGAGGGCGAAGGCCGCCTGCTTGCTGATCGCCGCGAAGGTGTTGCCATCGGTGGCGTACGCCTTGACGCTGGTCGCCGAGAAGACCATCGTCAGCCCGATCAGCAGCAGCAGGCCGGCGCTGGAGAGCAGCAGGTAGTAGGAGGCCAGCGGCCGGGCCAGCAGGCCCCGCAGGGCGGCGAAGGCACCGCCGACACCCACGCCCCGGGTGCCGCTGACGGCGACCGGGGCGGGTCCCTCGGCGGGCACTGCCGCCGTGGTACGACCACCGTCGGCACGGCGTGGTGGTAGCTGCTCATCCGTCATGCCGCAGGCCCCTCGTCCTCCCCATCGGGTCATCATCACCTGCCCGGCACGCCGGTCCGGCACACGTGACCCGGTCGGCGTGTCGACCCTGCGGCGTCGTACCGACCGGGGCTGGCCGGCCGACCGGGCCGGTGACCGGACGGGCGGACGCCCCGGCACCGGCAACGGGCGGGGTCCGTGGTGACGGGCCAGGGGACGACCGGACGGACGACGGACGGGGGTGTCCCGGCCCGGGCCGGGACACCCCCGTCGACGTTCAGTGCCGGCCGTTTCCGCAGCCAGCGGCACCGGTCAGCTCATCGCGGCCAGATACTCGCTGTAGAACAGACCCAGTGCGATGGCCACGCCGATGCCGGCGATGATCCAGAACCGGACGACGATGTTGACCTCGCTCCAGCCGGCCAACTCGAAGTGGTGCTGGAGTGGGGACATCCGGAAGACCCGCTTACCGGTGGTCTTGAAGGAGATGATCTGGATAACCACCGACATGGTGATGATCACAAAGAGACCACCGATGATCGGCAGGAGCAGCAGGGTCCGGGTGGACATCGCCATACCGGCGATCAGACCGCCGAGGCCGAGCGCTCCGGTGTCCCCCATGAAGATCCGGGCTGGTGACGTGTTCCACCACAGGAAGCCCACACATGCCCCGGCCGCGGCTCCGGCGATCAGCGCGATCTCCAGTGGGTCCCGTACCGAGTAGCAGTAGTCCCGGGTGTAGGCCGGGTCGGCGCACCAGTGCCGGTACTGCCAGAACGCGATCAGCGCGTACGCGGCCAGCACCATCACCGAGGCTCCGGTGGCCAATCCGTCCAGCCCGTCGGTGAGGTTGACGCCGTTCGTCGCGGCCATCACGACGAAGATGAAGATGATCACCGAGGCGACCTTGCCCACATCGAGGAAGTCGATGTCCCGGATGAAGGAGAGCATCGTGCTACCCACGGTCTCGACGTTGGTCGAGTCGCCCTCCGCGTCGACCATGCTGCTCGGGAAGTAGAGCGCGATCACACCGAACACGGCGCCGACCAGGATCTGCCCGAACAGCTTTCCCCGCTTGTTGAGTCCGGCGCTGTTGCGCTTGCGGACCTTGAGGAAGTCGTCGATGAACCCGACCGCACCGGAGAAGACCATCAGGCCGAGCAGCACGAGGGCGGTGATGGTCGGTTCGACCTGGGCGATCTGCTGATCCGGCAGGGTGGTCAGGGCCAGGTGGCCGGCGACGTACGCGATGACCGTGGCGACGATGAAGACCACGCCACCCATGGTGGGCGTGCCCTTCTTGCCCTGGTGCATGACCGGTCCCTCGGCGCGGATCGGCTGACCTGCCTTGAGCCGGGTGAACACCTTGATCGCCAGAGGGGTACCGAAGAGCGAGACGAGGAAGGCGATGCCGATGGCGACGATGACTGCCCTCACGCCGCGTCATCCCCCTCTACCGTGCCCGCCACCGGGGAGCCCGGCTCGACGCGCAACGCGTCGGCCACCTCCCAGGTGCGGTACCGCGAGCCCTTCACCAGGACGACATCTCCCGGCCGTAACTCGCTGCGCAGCGCATCAACCGCCGCCGCCTGATCGGTTACCAGCACCGACACTCCTCCCCAATTTTCGAACCCGGACGCGCCGTCGTGAATCGGCGCGGCCGGTTCACCAACCACGAACAGCCGGTCGACGCCGAGTTCGGCGGCGAGCCGCCCGACCTCCGCGTGACCATCCCGCTCAAACTCCCCCAGCTCGGCCATGTAGCCGAGCACGGCCACGGTCCGCCGGTTCTGGCCCAGGCTGGCCAGGGCGCGCAGGGCCGCCGAGGTGGATGCGGGGTTTGCGTTGTACGAGTCGTCGATGACCGTCACCCCGTCGGGGCGGTCGTAGACGTCCATCCGACGGGTCGACATCAGCCCCAGGTCGCCGAGGGCGGTGGCCAACTCGGTCAGGGGCATGCCGAGTTCGCGGGCCACCGCAGCGGCGGCCAGCGAGTTGCCCACCTGGTGCCGACCGGTCAACCCGAGCCGGACCGGCTGCCGCCCCTCCGGCGTGACCAGGGTGTACGACGCCCGCCCGCGCTCGTCCACGAGGACGTCCTCGGCGCGTACCTGCGCGTCGGGGGCCTCACCGACCAGCACGACCCGGGCCTGGGTACGGGTGGCCATCGCCCGTACCCGGTGGTCGTCGGCGTTCAGCACCGCCAACCCGTCGGCCGGTAGCGCCTCGACCAGTTCGCCCTTGGCCTGGGCGATCGCCTCCACCGAGCCGAACTCGCCGATGTGCGAGCTGCCGACGTTGAGTACGACCGAGATCCTCGGCGGCGCCACCTCACACAGGTAGCGGACGTGCCCGATGCCACGCGAGCCCTTCTCCAGCACCAGGATCCGGGTGTCCGGGTCGGCCTGCAGTGCCGTGTACGGATGGCCCAGCTCGTTGTTGAACGATCCGGGCGGCGCGACGGTCGGGCCGAGCCGGACGGCGAGCTGCCCGATCAGGTCCTTGGTGCTGGTCTTGCCGGACGAGCCGGTCACGCCGACCACGGTCAGCCCGGGCAGCCGGTCCACCACCGCTCGGGCGAGCTTGCCCATGGCGGTCAACGCGTCGTCGACCAGCACCATCGGCACGCCGTCCACGGCCCGGGTGCCGAGCACCGCGACCGCACCGGCGGCCACCGCGTCGGCGGCGTAGTCGTGCCCGTCGACCTTCTCGCCCGGAAACGCCACGAAGAGCGCACCCGGGACCACCTTGCGTGAGTCGAACTCGACCGGTCCGGTGACCTGGGCGGTCGGGTCGGCGGCGACCAGCCGCCCCGCAACCGCCCCGGCGACCTCGGCCAGGGTAAGGACGATCATGATTGCCTCACTGGACTGCCGAACCGGGCGGTCAGCGCGGAGGCCAACTCGATCCGGTCATCGAACGGGTATGTCTGCCCCGCGATCTCCTGCCCGCGTTCGTGCCCCTTGCCGAGCACGGCGATGACATCGCCCGGCTCGGCCAGCCGTACCGCCTCGTCGATGGCGGCCCGTCGGCCGGGCACCTCCAGGAGCTGTGCCGTGGTACCGGCCTCTTCGGCCCCGACCCGCACCTCGGCCCGGATCCCGCCCGGCTCCTCGGTACGGGGATTGTCGTCGGTGATCAGCACCAGGTCCGCGCCCCGGGCGGCGGCGGCCCCCATCACCGGCCGCTTCCCCCGGTCCCGGTCGCCGCCGGCTCCGATCACGCAGATCAGCCGACCGGTGCCGGCGGTCAGCTCACGCAACGCGGCCAGCGCGGCGACGATCGCGTCGGGCTTGTGTGCGTAGTCGACCACGCCCCGTACCGGCCCGGGTGCGTCGACCAGTTCCAGTCGTCCGGGCACGCCCGGGCAGACGGCGACCCCGGACGCGGCGGTGGCCGGATCGACCCCGACTGCGACCAGGGTGGCGATCGCCAGCAGCGCGTTGGCGATGTTGTGCCGGCCGGGCAGGGACACCCCGGCCGGCACCGCGATCCCGTCCGGGCCGAGGGCGGTGAACCGCTGGGTGTAGCCGGAGTCGCTGACCTCGATCGCCCGCCAGGTGGCGGTCGGGTCCCCGGCTGTGGAGTAGCTCACCGTGCCGGGCTTGAACAGCGGGCCGAGGGCCGGGTCGTCGAGGTTGAGCACCTCGGTGGCGCACCGGCCGTCGAAGAGCTGTGCCTTGGCCGCGAAGTACTCCGCCGAGTCGGCGTGGAAGTCCAGGTGGTCCTGACCGAAGTTGGTGTAGCCACCGACCGCGAACCGGACCCCGCCGACCCGTCCCATGCTCAGCGCGTGGCTGGACACCTCCATCACCACGGCGGTGACGCCGCGTTCCCGGGCGGCGGCCAGCATGGCATGCAGGTCGGTGGCCTCCGGCGTGGTCCGCACACTGTCCAGGGTGAGGTCGCCGAGTCGGGTCTCCACCGTGCCGATCAGCCCGGTGACGTGACCGGCGGCCCGCAACCCCGACTCGATCAGGTAGGCGGTCGAGGTCTTGCCGGCGGTGCCGGTCACCCCGATCACGGTCAGCCCGGCGGTCGGGTCGCCGTAGACAGCGCCCGCCAGCTCACCGAGCACCGCACGGGGGTCGGGGACCACCAACGTGGGCAGGCCGGCCTCGGCCGCCGCAGGGGCGCCCGCAGGGTCGGTCAGCACCGCCACCGCGCCGGCCGCCGCGACCGCCGGGACGAATTCGGCGCCGTGCCGACGCGATCCGGGCAGGGCCGCGTAGAGGTCTCCGGGGCGGACCGCCCCGCTGTCGTGGGTCACCCCGGTCACCGTGACTTCGGCGGCACCAGCTGGCGGCTCGATCGTGAGCCGAGCGGCGAGGTCACCGAGCCGAATCGGAACAATGGTGCGGGGACGTGGATTGCCGGGCACGGCGTCAGACCCTACCCGGTCGACAGGGCCGGGACGCACAGCCGCCCCGGTAGTTCGCCCGCACTTACCGATGATGTCGGGTTATCGCCGGTCAACGGGGATAGACGACAAACTTGGGCGGTTTCGTACCGGTAGGTGGTACCCGGTAGTGACGGAGAGCAAAGCTCATGATCTCCTTGAACGCCGGGCTCGCGATGTCGCCACCGCCCCCCTTCGGGGTGTGCGCGAAGACGGCCACGACGTAGCGCGGGCTGTCGGCCGGGGCCATCCCGATGAAGGAGGCCACCTCGCCCGGGACGTACTTGCCGTCGACCAACCGGGATCCGGTGCCGGTCTTGCCGGCCACCCGGTAGCCGGGGATGGCCGCCTTCACCCCGGTCGCGTCCGGGACGGTGGTCACCGCCTCCAGCATGGTCCGCAACGCGGCGGCGTTCTCCTCGCTGATCACCCGGTGGGTACGGGGTGCCGGCGCCGGGGTCCGCTTCCCGTCCGGGGCGATGGTCTCCCTGACCAGGTGTGGCTGCACCCAGGTGCCGCCGTTGGCGATGGCGGCGTAGACGGCGGCCATCTGCAACGGGGTGGCGTCCACGCTGTGCCCGATCGGCACCGACCCGTACGACGAGCCGCTCCACTCGTCGGGTGGGAGCAGTCGGCCGGAGGCCTCACCGGGCAACCCGACCCCGGTCGCCTGCCCGAGGCAGAACTTCTGCTGGTACTCGTAGAGCTTCTGCTTGCCCAGCGCGTCGGCGACCTTGATCGTGCCGACGTTGGACGAGTAGGCCAGGATTCCGGGCAGGCTCATGTTGGTACCGGCGGGCGCGGGATGGGTGTCCCGGAACGTCTGGTCACCACGGCGGATGGCCGGCGCGACCGGCACCTTGGTGTCCGGTCGGACGATGCCCTCCTCCAGGGCTGCCGCGAACACGATCGCCTTGTGCACCGAGCCGGGGTCGACCACGAAGCTGGTCGCCGCGTCCTCCCGGTCGGTCGGCTTGCTGGGCCGCCACTGGGCCGCGTTGTACGTCGGGTGGCTGGCCTGGGCCAGCACCTCGCCGGTACGGATGTCGAGGACGACCGCCGCCCCGGTGCTGCCGGCGACCCGTTGCATCATCTGGCTGAGGATCCGCTGCGTCTCGTACTGGAGGTCGCGGTCGATGGTGAGCTGGATGGAGCCACCCGGTTGGGCCTCGGTGACCCGGTTCCGACCGCCCGGAATCGGGGCGGCCAGGTCCCCCTGCCCCACCTCGAACTCCCGCCGGCCGTTGACCCCGCGCAGCACGTCGTCGTAGCGCGCCTCGAGGCCCTCCAGGCCCTGCATCTCGTTCCCGGTGAACCCGATCAGGTTCGCGGCGAGGTCCCCACCGGGCACCTCCCGGCGCTCGTCGCGGTGCACGTTGATGCCGGGAAGCTCCAGCTCCATGATCTTCTTGGCGGTGTCGATCTCGACGCCCCGGGCCAGGTACTCGAACTCGGATGGCCGCCCGTTGGGCCGGTTCCGTGGCGCCATCCGCTCGACCAGTTCGGAACGGGGAATGCCGAGCAGCGGGGAGAGCGCCTCGGCCGTGGCGGCCGGGTCCTTCACCCGGGTCGGGTCGGCGTAGACGTAACGTGCCTCGACGCTGTGCGCCAGCGCCGTCCCGTCCCGGTCGTAGATCGCCCCACGCGGGGCCGGCAGGTCCACCCAGGCGATCCGGGTGTCGGCGCCACCGTTGGCGTACGCCGGTGCCGGCACGACCTGGAGTACGACGAGCCGGATACCGATGGCCACGAAGACGGCCAGGGTCAGGAACATGCCCAGCCGCAGCCGACGCTTCGGGTCGGCCAGGCGCGGCGGGCGTGGTGGTTTGCGGATCGGCCGGCGGCGGGGCGGCGGGGCGGCGGAGCTACGCGGTCGCCCACCTGCGGTGCCGCTGGTGGGACGGCGACG
>NZ_JBHTMP010000118.1:0-10934 GCF_042679305.1 Micromonospora sonneratiae | reverse complement strand
GCGGCCGGCAGCCGCTCGACGCCCTGGGCCCAGCGGCGCGGCCCGCGGTACGCCACGACCGGGTCCGATGTGCTCACGGCGAGTTCGGCGGTCAGCGCATCGGCGATACCGGCGGCGTCGCGGGCCGCGTCGAGGTCCACGACCCGGCACGACACGTGCGGCAGTTCCTTGGGGATCACCTTGCCGATCCCGGCGAGGATCGCCTGCTCGGCGACGATCGTCTCGTCGCCGGTGACGTCGAACGTCCCGGCGGTCAGGACCATGAGGTCGAACTGGCCGGAGGGGTGCGCGGCGAGGGTGCGCGCGACCGCCAGCAGCCGCACGGGTGCGTCGTCGTGCGGGCCTGCGGGCAGGCCGTCGGCGTACACGACGGTGGCCTGATCCGTCATGGTGACGGCGTGGTCGAGGGCGTGTCGCAGTTCGTCGGCGGTGGCGGCGTGCACGGAGGTGACCCGGTGGCCGGCTGCGCGGGCCGCCGCCGTCAGCGCGTCGGGGCCGCCGACGACGATGACGTCGCGCGGCCCGCTGCCGACGCGGGGCAGGGTGGTGCTGTGCCAAGCGGGGGCGTAGAGCCAGGTGTTCGGGTCCCGGACCAGCGGTGCCTGCCGTGCCACCGGCTGGGGGCCGGTCGTGGTCTCGATCCAGAACCGTTTGCGCTGGAAGGGATAGGTGGGCAGGTCGGCACGCCGCTGCATACCGGAGTCGAACGAAGGCCAGTCCGGTTCGACGCCGTGCTCCCACAGGGCGGCGAAGGCGGCGTACGCGACGGCGATGTCGTCGTCCTCGTCGGCCTTCGACCGGGCGGTGCGTACGAATCGGCTGTCCGGTGCGGTGGGCGCCGCCGCCCGGGCCAGCGACAGCATGCCGTGGCCCGGTCCGATCTCGACCAGCGGCCCGGTCACGTGGTCCAGTAGCGTGTTCAGCCCGTCACGGAAGCGCACCGCTTCGAGCATGTGCCTGCCCCAGTACCCTGGCGAGCGCACCTGCTCCTCGGTGATCCAGGTGCCGGTCACGTTGGAGACGTACGGGATCTGCGGTGCCTGGACCGCGATCGTGCGCATGAACTCGACGAGCCGCGCGGCGGGATCGGCCATCGACGGGGAATGGGCGGCGTGACCGACCCGTAGCCGTCTGGTCGTGACGTCGCGGGCGGCCAGGGCCCGCTGCAGTTCGTCGAGTTCGTCCTGCGCTCCGGCGACGGCGACCAGCCGGGGTCCGTTGTCTGCGGCGATGGTGAGGCCGCCGGTCAGCATCGGGGTCACCTCGGCCTCGGGCAGCGGCACGGCCAGCATCCCGCCGGGTGGGGCGCTCTGCATCAGCCGGCTGCGGACGTCGATGACGCGTGCGGCGTCCTCCAGGGTGAACACGCCGGACAGGGTCGCCGCCACGTATTCGCCCATGCTGTGGCCGAGCATCCCGCTGGGTTGTACGCCGCGCGCGATCATTGCCTGGGCCAGGGCGTACTCGACGGTGAACAGTGCCGGTTGCACGAATCGCGTCTGGTCGAGCAGGCCGTCGGGGTCCTCGCCGAACACGAGTTCGCGCAGGTCGTGGCCGAGTAGCGGGGTGAACAGATCGGCGCAGCGGTCGAACACGGCGGTGAACTCGGGCAGTTCGGCGTACAGGCCCCGGGCCATGCCCGGGTAGTGGGCGCCCTGCCCGGGGAACAGGAACGCGACCGTGGCCGTGGGCTGGGCCTCGACGAACGGGTATGCGCGCCGCTCGCGCAGTGCTGCGGCGGCACCGGCGTTGTCGCGGGCCACGACGGCGGCGCGCCGGGCGAACCGGGACCGGCCGGCGTGCAGGGTGTAGGCGGCGTCGTCCAAGCGCACCGTGCCGCTGTCCAGCCGCTCGGCGAGGCCGGTGAGGGCTTCGCTGACGGCGGCGTCCTCGCGGGCCGACACCGGCAGGATCTGCCACCGCAGGGCCGGCGCGGTCCGGTCGACGGTGGGCGGCTCCTGGACGATCACATGGGCGTTGGTGCCGCCGATGCCAAACGAGCTGACTCCGGCACGGCGTGGCACGCCCGACGGGGTGACCCAGCGCTCCCGCTCGGTGGCGATCCGGAACGGGCTCTCGGCCAGTCGCAGGGCCGGGTTGGGCTCGTGGAAGTTCAGCTGCGGCGGGATGATGCCGTGCTTGACCGCGTGCAGGGCTTTGATCAGGCCGGCGATCCCGGCCGCGGAGTCCATGTGGCCGATGTTGGCCTTCACCGAACCCAGCACGCAGTATCCGCGCCGCTCCGTCTGCTCGCGGAACGCTCTGGTCAGCGCCGCGATCTCGATCGGGTCACCGATCGGGGTCCCGGTGCCGTGTGCCTCGAGGTAGGTGATCGTGTCGGGGTGGGCCCCGGCCATCGCCTGGGCGGCCGCGATCAGGTGCGCCTGGCCGTCGACACCCGGCGCGGTGAACCCGGCCCGGCCGCCGCCGTCGTTGTTGACCGCCGAACCGATGATGACCCCGTCGATACGGTCGCCGTCGGCGAGCGCGTCCTCGAGACGTTTGAGCAGCACGACGCCGACACCGGAACCGAAGACGGTGCCGGTGGAGCGGGCGTCGAACGAGCGGGTGTGGCCGTCGGCGGAGGCGATGCCGCCCTCGAGGTACAGGTAGCCGCGACGCACGGGCGGGCTGATCGACACGCCGCCGGCGAGTGCTGCGTCGCACTCGAACGTGCGCAGTGCCTGGCAGGCCAGGTGCACCGCGACCAGTGAGGTCGAGCAGGCCGTGCTCACGGGGAGGCTGGGCCCGGTGAGGTCCAGATAGTACGAGATCTTGGGGGTGAGGTAGTCGACGTCGTTCTCCAGGGAGCCGACCGATTCCCAGCGCCCACCGGTGCGTTTGAGCGCGGCCCGGTCCACCTGCGAGCGCACCTGCTCGATGTAGGTGTTGGCACCCTGCCCGGCGTAGACCCCGACGGGGCCGGGCAGGCGGCGCGGGTCGTAGCCGGCGGCTTCGACGGCCCGCCAGCAGTGCTCGAGGAAGAGCCGGTGCTGAGGGTCCATCTTCTCGGCCTCGCGGGGGGTGAGCCCGAAGAAGGCCGCGTCGAACATCTCGACGTCGTCGATGCAGGCGGCGCGGCGCACGTACTCGGCGGTCCGGATGAGATCCGGGTCCTCGCCGGCCGTGAGCAGGTCGGTCTCGGTCAGGTCGGTCAGCGACTCGACGCCGGACATGATGTTGTGCCAGAACTGCTCGGCGTCGGCGGCTCCCGGATACGCACATGACATGCCGATGACCGCGATGTCGAGTCCTGGCACAGAGTCGTCGATGCTCACTCGTCGTTTCCCCGTTCGGTCGCCAACCCTTCAGGCCATGATCAGCGTCAATGGGTGGGTGGCCAAGTCAGGGATAACCCCTACCGCCGCATCGGCGGGCTTCCGTCACTCGGGTGTACCCGCGCCGAGGCGAACATAGTATTTCTATACGTGAATGATCGATACGGGGGGCCACCTGTGGATTCGAAGTCGCACCATGTCCTGAGGCGATCACCTCGCCCACTCGCCTTCCACGGCGCCGGGCCCATCACGGCCCGCGCCGACGAGGGCATCGTGGGGCGCCGCAATGAGATCGACAGATGGGAAAAGGTGCTCGATCGTGCCCGTGGCGGCCGACCGTCCGTCGTGGACGTCGTCGGCGAACCGGGCGTCGGCAAGACCACCCTGCTGGCCGCGTTCGCCGAACGTGCCCGGGCGCAGGGCATCGCGACCTCGACCGAGCTGCCGCGCCGGTCCGAGCGGGAGCGGCGCGACGCGGCGCTGCGGGTGCTGTTGCTCGACGACGTCGAGCGAGCGCCGGGCGCGTCCACCCGGGCCGTCGCGGAACTGCTCGACCGACCGCCAGACAATGCCCTCGTCGTCGTGCTGGCCCGCCGGACACGCCAGACGTCACCGTGGCTGCTGCGCGCCCTGGGCACCGCGAAAGCCGACAGCATCGCCCTGTGCGGCCTGGCCGCCGACGAGCTGAGCCCGCTGGGAGCGGCCCAGCTGTGCAGCGCGCACCGGCACCGGGAGCTGCGGCAGGCCGACGGCAACCCGCAGTTCGTCAAGACCCTCGCCGCGTGGTGCGCGGGGCCGGGCAAATGCGCGGGCGGGCCGCTGCCCGAACCCCATCTGGCGGTCCCCGGCGAGGCAGCCGGCACCCGGGCCGAGATAGCACACCTGCCCGCGTCGTCGAAGCTGGTGTGCCACGCCGCCGCCGTCGCCGCCGACATCGTCGACCCGGCGCTGCTGTCCACGGTGGCGCAGCTGTCGCAGGACGAGGTACTGACCGGCATCGACGACCTGCTCGCCGCAGACCTGATCCGCCCCGTCGGCTCGACCGGGCAGCTGCGCTTTCGTACCCTCATGACGCGCTGGGTCTGCTACGCATCCGCCCCCGGCGGCTGGCGCTTCGGCGCCCACCTGCGGGCGCTGCGCATCCTGCGCGAGCGCGGCGAACCCGCCGACCTGTGCGCGGTGCACGTGGAGCGCACCGGCCGCGTCGGGGACCTGGACGGCGTGCGGCACCTGGTCGAGGCCGCCCGGCTGACCGCGCCCCTGGCCCCGCACACCGCGGCGTACTGGTACTCCGCCGCGCTGCGGCTGCTGCACAGTGGGGCGCACGCCGAGCTGTACCAGGAGCTCGACGCCGAGCGCAGCAGATGCGCCACGCAGTCGGCCGCCTCCGAAGCCGTCCCGGAGCACCTCGCGCCGGCCCTGCACCCGTTGCCCGCCGCAGGGCCGTCCGAGCTGCACCAGCTCAGCTGCCGGGAGTACGAGGTGGCGGTCCTGGTCAGCCGTGGGCGTACCAACCAGCAGATCGCGCGGGCGCTGGGGTTGAGCCACAAGACGATCGAGACGCACTTGAGCAGGGTCTTCACCAAGCTCAACGTGTGCTCCCGGGCCGAGGTCGCCAACCTGGTCGGCCGCACCGAGGTCGCCGAGGCCGCCGTCGCCTCGTGACCGGGTCGGGGATGTTCCCGACTGGGCGCTGCGGCAGCTGCCGATCGACGATGTCCGGTACGGAGGAAGAAGGGGCGGGGGCTGCATGACCACGGGAGCCGATGCGCCGCGCCGCGGGCTACACCACGGCCGTGCGCACCCATCGGGCCAGGGCCCGGCCGGCCAGCACGCCGTCCCGGCGGTACAGAGCCGTGGTGGTGGTCAGCGTGTGCCCGTCCACCGCGTCGCGCCGGCCCACCACGAGGTAGCCGGTCCCGACGACCGGTGGATCGATGATCTCGGCCGAGAACCGGCTCAACACCATCGGCGTGGCCGCCAGGTCGACGGTCCAGCCACCCGGGCAGTCGAGGGCGGCCCACCCGAACTCGACCGGCACCGGCGTACCCGCCGTAGCCCCGAGCGAGGGGTCCGGTGTCCAGCGGCACCCGGTTCGCCCCGGCGACATCGGCCCCGGCGACAGGCCGAGCCCGTCGGCACGCCCGGGCCCGCACACGAAGCATCCGGCGAACGGATGCCGGTCGGCACCGACGTAACGGTGCTCGGCTGCGGCCACCGCCTCGGGCGCCACGAACGGGACGGTCTCGATGGGGGTGCCGGCCCGCGACACCGAGGCGACCAGGATCTCACCGTGCCAGAAGTGCACCCGTCCGCCGGCGACGACCGACCGCATCGGCGCATCCAGCGGCGGCGGCTCGTGCAGCGTCACGACGGCGCGACCGCTGCCCAGCGGCCCCGCCGCCTCGAGCGCGAACCGGCCGCACGCGTAACCACCCTGCGCGCTGTCCGGCGGCCCGTTGAAGCGCCGCCCGATGACGAGCCCTTCGGCCATTCCCCACCCCCGCCAGTTCAACTCATCGATCCCCGAGTATGCCGAATGCGCCCCGGGCGTCGAGGCCCCGCCGCAACGCCGATGCGAGGAAGCACATGACGACCGCGAAAGCCACCCCGCACTCTTCCGAGTCGACCCTGCCCGCGATCGCGGCGACCGGGCATCGCGAGTGCCCGGGTATCCGCCGCGACGGCAGCGCGGTTCCCCACGCCGGGGTGCCCGACCTCGTCCTCGCGCACGCGGCCCGGACCCCGCACGCGACGGCGATCCGCAGCCCGTACACCATGACCTATGGGCAGCTCGCGGAGCGCTCCGCCGTCGTCGCCGCGGCGCTGGCACGGGCGGGGGTGCGTCCCGGCGACATCGTCGGCGTGCTGATGCACCGCTCCCCGGAACTGATCACGACGCTGCTGGGGGTGCTGCGAGCCGGGGCGGCGTACCTCGCCCTCGACCCCGACGACCACGGCGAACGTCACGCGCGCCTGCTTGCCGACGCCCGGGCCGCGCTGGTGCTGGCCGACCCGGCACTGCGCGCCGGGATCCCCGACGACGTGCCGGTGCTCGACGGCGACGACCACGGCCACGGCCACGGCGAAGACCACGGTCACGGTCACGGTCACGGCGAAGGCCACGGTCACGGCGACGGCCACGCACCTCTGCCAGCCGACCCGCCGGCCCCCGACGCGCTGGCGTACGTGTCGTACACGTCAGGCTCGACCGGGGAGCCCAAGGGCGTCGCCGTCCCGCACCGGGCGGTCGTCCGGCTGGTCAGCGATCCGAACTGGATGACGATCCGTCCTGACGACGTGTTTCTGCAGCTGGCACCGGTGTCCTTCGACGCCTCGACGATGGAGATCTGGGCACCGCTGGCCAACGGCGCCGGGCTGGCCCTGTTCCCGCCGGGCCCCGTCGACCTGGCCGAGGTGGCGCAGACGTTGCGGGACCAGGCTGTCACCGTGCTCTGGCTGACCGCAGGGCTGTTCCACCAGATGGTGTCGGCGCACCTGGACGCGTTCGCCGGGCTGCGGCACGTCATCGCCGGCGGCGACGTGATCGCGCCACAGCAGGTGCGCACGCTGCTGGCCGCGCACCCGGGAGTGACCTTCACCAACGGGTACGGCCCGACCGAGAACACCACGTTCACCACCTGCTGGACAAGCACGGTGGCACCGGCCCTGGACGAGTCGGTGCCGATCGGTGGCCCGATCAACGGCACCGGAGTGGTCGTGCTCGACGCCGACCTGCGCCCGGTCCCGGTCGGCGAACGCGGCGAGCTGTACGCCACCGGCGCGGGCCTGGCCACCGGCTACCTGCACCGGCCCGGGGCAACCGCAGAACGTTTCCTGCCCTGCCCGCTGCCGTCGGCCGCCGGGCAGCGCATGTACCGCACCGGCGACCTGGCCAGGTGGCTGCCGAGCGGGGATCTGGAGTTCCTCGGCCGCGCCGACCAGCAGGTCAAGATCCAGGGCTATCGCGTCGAGCCAGGCGCGGTCGAGGCCGAGCTCACCCGCGATCCACGCGTCGACCAGGCCGTCGTCGTGGCCCAGCCCGACGGGGCCGGCGGCAAGCGGCTGCTGGCGTACGTGACCCTCGCGCCGGGCGTGGACGCGGCGGGCATCGGGGTCCGTCTGCGTGAGCGGATGGCCGCGACGGTGCCCGACTATCTGGTCCCGTGGGCGATCCTGGTGCGCGACGAGTTGCCGCTCAACCGTAACGGCAAGGTCGACCGCCAGGTGCTGCCGACCGCAACCCGGGTTGCGCGCAACGTCTGGAACGATTTCGTCGCACCGCGTACGCCGCTGGAGTCCACGCTGGTCGAGATGTGGGGCTCCCTGCTGGGCATCGAGCCGGTCGGCGTCGAGGACGACTTCTTCGATCTCGGCGGTCACTCGCTGCTGGCCGTCGACCTGATCCAGGCACTGCGCCGTGACCTCAAGGTCAGTCTCCAGGCGCGCACGCTGTACCTGCAGCCCACCGTCGCCGAACTGGCCCGCAACCTGCAGGCCCAGCCCTCGTCGTCCACCGAGGTGTGCCAACCATGACCGCAGAACAGCTCCCCGGCCGCTGCCCGGTGGCCCATCAGGCGCCGAACCTCGTCGATCCGACGGTGCACAGCGACGGCGACCCGCACCAGATCTGGCGCGCCCTGCGCCGACATGACCCGGTGAGTTGGCACGACGTCGGCGACGGGCTGGGTTTCTGGTCGGTCACCCGGTACGGCGACTCCGATCTCGTACTGCGCGACTACGCGACCTTCACCTCCGAACGCGGCACGATGATCGACCTGCTGGGTACCGACGACCCGGCCGGCGGCAGTCAGCTCGCGGTGACCGACCCGCCCCGGCACAGCGTGATGCGTGAGCCACTGCAGCGTGCGCTGACCGTACGCGCCGTCGAACGTAGCAAGCACGTGATCCGCAGGCAGATCGTGCGGCTGCTGCGGCCACTGGCCGACGGCGCGACGTTCGACTTCGCCGATGCGATGCTGGCGATGCCGATGGCGGTCACCGGCATCCTGATGGGCCTGCCCCCCTCGGACTGGGACCGGCTGACCCGCCTTACCACCGTTTGCATCGCGCCCGACGACCCCGAGTACCGCCATCCCCGCGGCCGTAGGTACACCCTGGAGGCCGCTCACCGGGAACTGTTCGCCTACTTCCAGGACATCGTGGAGGAGCGCGACAGGAACCATGGCGACGATCTCATCAGCGTCCTGCTGCAGACCCGGTTCGACGGCCGCCGCATGTCCCAGGGCGAGATCGTCTCCAACTGCTACAGCATGCTGCTGGGTGCGAACGTGACCACGCCGCACGCGCCGAACTTCGCCATGGACCACCTGATGGGCACGCCGTACCTCGACGACTGGGTCGCGAACCCGGGCCTGATCCGCTCCGGGGTCGAGGAGGCGCTGCGCTGGGCCTCGCCCATCACCTACTTCATGCGGTACGCGACCCGCGACGTGGTGCTCAGCGGCACCCAGATCCACGCCGGTGACGCCGTCGTCGTCTGGATCGCCTCGGCCAATCGCGACGAGGAGGTGTTCGCCGACCCGTTCACCTTCGACATCCGCCGCCGACCCAACCGGCACATCGCGTTCGGGGCTGGCGCGCACCACTGCGTCGGGCACAGCGTCGCCCGGGTGACGCTGCGTCTGCTCTTCACCGAACTGTTCGGCAACTTCACCGACTTCGCCCCGGCCGGCCCGGCGCAGCGTCTGGCCTCGAACTTCGTGTCGGGATACAAGCATCTGCCGATGACCGCGCGTAAGAAGGGATGACCGTGCGACCGCAGAAGTGGCTGATCCGGGAACCGTCCGCCGACAGCGCCGCCCGGCTGTTCTGCATCCCCTACTCCGGCTGCGGCGCGAGCATGTACCGGGCCTGGCCACAGTTCGTGGAGCACATCGAGGTCTGCCCGGTGCAGCTGCCCGGTCGGGAGAACCGCATGCGCGAGCCGGCCTACGCGACCTACGAGGAGATGGCCGACGGAGTCGTCGACGGTCTGGCGCCCTATCTGGACCGACCGTTCGGATTCTTTGGCCACTGTGGTTCGGCGCTGGCCGCCGTCGAGGCGACGATCCGGCTGGCCGAGCGCGGTGCCCCCCTACCCGCCCGCCTGTTCCTGTCCTCCCAGGTCGCGCCGCATGACCCGCCGTACGGACGGCTGCTGGGCATGACCGAGGCACAGCTGCGCGACGAACTGCACGGGCTGCTGGTGGGCATGGGTACCGTAGATCCTCCGGAGGATCTTATCGATCTGGTGCACGAGATTCTGATCACCGACATGGAGGCCACCCGCAAGTACGTCTTCGACGCCCCGAAGACGCTGCCCACCGCCATCACGGCGATCGGCTGGACCCTCGACGTCGACGTGCCCGCCGCGTTGACCAGAGGCTGGTCGGAGTACGCGCCCACGACGTTCGAGCTGCTCGACGGCGTGCACTACGCGTTCCTCGACGCGCCGGCCGCGCTGCGGGAGGTCCTCGTCCGCGACCTGCCCGGACAGTCCCGACCGGCGACGTCGGTCTGATACTCCAGCCGTAGCTGATGTAGGCGATGTCTTCACTGGTAGTGGGCTTGTCCGGTGATCTCCTAGGCTCACTGCCACCTGGTGAACACCTAGGGAGGCAGACCGTGGGCTACGAACTGCACATCACGAGAGCGAAGAGGCACTGCGACAGCAGGAAGAACCCGATCGACCTTTCCGAATGGCTGGCCTACGCCCAGAGCAGTCCGACCCTGACCGTGGGCGGGTGGGATGGCGACATTCCGATTTTCTCCCACGTCTGCGGTGATGGCAGCGACGTCTCACTTACCTGGGCAGATGGGGAGATTATGATCAAGGGCTACTTCACCACCGATCCCGCGAACGAGTTCGTGCCTATGGCCACGGATCTGCGGGCAAACGTCCTCGGCGACGACGACGAGCGGTACACCGAAGCTGGAGTCGTTGAGCCTTGTTAGTAGAAGCAACTGCAGTGCAGCCATCTGGCGGCAACGGGTCCGACGCGATGCCGTGACGATTGCATAGGCGGTCAACCCCGCCGCTGCGGGCCAGGAAATCGGCTGCCGGCCGCTGGCCACCGCAGTACGTGGTCCGGGCGCGCGGTGACCCGGTGCCACGGCAAGCCGCCCCGCCTCCGGGTCGGTCGGGGCGGGAAGCCGTACGACGCCGGCAGGCAGTGCGCGCGACCGGGCCATTCGCGGTCCGTAGGGCGGTGTCGTAGGCGGTCACCAGTGGGCAGCACCGGGCACCGCTACACACCGACGACCAGGCGCATCGGACGGAACCGGGCAGTCAGGAACGATCTTCCAAACTGTCGGCGCTGGTGCGATTCCCGTCGCCCGCCGTATCGACTTCCGGCCGGGTCAGAGATTGCATGGCGACTGCCGGGCGAAATGGTCAGCCGGATCTGCCGGTTGTACGCCGCTCCCTATGCCCAGTCTTCACGGGGTGCCGATGAAAGAACAAGACTGTTCTTCTACCCGCAGTGTCGGCAGTCTTTCCCGCATGACCGCTGACAATTGTCCTGTAGATCTAGTGTTTCGTGATCCTGATCGGTTTGCTTTGAGTTGTTTGCCACGAGTTTCTTGATGTTGGTTTGAACGAGTTGGACTTTGGCGAGGATGTCGTCTGCGGTGGCGGTCCAGGTGAAGGGTCGG
>NZ_JBHTMP010000117.1:0-11565 GCF_042679305.1 Micromonospora sonneratiae | reverse complement strand
GATATCTCACCCCTTCGGTGTAATCGATCAACCCTCGCCGTGTCACCACGCCACGCTGATCAACCCCACAACAGACCCCAGCCTTTCAACTTCTGTAGTGCTCCCCACGCACGTGGGGGTGTTCCGCGCACCTACGCGGACCGGGGATCCGCCCGTGCGTGCTCCCCACGCACGTGGGGGTGTTCCGTACATAGACGGGGTCGGTGGCCAGGCACGGCAGTGCTCCCCACGCACGTGGGGGTGTTCCGCGCGCGGATCTGGATTTTGTCGCCGGGTACGAGTGCTCCCCACGCACGTGGGGGTGTTCCGTGCACAGCGATCTGGCTGAAGAGCATCAGCAAGTGCTCCCCACGCACGTGGGGGTGTTCCGGCTGGGCTGAGACGGGTACCGCCGCCGACAGCGTGCTCCCCACGCACGTGGGGGTGTTCCGGGGGAGAAATGTTCGACAAAGTCGCGGCCATGTGCTCCCCACGCACGTGGGGGTGTTCCGCTTGTCGACTTCTTCGAGTGCCATCCGGGTTTGTGCTCCCCACGCACGTGGGGGTGTTCCGCCGAGGGCCGGTGCTGTCACACCGGCCCTACCGTGCTCCCCACGCACGTGGGGGTGTTCCTGTTGTCTACGTCAACCATTAGCGGATAGCGTCGTGCTCCCCACGCACGTGGGGGTGTTCCTTGCTCGATTCGTGGACCGGTCCGATTATCCAGGTGCTCCCCACGCACGTGGGGGTGTTCCGACGTGCAACGGCGAGGGAACCAAGCGCGTCCCGTGCTCCCCACGCACGTGGGGGTGTTCCGAAGTAGTGCCCTCAAGCGGGCAGGGACTCCAGCGTGCTCCCCACGCACGTGGGGGTGTTCCGGCGCACTCGGCTGCTCGCGCTGCGGCGACGGCGTGCTCCCCACGCACGTGGGGGTGTTCCGTAGTGACCGTCACTGAAACCGACTTGCCAGGCTTACTCGCCATCCGTCACCTCCGGTTCGCCAATGCGGGGTACGCGCTGCCAGGGCGGCGATGTTCGGCAGCCTGAATCACGGTCCGTAGTCACCACCGTTGCGGGGGTCGTTGAAGCGATTTACGACCTCGCGGAGACCGGTCCCTGTCAGGACGGCACGCAGCATCTCGTGCGGGTGCTCGGCGTGGCTGTCGTAGCGGTACCGCTGCCTGACGAAGGCACTGCCGGTCCAGTAGCTGTCGGCCGCGTACAGTGTGCCGGGTTCGGCGTCCGGATTGACCTGCAGATACTGCCACTGGGCACGCTTTCGGCGTACCACGTATTCGCCGACGTACCAGGCGGCCTGCATCCAGAAGGGCTCGTCCGCGACCCGGTTGTAGTCCTCGACCGTCTGGAAGTTCTCGCGGAGCAGGGCCTCCATCGTGTCCAGGGACTCGGGCTGGAAGTTCCAGTGTTCGATTCCGCCGCCTGCCTCGTCGGCCCAGGTGTAGTAGTAGATGCTGTAGCAGCGGTTGCTCCAGTCGCTGAGCTGTCTGGCGTACGTGACCGCTTCCAGGTCCTCCCGTGCCACCCATGGGGTGGGTGTCCGTTCCGGCTGCCAGCCCGCGTTCTCCTTCTTCCGCTGCCGGGCCCGCACCACGCTTCGCAGGCTACGGGCTGTTTCGGTGAACACCAGACCCGATTTCTCGGTCACGGCCTGGTCGACGATGGTCGACGGTACGACCGGATCCAGCCCCAACACCGGGTCCGGGCGTACGACGGGCAGCCCTGAGGTGCCTGCGTTCTCGTCCCAGTCCCAGCGTCCACCCACCTCGTTCAGCAGGGTCTCGCCGAGATAGCCCGCGACGGACTTCGAGAAGATCGTGTCCAGGTCGCCGCCGTGCGGGTGTTCGAAGTACCAGAGGAGTTCCTTTTCCAGGCGCTTCAGTGAGGGAGACCGGTAGGTGTGCGACCACCGCTCTTCGGTGAAGGTCCCGTAGAGAAGGTCCATGAGTTCGTGCAGGGACTCGACCCACGCGTACAACTCGTAGGCGGGGGAGCCCTGGGGTGCGTCCTTGCCCTGGCTGTAGACATCCATCGGGGCCGGACCCTATGCCCCGGGTCTGACAGGTCGGTCAATCCGTCCCACTGCCGGTCCGGGGCTGCCAGGCGCGGCCCACGGAGTCCGCCTCGGGCATCGTCACACCCAGCACTGTGCAGACCCCCGGTGTCCGGTCAGGGGAGAAGCTCACTCCCGGAAAGATCCGTTGTCGTGCGCTCGTAGCTTGAGAATGTATGTCGCAGTGAGCGCAACGGCACGGTCTTCGTCATGTGACAGGTCCGCGAGGGCACGTGACGCCGTGAGCCCCGGAACGTCCGCGAGCGCCTGTGTCAGCCGTCGGCGGGTAGACGATTCAGTGGTGCCGTCGGCGAGGCATTCGACGAGCCTGGTAGCGATCTGATCCGCCAACGCGGGATCACTCGCCAGCGCGCTGAGTGCATCGGCTGCGTCGACGTCGTTCGTATCGTCGACGATCATGTCGATGAGTGTCGGGACCGCGTCGGCCACTCCACGTATCCCGAGCGCGAGAGCTGCATATCTGCGGACGACGATGTCGGAGTTCGTGAGGGCGTCCTGCAACAGCGCGGTCGCGCCGCCGTTCGGGATCTCGGCGATGGACTGGACGGCGCGTTTCCGTACCTCGGCTGTTGCTGAGCCGAGCCCCTCCGCCAGCAGCGCCAATCCGGCATCGCCCGATTGCGCCAGAGCCCATCGGAGGGCGCCGGCGACGTTCGGGTCCGTCTCGCTCAACGTCGCCTCGACCAGGGCTTCCACTGGCACCGCAACATTTTCGACCGAGGACAGGGCCGCGCGCTGACGCTTCCAGGCGCTCTCCGATCCCAGGGCTTGGAGGAGTGCAACGATCTGGAGGACGTCCTCCCAGTCGGCGGGTTCCGTGGCACCGATGTGATGGAGTCGCGTGAGCAGTTCCGTCTCCGCCGCTATGCGTTCCCGCGTCCGGCGGATGAGGTCGTCGACGAGTTCGGAGGGGGTGAAGTCGGGATCGTCCAGCGCGCGCCCGACTTCACGCAGCGACAGTCCCAATGACCGCAGGCTCTCGATATGGAAGATGCGCCGGATGTCCTCGCTGGAGTACTCGCGATAGCCAGCCTGGGTACGACCCGTTGGCCGTACCAGGCCGAGTGAGTCGTAGTGCCTGAGCATGCGGGCGCTGACTCCGGACCGTCGTGCCACATCACCGATCAACACTGCCTGTCACCCCTCCTGGGCGGTCGTGCCGAGGGCTACGATGCGCTTCGCCTCCTCGATCGCAAACTCGAATCCGGCATCCGGGTTGCGCAGCAGCCGTTCCGTGGCGATCGCGTGTTGACGTACGCGAGGGTCGCGATCCGTCATCGCGGCGTGCAGGATCGGCATGGCCACCTCACCGAGGGTGATCAGCGTCCGGCTGAGGCTCAACTGCGTCTCCCGCTCGCCGCGCCCGAGCTGTGTCGCCAGCACTCCGGCCAACTCGGATTCTTCACCTTCGGGCACGAGTGCGACGGCTGCTCGCCAGGCGCTCCGCGCCACCTCGTCGTCGGCGTCGGTCAGAAGAGTCCGTGTGATCGCCGGCCAGGCCTGCCGGTCCCCGATCTTGGACAGCGTGTGCAACGCCTGGCTTCGTGCCTGCGTACGCTCGGAGCGGAGTTCGTCGACGAGCTTCGGGACCGTCGTCGACGACGGGTGGCGGGTGAGTGCCCAGGTGAGCATTTCGCGTACGTAGAAATCGGGCTCGACCGCGCACCGTTCGACGAGCTTGTCGACGAACTGCGGGTCCGGGGTCGTGCCGACCGCCAGCGCTGCCTGTAGGCGCACCGACGAGCTGCTGTTCTCCAGCCCCTGGAGAACCCGCATCGTGTTCGTGCCCTCTTTCGGCATGGTCATCGGGACCACCTCCTTGGCCACAGTGAAGACCTTGTCACCGTGTCAAGGTCAAGCGGGCACGCTCCGGGAGAGCCGTCGGCTCGGGACCGTCGGCTCCCACGCTGCCGGGGAGAGGGCACCCACGCTGCCAGGGAGAGGGCACCCACGCTGCCAGGGAGAGGGCACCCACGCTGCCAGGGAGAGGGCACCCACGCTGCCGGGGAGAGATGGTGTCAGCGCCCGTTGGGATAGCGACTGGTCAGCTCGGCTCCGATCCGTGCCAGCTCCAACTGGACGGATTGCGGTTCGACCACCTCGATCATCGCGCCCCAGCCGGCGAGGTGCCGGGCGATGTCCAACGGGGTCGGTGCGGCCAGGCGGACCCGGGCCCGCCCGTTGTCGGGCTCGCCCTCGGTGTGGCAGTGCCGGCCGAACTGGTTGCGCAGTACCGGAACGAACCTGGCCTCGACGAGTACGGTCGCCCAGGTACGTGAGCGCTGCTGTTCCACCGCGTCGACGACCTGTTGCCAGGCGGTGCCGAGCGTGAAGTCGTCCGGGCGTTCGGCCGGCTGGTCGGTCGGCTCTGCCGTGCTGATCCGGTCGACCCGGAAGGTGCGCTGTCCTCGTTCCGTACCGGCGATCAGGTACCAGATGTCGTCCTTGTCGACCAGACCCCAGGGGTCGACCAGCCGCTCGGTCTGCTCTCCGGCCCGGTTGGTGTAGGTCAGGCGGACCTTGCGCCGGCGAACCACGGTGGTCTGGAGCAGTTCGACCAGTTCGGGCCGCCACTGGTCACGCCCACTCCAACGGGTGGGGTCGATCACGACAGCGCTGGCGGCGGCCTCGGCGTCGGCCCGGAAGGTCTGCGGCAGCGCCCGTACGAGTTTTCGCAGCGCCGCCTTGGCTTCTTCCGAGACGGCTGCGGCCGGGCCGACGAGCAGGAACAACGCCTGTGCCTCGACGGCCGACAGGCCGCTGAGGTCGGTGCGGGCACCGCCGACCAGCGACCAGCCGCCCCCGCGTCCGGGTTGCGGATATACCGGGATGCCTGCGGCGGACAGCGCCTCCAGGTCCCGGCGGGCGGTGGCCACCGAGACCTCCAGCTCCGTCGCCAGTTCGGCGGCGGTCACCCGGCCCCGGGACTGCATGAGTAGAAGGACGGCGACGAGTCGGTCTGCGCGCATGTCCCCAGAATCCCAGGAAAACTGCTCAGAGGGTGAGCACTTTAGGGCGCAGGATGGTCATCGTCACCCACCGAGGGAAGGAACCATCCATGCTGCGAGGACCGGCCACCGTCAACTTCTGGGTCGACGACCCGGAGGCGGCCAAGCAGTGGTACACCGAACTCCTTGGCGTCGAGCCGTACTTCGAGCGCCCGGGCAACGGACAGCCGGCGGCCTACTACGAGTTCAGGATCGGCGACTACCAGTCCGAACTCGGTCTCATCGACCGGCGGTACGCCCCACCCGGTGCGGCTGCCGCACCCGGGGGCGCGATCCTGCACTGGCACGTCGACGACGTCCAGGCCGCCCTGGACCGGCTGCTGTCCATGGGGGCGACGCCCTACCAGCCGCTCACCGAGTACGGCCCCGGGTTCGTCACCGCATCCGTGATCGACCCCTTCGGCAACGTGCTGGGCATCATGTACAACCGGCACTACCTGGAGGTTCTGGGGCGATGATGCACTTCGAGGATGCCGCCGGATGGCAGTCGTGGCTGGCCGACCACCACGAGTCCCAGACCGAGGCCTGGCTGAAGATCGCCAAGAAGGGTTCGCCCGGTGTCTCGGTCACGTCCGAGCAGGCGCTGGAGGTCTCACTGTGTCATGGCTGGATCGACAGCCACCGCAGGTCGTACGACGAGCACTTCTTCCTCCAGCGGTACTCGCCCCGCCGCAAGGGCAGCCCCTGGTCCCGGGTCAACGTCGAGCGGGTGGAGAAACTGACCGCCGCCGGGCGGATGCGGCCCGCTGGCCTGGCTCAGGTCGCCGCCGCCCAGTCGGACGGCCGTTGGGCGGCGGCCTACACGGCCCAGCGCAACGCCACCGTGCCGACCGATCTGGCTGAGGCGTTGGCGGCCCACCCGCAGGCCGCCAACGCCTTCGAGGCGCTCGACAAGACCGGCCGTTATCGGGTGATCCTGCCGCTGTTGAAGGCCCGGACCCCGGCCGGACGGGCGGCCCGCCTGCACAGGGCGGTTTCCGGCCTGCTGAATCCGTGACGGTCGGCCGTCGCGGCATTGGGCTCGGTCGCCGCTGCCGCCGTACGGTCGACCCCGCTGTCAGGGTGGGCAGGTCGGCGACCGTACCTAGGATGTCGGGATGATCGACGAGCCGTTTCGCCTCACGGTCCTCGGCTGCGCGACGCCGTATCCGAGCGTCGACAACCCGTGCTCCGGCTACCTGCTGTCCAGCGGCGACACCCACGTCTGGATGGATGCCGGTACGGGCACCCTGGGCCCGCTGCAACGGTACGTCCGACTCGACGAGCTGACCGCTGTCTGGATCTCACACCTGCATGCCGACCACAGTGCGGACCTGCTCACCGCGTACTACGGCGCGTTGTTTGCGGATATCCGTCTGCCCGCCCCGATTCCGCTGTACGGCCCACCGGGTATCGCCGACCGGCTGGCCCACTTTCTCACCAACACGACGGTCCGTAGCCCGATCGAATCGGCCTTCGCGGTCACCGAGTTGTACGACGGGCACCGGGTGGACGTCGGTACGTTCAGCCTGACCAGTCGGGCGGTAGCGCACGGCATGCCGGCCTTCGCCCTGCGTGTCGCGACTGCCGGCGGCACGTTGGTCTACTCGGGTGACACGGCACCGTGCGCTGGCCTCACCGAGCTGGCTGGTGGCTGTGACGTGCTGCTGTGTGAGGCCGAGAGCCCACAGGTGCCCACCGAGGGCGAGCGGGTGCACCACACGCCGGAGGACGCCGGTGACACGGCCAGCGCCGCTGGCGTGGGCCGGTTGGTCGTCACGCATGTCGGGCGGTTCCTCACCCCGCAGCAGGCGGTGGCGCGGGCCTCGACCCGGTTCGACGGGCCGGTCGACCACGCCGCCCCGGGCTCCACGTTCGAGATCGGCTAGGCGTCACGTGCCTCGGTCGGCGGTCAGCTGGGGGCCTTGACCTGGCCGTCGTAGGCGATGCTGCGCCAGAGGTCGAACTGTCGGTCGTTGCCGATCAGCGGGTTGCCGACCAGGGCCACGGCGGCGGCCACCTCCTCGTTGTTGCGCAGTTGCCGGAAGTATCCGGGGCCGACCAGGGCGATGCCCCGGTTGGTGGACTGGATCAGTCTCATGTTGTCCTTCCACAGGTCCAGGGGTGGGTTGCCGGTGAGCTGTCGCGCCACGTCGGCGCGCATCGAGTCGAGGTCGATGAAGGACGGGTCGATTTTGCCGCTGGTGCTGGTCTCCCGGTGGCCCCGGGCGTGGCTGGCGTCGCGCCCGAGCCGGCGCAGTACGGCCGCCGTGGCGAGGATCGAGGCGGCGTACTGGGCGGGTGTCATCTGTTGGTTCACGCCGTTGTAGTCGATCTCCCAGCCGACCATCAGGGTGTTGCCGTCGCCGGCCGGGATCGGCCCGCTGCCCCGGCTGGCCCCGGCGTGGTTGGCCCGGCCACCCGAGATGACGTGGAAAACGCCGTGGTAGTCGACGAGGGCGTGGCAGAGCGGGCCGGGCAGGTCGGATCGGCCGTTGATGCAGATGTTCAGTGCCGGGTGGGGGTTGCTGGCGCTCGAGGTGGCCGCCGTGTGGTGCCAGAGCACCCCGATCGGGTCGAACGAACTGCCGGCCACCCGGCCGAGCCAGTTGCCGTGCTCGACGACGGCGACACCGGCCGCGCGGAGTACGTCGGCCAGCCAGGGGACGGTCGCCATCAGCGGCCCAGCAGGTCGGCGAGGCATTCGGGTGCCGAAGTCGTCCCTGCCGCCTGTGCGGGGCGTCCGGCCGGTGCCAGTACGAGGGCGCCGACCGCGAGCGGTACCAGGCCGAACAGGCGGCGACGCCGGATCGGTGCACGCGGCTGGGGAGGCTTTTCCGTGATCATCGAAGCATGTTAACGGATCGATGTGTGCGCGGTAAGTCCCTCCGTCGACGACGAACTGCCGGCTTCGTACCCGGGATCGGACGGGTGTGAACGGTCGTCGCTATCGGCGTCGGCGTAGGTAGAGGGCCGCGACGCCGAATGCGGCAGTCGTGATCGTGCCGGTGGCGGTGATGCCTGCAGTGGCCGTACCGCCGATGCTGCCGCAACTGCTCAGTGCGGTGAGTAGGACCACTGCACCGAGGCCGCTTCCTGCGGCCAGGTAGGTCGCCCGGACCACGGCCGCGTCCTGATGGTCCCTGCCGTCGGTGTCGGGGTCCCTCTCGGGCGTACCGCTGCTCACCGGGTTCCTCCTTCCGTTGGGCATGACCGCTTTGGCGCTCCGTCCAAAGTGGCAGAGGCATCCTGTTGCATGGATGGACAGTATGCCTGCGGGAAGGCGTAAATGGGAATCCCACACGCGATGCGTCTGGCCCTGTCCGGCGGAAGGCCGCAATGCCCTGTCCGGCGGAAGGTCGCAATGCCCTGTCCGACGGAAGATGGCAATGTGGACACGCGATACGGTTGGTCGTTGTGACGAACCTCGAGCTTGATCCGCGCCGTACGGCGCTAGTCCTCGTCGACCTGATGCCGAGGATCATCGCGCTACCGACCGAGCCGTACCCGGGGACGGATGTCCTGGCCCGGTGCCTGACGCTGGCAGCGGCGGTCCGTGCGGCGGGCGGCCTGGTGGTGTTCGTACGGGTGGAGCGCCCCGGTGTCGCCGAGCAGCCGCCGGGCAGCGAGTTGGCTGTCGAGTGTGCGCCCGAGCCGGGTGACGTGCAGATCGTCAAGCGCACGTTGGGCGCGTTCCACAACACCGGGTTGGACGACATCCTGCGTTCGCGGGGCGTCCGGACGGTGGTGCTGGGTGGGCTGGTCACCAACTTCGGTGTGGAGTCGACCGGGCGGGCGGCCGACGAGCACGACTACGACGTGGTGTTCGTGTCCGATGCGATGGCCGGTCTGCACGGGTACGCCCACACCTTCGCTGTGGACTACGTCTTCCCCCGGCTCGGGGTGGTGTGCACCGGTGACGAGTTCCTGGCCTCGCTGGGCTGACGTTGCAGGCGGGGGCGGGAACTGGGCTGACGTCGCAGGCAGGGGCGGGATAGGTTAGGCTCGCCTAATCCCGCCCTACCGAGGAGTCGTCCGATGACTGTTCCCACGCGCGAGATCAAGCTGGTCAGGCATGACCTCACCCCACGGTTGCTGGAGGTCAGCCGGGTCACCCGGATCACCCCTCGGATGGCGCGGGTGACACTGACCGGTGAGGCGCTCGACGGGCTGGCCCACGCCGCGCCGGACGACCACGTGAAGGTGTTCTTCCCACAGTCCGGTGAGCGGCTGCCGGTGATGCCGACGCTTGGGCCGAACGGGATCCAGCCGACCCCGGCGGGGCAGCCGTTGCCCACCTTCCGTGACTACACGATCCGCTACGTCCGCCCGGAGCAGCGCGAGGTGGACATCGACTTCGCACTGCACGGGCACGGTCCGGGTGGGACCTGGGCGGCCCAGGCCAGCCCCGGGGACGTGGTCGGCATGCTCGGTCCACGCGGGTCCCACCTCAACCCGTTGAACTTCGACTGGTATCTGCTGGCCGGGGACGAGACCGCCCTGCCCGCGATCGGTGCCTGGCTCGAGCAACTGCCGGCGGGGGTGCCGGCGTACGTCTTCGTCGAGGTGGCGGACAAGGACGAGGAGCAGCCGTTGCAGACGGCGGCCGACGCGAGGGTCGTGTGGCTGCACCGCGACGACGCCGAGGGCCGCAACCTGCTGGAGGAGGCGATCCGCGAGATCCAGCTGCCCGGCGGCGACGGGTACGTCTGGGTGGCCGGTGAGGCGGGCAACCTCAAGCCGATCCGGCGTTACCTGCGCGGGCTCGGTCTCCCCCGGGAATGGGTCGAGGTCGACGGCTACTGGAAGCGTGGCGTGGTCAACCTCGACCACCACGCGGCCGACGACGACGAGTGACCACCCCACCGGCCGAGGGTCCGGCCGGGCGGTGCTGGGCAGCCGGACGCTGTCGTTGGTCCGGACCGGTCGGCGTTACGGGTTCGCCCCTGATCCGGATTTCTCGGCTCGGATTCTCCTCGCAGATATTCCGGGGATTGGCCTGAGGTGCAGACCCGTCGGATGAGGAATTTCAAAGCCCCGACATAGGCGAACGTCGGACCGACGTTCGGGAATAAGGGCTGGCAAACAGCGAGGTGGAGTCCGACGGATAGGGACTCTGCCTCGCCCGGTCGTGCGCGTACGGCACCCCGCGAGCCACTGTCGTTGCGTGGCTGCGCCGGTAGGCGACGGGCATTCTCCTGGGCCGACGTGCTGCCGTGCCGAGTGCACAACGCGGCCGATTGGCGAGGATGTATCCATCCGTGGTGTTGGATATTGTCCATTTGTGGTGGCAGATGAAGCCATCCCGGACGACGAAGGAAAGAGGGCTACCCACTCCTTTCCCTTTTTAAGGTATAGCGCACCGGGGGGCTTGCGGCAAGACCCGGGTCGTACCGCAGAATCGCTGGCCGAGGCCGGAGCCGGCGAAATGGGGGAGTCGCAGAATGCGGGTGTTGCTGTCGACGTACGGGTCGCGTGGAGACGTCGAACCGTTGGTGGGACTCGCGGTGCGGTTGCGGGACCTCGGTGCGCAGGTGCGGGTGTGCGCGCCGCCGGACGAGGACTTCGCGCAGCGACTGGCCGACGTCGGTGTGCCGATGGTGCCGGTCGGCCGGTCGGCACGTGCACTGACGACCGGGGCGCCGCCACCGTCCTCCCTGCCCGAGCGCGCGGCCGAGGTGATCGCCAGCCAGTTCGACGTGGTCACCTCGGCGGCCGAGGGATGTGACGTACTGGTGGCGACCGGCATGATGCCGGCCGCGGCCGGCGCGCTGTCGGTGGCCGAGAAACTGGGCATCCGCTCGGTGTCCATCACCTTCCAGCAGCTCACCCTGCCGTCGCCGCACCGTCCGCCGCTGGCGTACCCGGGCCGGCCGTTCCCGCCGGAGGTGACCGACAACCGGGTGCTGTGGGACCTGGACGCCCAGAGCAACAACGTGCTGTTTGGTGCGGCGCTCAACACCAACCGGGCGTCGATCGGCCTGCCGCCGGTCGACAACGTCCGCGACTACGTCATCGGCGACCAGCCGTGGCTGGCGACAGACCCGATTCTCGACCAGTGGCTGGAGCCGGCGGACTTCGACGTCGTACAGACCGGGGCGTGGATCCTGCCCGACGAACGTCCACTCCCGGCCGAATTGGTGACGTTCCTGGAGGCCGGCACACCACCGGTGTACGTGGGCTTCGGCAGCATGCCCATGCGCGCAGCGACGGACGTCGCCCGGGTGGCCATCGAGGCCATCCGAGCGCAGGGGCGCCGCGCGGTCGTGGCCCGCGGCTGGGCCGACCTGGACCTGATCGACGACCGGGACGACTGCTTCGTCGTCGGCGAGGTCAACCAGCAGGCGCTGTTCGGCCGGGTGGCCGCCGTCGTGCACCACGGCGGCCAGGGCACCACGATGACGGCCGCCCGGGCCGGCGCACCTCAGGTGGTGGTGCCCCAGGCAGCGGACCAGCCGTACTGGGCCGGCCGGGTGGCCGGGCTCGGCATCGGCGCGGCGCACGACG
>NZ_JBHTMP010000116.1:0-12051 GCF_042679305.1 Micromonospora sonneratiae | reverse complement strand
CCGGCGCGCACCCCCGCACCCGGGCCGTCCCCACCGGCTGCGGCAACCGCCCCGGCCAGCTCCACCGACGCCGATCCGGCCACCGGCCAGGTGGGTGCCGGCAGCGCCCTGATCGCGGCAGCGGCAGCGGGGTTGGCCGGCAGCGGGGTCAGTTTGGCCGGGGCACCCGTCACCTTCGGGTCCCTGGGCAGGTCGGCCCAGGTCGGACCCACGTCCGCAGCGGCCCGTTCGGGTGCGCTCACCATCGAGACCGCCATCACCACGGCGGTCCCGTAGCCGGTCCACCTCCGCCAACTTCTGTCGAGTCTTCGCATTACCACCCTCCGGGGCTCGCGGATCTGGGACAGGGACAGGGGGTCGGGGGTCAGGGGGTCAGGGGTCAGAGGTCGGGGTCAGAGGTCGGGGTCAGGGGTCAGAGGTCGGGGTCAGGGGTGAGGGGTCAGGAGAAGGCCAGGTTGTCGATCTCGGTCTGGCTCAGCACACCCTGGTAGACGCGTACTTCGTCGATGCTGCCGCGCCAGTAGTTGCTGTACGCGTCGGCGTACTGGGACCGACCGACCTGCATCGGCCCGGACGCCTGCCAGGCCGTGGTGAACACCGCCGACGAGGCGAGTTCGCCGTCCACATAGAGCCGGATCTGCCGTTCCGCCGAGTCGTACACCCCGACGAGATGGGTCCACCGCCCGACCGTCACCTCGGCCCGGGAGAACGCCCGGGCAGCCGTTTCCCCGGCAGCGTCCTTACTAGACACGGAAAGGACGAACTTCCGGGTCGACGGTGAGTACTGCAGGTAGAAGCCTGAGTTGTACGTGCCGTCCTGGGCGACCACCGTCGCGTACCCGCTCGGCAGCGAGGCCAGGTTCACCCAGGCGCTGACGCTGTAGCTGCGGTCCGTCGTGGCCACCGCGGTCGCCGTCGTGAGTCGACCGGTCACCCCGTCGGTCGCCACCGCCGCACCGGGTACGCCGTACCGGTCGACGGCCCAGGTGACACCGCCGGCGGCGGTGAGCGGCCGGCCCTTGCCGGATTCGTCGGCTACCGTCGAACCGGTGCCCTCGTCCATCGCCCAGTGCCCGGCCAGGACCGCCGGGCGGTTGGCCAGTTCGGCGATGTCGGCCGGGTAGGCGACCCGGTCGTACACCCGCACCTCGTCGATCTCACCGGGCCAGTACTCGCCGAACACGCCCTTGTACTTCAACCGGCCGATCTGCAACCCGCCGGAGGCCTGCCAGGGCGGGTCGACGAAGGCCGTCGTCGCGGCGAGCGCACCGTTGACGTAGAGCCGGATCTGCCGCGCGGACAGGTCGTACACGCCGGCCAGATGGGTCCATCGGTTGATCTGCGGCGGAGTCGGGGAGACCGCGCGGATGATCGTGGTGCCGGTCACGTCCGTGGCATGCCGGTTGAAGACCCAGCCGTGCGTGGTGGAGTAGTAGAGCTGGAAACCACCGTTGACCGCACCCGCCTGGGTCAGGGCGGTGGCGTTGGCGGCGTCGGAGCGCAACCGAACCCAGGCGGCGACCGTGAAACTGGTGTCGGTACGCACCACCGGGACGGACGTGGCCGCGTACTGTCCGGTGCCGCTGAGGGTGAGGGCCCGGTCGGCCAACGGGTCGCCGTCGGCCGAAAAGCCCGTGCCCAGGCGACCCGTGGTCCAGCCGCCGCCGGTCAACGTGGCGGTACGGCCGTTGCCGCTGGCGTCACCGGCCGTCGTCCCGGTTCCCTCGTCCAGCGAGTAGGACGCCACGGGACCGGCCGTGGGCGCGAGATAGAAGTCGTACGCCCGAACGGTGCTGCGGTTGCCCGCCGAGTCGACGCTACGCACGTACAGCGTCCGCAGCGGGCTGGGCGACGGTCCGGGGGTGATGGAGACCGTAGCTCCCCGGTCGGCACCGGTTGCGGCAACCGAGGACGCCGGCTCCGGGTTGTCGATGTCGTACTGGTACGAGGCGATGTCGGCGATGCCGTTGGCGGTGAACCGGAACGTGCCCGGTTTGCCGACGCCCCCGGCCCGTACCGGGTTGGTCGGGTCGGCCTCCGGATAGTCGGTCGAGGTGACTCCCGGCACGAGGGCGGGTGCCGTGCTGTCCACGCGGAAGTAGCACCACGGGCTCCACGTGCTGGTGGCGATGCCGTCGTCCGCCTGCACCCGGAAGGCGTACGTCTGTCCGTCGGTGAGCGCCGGCGTCGATGTGGCGAAGCTGGAGGCCTGCTTGAACTCGGTCAGGTGACTCCACAGTGGTGTCGTGCCCTGGGCCAACTCGAACCGGGCCCGGACGTTCTGCACCGTACTGTCCTGGTCGGCCACGGTGGCGATCAGGCGGGGTGCGAGGTCGGAGACCGGGGGCGCGTCGGCCGGGTCGGCCGTGCAGGCGTACGCGGGGCCCACCCGCAACGCGGTCGGCACCTCGGGCACCGAGTTGTACTCGACGGTGAGGGTCGGGTTGTTCTTGAACTTCTTCCAACCGTACGTGTCGGACTCGCTCGTGGCCCGCAGCCCCAGGGTGGTCGACGACCATTCGTTCGCCGCCGCCTCCACCACCGCACTGGTCGCGTCGAACTCCACCGGACCGGCGGGACAGTTGGGGCCCCATCCCTTTGCCGCCTTGACGGTGTGCAGCCTGCGCACCCAACTCGGTTGCTTCGCCCAGGTGGTGGCGCTGCTGATGCCGCCGGTCAGCCAGAGTTCCACGTCCCGCTGGGTGCAGGAGTACGACCACGTCTCGTTGGTGGCGAACGTCGCACTGAAGATCTGCTTGCCGTTGAGCGGGGCGGTGTCCATCCGGAAGAACGACCGGTACGTGTCGGACTTCGGAGACGCGTAACTGTCGCTGTAGTAGCCCACCTTCGCGTCGGAGGACGAGTTGTAGTAGGAGGTCGTCGAGAAGTGTCGGCTGACATGGGTCCAGGCGGACCTCTTCGCCGGGTGGTAGAGGTACGGATCGAGGTGGACCGGATACCTGGTCGCCGGGTCGGTGAGCACCGACCGGTCCGGTACGACCGTCAGCGCATCGTCGGTGACCGACAGGCCCATCCGGGCCTGGCGTGCCTCGCCCGGGCTGGAGTCCCACATCTGCGGTGTCGGACCGTGCAGCACCAGGTTGCCCCGGTCGTCCAGCACGTTCAGGTTGCCGGCCGGATCGACCCGTACCTTGGCTCCCTCGGTACGTAGGCCGAAGCGGAGGCTGTGCAGCGCCGGGTTGCTGCCTGCCGCCCGGTCCCGGACCACGAGCACCTGCTGGTAGCCCGCCACGTCGGCGGTCATCTGCAGATCCACCCCGGGCAGCACCTCCCGGTAGGTGGCGGTGGCTCCGGTCAGCACGGGCACGGGGAGCGGGCCTGGCCAGCTGAGCGCCAACCGGCTGTCGCCGTACGAGACGCGCAGCAGTGGACCGGCGCCTCCCCCGGACAGGACCAGTCCCACCTGGGTCGCGGTGGGTGCCACGCTGCCGTCGGCCCGGGTACGCAACGTCGGGTCGGCGACCAACCAGTCGGTACCGCGCCGTACCCGTACCGGTCGGGCGTGCTCCCGCAGGATCAACGTGCCGGAGGGGTTGGCAAAGACGGTGCGGGTCTCCGTCCGCAGACCGGTGACCTCGACGCTCCGGCCCGAGCGTCGCGCCGCCGACCGTGCCGCCGCCTCGTCCTGCGCGGTGGCCTCGTGCGGTGTCTCCCGGTCGGGGGCAGCCCCGACCACCGGTACGTTCGCCGCCTGCCGTTCGGCGTATGCCGGAATCTGGCTGACCCCGACGGCGGCAAGACCGAGACACGTCGCCATCACGCCAGCAACGGCCCGCCTGCCCCTGTCACGCATCCCGCTCTCCCCCGTAACCGATACCGTCAAAGTGGGTATCGCTCGACGTAGATTGTCGGGAGTGGATGCACATAATGTGCACACCTGTCGCGTGGCCCGTAGGCGTTCCCGCTGGACGCAACGGCAGTGCATTTCCTTCAATGGATGTGCGGACTCCCGTTCCGGTGCTCTGGTCGTGCGGTGGGAGACGGACGTCCGGCAAGGAGTTGACGGCGGGAGGGCACGAGCCTGACCGGTGGCCGGTTCCGACCGGTCGACAGATCCGGCGGTGCGGGGGACGGCAACGAACGTCGGTAGTGAAGCGGGGGCGGTTCGGGGTGGAGTTTCGGGTCCTGGGGCGGCCGGAGGTCAGCCACGCCGGCGAGCGCCTGGATGTCGGCGCGCCGAAGCAACTTACCGTCCTGTCCGCCCTACTGCTCAGTACGAACACGGCGCTCTCCGCCGAACGTCTGGTGGAGTCGGTCTGGTGGCAGCCGCCGTCGGCTGCCGGCTCGAACCTACGTGGCTACCTGGCGGGGCTACGTCGTGTCCTGCACCCGCCCGGTGAACGTGACTCCCGCCTACGCACCGAACGGGCCGGCGGTTACCGGATCGTCGTCCGCCCCGGTGAACTCGACCTGGACCGGTTCGACGACCTGGCGGCACAGGGCGAGCGCGCCCTGCGCACGGGCCTCCTGTCGACGGCGGCCGACCACCTCGAGCAGGCGCTACGGCTGTGGCGTGGTCGTACGCTGGACGGGGTCACCTACGGGCCGGCGCTCCAGGCGATGGTGACCAGGGTGGAGGAACGGCGACTCGTGGTCGCCGAACAGTGGGCACAGGCCCGGCTCGACCTCGGGCAGCCGGAGGTTGTCGCCGTCGACCTTCGTAGCCTGGTCCGGGAACATCCGTTGCGGGAGCGGCTCTGGGCGCACCTCATACTGGCCCTGTACCGGTCCGGTCGGCCGGGTGAGGCGCTCGCCGCGTACGCCGAACTGCGCACGGTACTGGCTGGGGAACTCGGTGTGGACCCAGCGCCCGACCTACGGCGGTTGCACCGGCAGATCCTCCGGGGCGAAGCCGACGTTGGTGGGCCGACGGTCGAGAGCGCACCGGCGGTGGCGAGGCCACGCCAACTGCCGGCCGGGGCGAACGCGCTGTACGGTCGCGCCACGGAACTGACCTGGTTGGCTCAGCTCCTGTCCGGCAGCCGGGCCCGGCCGGGTCCGGTCGTGGTCGCCGTCGACGGCGTCGCAGGTGTCGGGAAGTCTGCCCTGGCCCTGGCGGCGGCGAACCGCAGCGCCGCCCACTTCCCGGACGGGCAGTTCTACGTCGACCTGCAGGGAGCCACCCCCGGGCTGGCGCCGCTGCGGTCGATCGACGTGCTCGGCCGGTTCCTGCGTACCCTCGGCGTCCGGCCAGCCAACGTCCCGGACGACGAGGCGGAGGCCGCCGCACTGTTCCGGTCACTGGTGGCCCAGCGTCGGGTGCTGGTGTTGCTGGACGACGCCGTGTCCCTGGCCCAGGTCCGCCCGCTCCTGCCGGGCGGTTCGGGCTGCGCGGCTCTGGTCACCAGCCGGGAGACGCTCACCGGTCTGGTCGAAGCCGTACGGGTGCCGCTCGGGCTGCTCACTCCTCCGGATGCCGTCGCCCTGCTCGGTGGGCTCACCGATCCGAACCGGGTGGCGGCCGAGCCAGAGGCCGCCGCCCGGGTAGCGACACTCTGTGGCTACCTTCCGTTGGCGTTGGGCATCGCCGGTGCCCGGCTGGTCGCCCGGCCCGGCTGGCCGCTGGCGGCCCTGGCCGATCGGCTGGCAGCCGCCCAGCACCGGCTCGACGAGCTGGCGGTGGCACATCTGGCGGTACGGTCGAGCATCGAACTGACCTATCGCGGGCTGCCGCAGCCGGTGCAGACAGCCTTTCGGCGGCTGGGCCTGTTGAAGGCCCGCGACTTCCCCTCCTGGGCACTGGCCGCCCTGTTGAACGTGCCGTTACCGCAGGCCGAGCGACTGATCGACAACCTGCTCACGGTACGTCTCCTGGAGACGACTTCGGGTGCCCCCGGGCAGATGACTGGTGAAATCCACTATCGGTTCCACGACCTGGTCCGGTTGTACGCGCAGGAGCAGGTGGCCGAGAAGGACCCGGTGCACGTACGGACGGCGGCGGTCCGTCGGCTCAGCGGTGCCTGCCTGGCGCTCGCGGAACGCGCGGAGGACCGACTCTCCGCCGACTTCCTGGGACTGACCCGGCACCGGGTGGCCCGTTGGAGCCTGCCGCGTCCCGACGTGGAACGCATCACCGCCGACCCGCGCGCCTGGTTCGACCAGGAACACGCCTTTCTTGTCGCCGCAGTGGAAGACGGCATCGATCGGGGCGCCACCGGTCTGGCCGGCTGCCTGGCCGCAGCGCTGACCACCTTCTTCCAGGTGGGCAACCACTTCGACGACTGGCGACGGGTGCAGACGGCCGCGCTGGTCGCCGCGGAGCGGGCCGGCGACCGGCGGACCGCGATGAAGCTACATCGTGGTCTCGGCGAACTGGACACCGTCCAGGACCGGTACGACGACGCCATGGAGCACTTCACCGCCGCGCGCGCAGCCAGCACCGACCGGGACCCCGGGCACGTCGCTGCGATCAATGCCGGACTCGGATACCTGCACCGGCTCCGGGGCGAGTACAACGCCGCACTGTCCCGGTTCACCGAGGCCCGACAGTTGGCCGAGGCCACCGGAAACCACAACGGCCTGGTCTACGCGATCGGCGGCATCGGGGCGGTACAGATGGAGCGGGGCCAGTTGACCTCGGCCGTCGAGTGTTTCGAGGAGTGTCTGCGGCTCAGTCAGGCCGCCGGCTACCTCCCCGGCGCGGCCCAGGCGTGGCGCTGCCTGGGGCACGTCTACCGGTACCGGGGCGACTACGACGACGCGGCGATCCACTTCGCCCGGGCCAGGGAGATCAGTGAGGGTCTCGGCGATCGGCTCGGCAGTGCGCATGCGGCCTGCTGGCTCGGCGAGATGCGGGTACGACAGGGTCGGCACGTCGAGGGGCGTCGGCTGTTGGTGCAGTGCCTGTGGATCTATCGCGACTTCGCCAACGAGTGGGGTGAAGCCGCGACGCTATGGGCGCTCGCGGTGGCCCAACTGGCCGTCGGTCGGCCGAGGGTCGCCCGGCACCGGGCGGCGCAGGCGGTCGCAATGTGGCGACGGCTGGGATCACCATACTGGCTGGGCACCGGCCTTGAGACGCTGGCCGAGGCGTACGACCTCATCGATGAGCCCATCGCCGCCCGGCAGGCCCGGCAGGAGGCGAACCAGCTCCGGCAACGGCTCGATGAGACATGACCGCCAAAGCGGACGGCCTTCCGAGGATCTCGTGTTCACCGAGGTGTCACCCGCGCCTTCGCGGCGGCGAGCCGAGCTCCGGCTCCACTGTGTAGCACTGACCTCAAGACTTCATAGGACCAACAGTCTTGATTCACGAGAGAGCACGATCGGGATGTGGAATACGTTCGACACGATTTGAAATACGGATCCTATTCAGGTTCGGGATACGGCATTTCCCGACTGCTTTCTCGCACAGGATGTCGACATGCCCACAGTGGCACGCAGCGGAATCATCGGAAGAGGGGAACCCACCCAAAAGTCATCGACACGCATCGAAAAAATATGGCCCGGTGGCATCTTGCGAAGAGAGCGTAACTCCACAGCGAACGGCGTAAAGGAGGAAAGGACCACTCCTTGCCATCTTCAACATATAGCAGAGCAGGGGGCTTGCGGCAAGACCCGGGTCGTACCGCAGAATCGTCGGCCGAGACCACGGCCAGCGAAAACGGGGGGACGGTATGCATGTCTCGTTGTCGCTGCATGGGGATAACGGTGACGTCGAAGGACTGCCCGGTTGCCCGGTCGAAGCCGGGACCCCGGACGTGCTTTCGATGTTTCGCCGTCGTCCGACCGGTCGACTCGTCAGGAAGGAAGGCAATGAGATGGGGACGTGTGCCCACCAAGAGGTTCGACACAGCTTGCGACGCCGGTGATGCGGCCGGTCGGCGCAGTGCAGCGGAGCACGGCTGCCTGGGAGGTATCGCAATGATCGAGCAGTACGTACTGGGCCTACGGGAGATCGACAGGACGCAGGGCGCAGTCGTCGGCGGCAAGGGTGCGAACCTGGGGGAACTGTCGCGGATCGAAGGTATCCACGTGCCGGTCGGCTTTTGCGTGACGACGCACGCCTACCGGCGAATCATGGCGGAAGCACGGTCGATCGACGACCGGCTCGACCAGCTGTCGCACCTGGATCCGGACGACCGGAAGGCGATCCGCACCCTCAGCGCGGAAATCCGCCGGACCATCGAAGGGATCACCATCCCTGACGATCTCGCGACGGCGATCACCCGCGCTCTCGTCCAGCTCGGCAGGCAGGCCGCCTACGCCATCCGATCCAGCGCGACGGCAGAAGACCTACCGACGGCCTCGTTCGCAGGCCAGCAGGACACGTACCTGAACGTCGTGGGGCCGGCGGCGATCCTCGAACACGTCAGCCGATGCTGGGCCTCGCTCTTCACCGAGCGGGCCGTGACCTACCGCCAGCGCCACGGCATCGACCACCGCAACGTCCACATGGCCGTGGTCGTACAGCAGATGGTCTTCCCACAGGCGGCTGGCCTCCTCTTCACGGCCGACCCCGTCACATCCAACCGAAGGGTCGCCTCCGTGGAGGCCGGCTTCGGCCTCGGCGAGGCCCTGGTCTCCGGTCTGGTGAACCCGGACGTGTTCAAGGTCCGCGACGGCGAAGTCATTTCCAAGGCGGTCGCCGCCAAGCAGCGTGCCGTTCACGCCCTACCCACTGGCGGGACGCAGGAAGTGGCGATCGACCCGGAGCGGCAGGAGCTGCCTGCACTGACGGATGCCCAGGTCGTGCGGCTCGAGCAGCTGGGCCGGCGGATCGAAGCGCACTTCGACCACCCTCAGGACATCGAATGGTGCCTGGTAGACGATGACTTCCAGATCGTCCAGAGCCGGCCGATCACCACGCTGTTCCCCGTCCCCGCACCGGGCGACCAGGAGAACCACGTCTACGTCTCCGTCGGTCATCAGCAGATGATGACCGACGCCATGAAGCCCCTGGGGCTCTCCCTGTGGCAGCTGACGACCCCCGCGCCGATGCACGAGGCCGGCGGGAGGCTGTTCGTCGACGTCGCCAAGGCCCT
The DNA here is from genome assembly GCF_042679305.1 of Micromonospora sonneratiae. Taxonomy (NCBI): domain Bacteria; kingdom Bacillati; phylum Actinomycetota; class Actinomycetes; order Micromonosporales; family Micromonosporaceae; genus Micromonospora; species Micromonospora sonneratiae. The sequence continues at coordinate 3,046 of NZ_JBHTMP010000116.1, read as the reverse complement.
GGCCTCGCCCGCGAGCCGCGCGAACATTCTCGAGGCCCTGGAAAGATCCGATCCGCTGATCGGGGACGCGTTGCGGACCATCCTCGAACGCGACGACTTCGTCCAGTCGCTCCCGGACGCCGGTCCCGGCGTGCCGGCGGGCGGCGCACCAGCTCCGATCGAGACTGATCCGGCCATCGTCGCCGAGCTGATCGGGCGCAGCCAGGCTTCCATCGCCGTGATGACGCCCACCATCCGGACCAGGTCCGGATCATCGCTCTTCGACTTCATCCTCGCGGACCTCCAGGAGCTGAAGCGCATCCTGTTCGACCCGCGAAGCCATCAGGTGATCATGGCGGGGATGGAGGCCACGTGGTGGCTGAACGACCAGCTACAGGCGTGGCTGGGTGAGAAGAACGCCGCCGACACCCTCACGCAGTCTGTCCCCCATAACGTCACCTCGGAGATGGGGCTGGCACTACTGGACGTCGCCGACGTGATCCGCCCGTATCCCGAAGTGGTGACTTTTCTCCAGCACGTCGAGGACGAGGGGTTCCTGGACGAGTTGCCCAGGCTCGGAGGCGGGCGGGAAGCGCGAGACGCCATCCGGGCCTGGCTCGACAACTACGGCATGCGCTGCGTCGCCGAGATCGACATTACGCGACCGCGATGGAGCGAACGCCCCACCACGCTCGTACCGATGATCCTCAGCAACATCAGGAATTTCGAGCCCGGCGCACGCAAGCGGCTCTTCGAGCAGGGCCGGCAGGAGGCGTGGCGGACGGAACGAGAGCTTCTGGCGCGCCTACGGGCCCTACCGGACGGCGAGCGGAAAGCCGGCGAGGCGAAGCAGATGATCGACCGACTGCGGACCTTCATCGGCTACCGCGAGTATCCGAAATACCACATGGTCAGCCGTTACTTCGTCTACAAGCGGGCCTTGCTGGGAGAGGCCGAGCGCCTCGTGCAGGCCGCCCTGCTCCAGGACAGGGAGGACATCTTCTACCTCACGTTCCATGAGCTCCACGACGTCGTGCGCACGAACCACGTCGATCACGAACTCATCCGCCGACGCAAGGACACGTTCAGGTCGTATCAAGCGCTCACGCCGCCCCGCGTGCTCACATCGGATGGCGAGGTCATCTCCGGGGAGTACCGACGCGGGGACGTGCCGACCGGCGCGCTGATCGGCCTACCGGTCTCCGCCGGGACCGTCGAAGGGCGGGCCCGCGTCATCCGCGACATCGCACAGGCTGATCTCGAACCAGGCGACATTCTCGTCACGGCACATACGGACCCCAGTTGGACACCCCTCTTCGTCGCCAGCTCAGGGTTGGTGACGGAGGTCGGAGGATTGATGACGCACGGGGCAGTGATCGCGCGGGAGTACGGCTTGCCAGCCGTCGTCGGGGTGGTGGACGCGACCCGGCTGATCTCCGACGGGCAGCGGATCCGCGTACACGGAACCGACGGGTACGTCGAGATCCTGCCTTGACCGACCACTCACCCACGCCGACCTGGGCACCAAGGGCGACGGACCGAGATGCCTGTCCCCGGGCAGTACGCCCAGCGCCGACGACCAGGACGTTTCGGCGGGCCGCGGCTGGTAGGCCACCCTGTCGCGAATCTCGACACCGGCGCACCGAGCGTTGCGGCCACCCACAGGAGTAGATGGCGCGGGACGCGTACCCGCGGCCGGTGGTCAAGCCGCCGTCCCGTTTGGAGCCGGCTACGGTTCGCGTCCCGGCGCTCCAGGTGCCACTTGACCGTGGATCCGCGTGGTCCCGCTCCGTGCCTCAGTTGCCAGTCATCCGGACACTGGCTCCAGCCGTTCCCGGCTCCGTGTGAGCGCAAAGCGGAGCGGTCCACCGCCACCGTCGACCTGCCAACCTGCGGCGAGCGCCGCCTGGATCACTCTCGCGACCAACTGCGGCGTTACTGGGGCCAGGGCGAACGCCTCAGCCACCCGGTCCGCAGGCGCGGTGATGATCGGCCCGTAGTTGAGCCACGGATCGTCGAAGGCCACCCGGACCTCCAACTGCGTACCCCGCCTGGTTGCGACATACCAGACCCTGACTACGACGTGGCCTGGGTCGGCGTAACCGACCGTCCATTGATAATCGACGCCATCGACGCAAATCCTCCGCCTGCGAGTCCTCGCCATGGTGTAAGGGTAGGCAGCCGCACCTCGGCTGGTAACGCAATTTGCGGCCGTCGGACCAGACGTACTCGCCGGCGTGAAGTGGCCACTACAGACATCACCATGGTGTCCATAGACTGCCTGCGTGGCCAACCTGCCGGAAACACGTGGATGTCCCGTCGTACGCGCTGACTTCAGCGACGACAGGTCCTGGCAACGACTCAAGATGGAGATCACCACGTCGACCGAGGAAGGCTTCGGTGCCAACGTGGAGTTCGTTGAGGACCACACGCTGCTCGACCTGGACGAACATGCGATCATCGATCACTACCCTCGCGCCTACCCGCATCGGTACGAGCATCCGGTCGTTTTCGTCGTTGACACGGTTGCCCTCTCAGAACCCGAACATCCGATCCTCGTAATCAACCTCAACGCCGGCGTTGCGGTACGTCCGTTCAGAACCACGCCTCGAGGCGTACAGTCGATCGAGAACAATCTTTCAATTTCGAACATGGACTTCGTTGAATTCACCAACGCAACAGGGGCAGACGGAATCTTCCGAGGATTCTGAGCGGTCCGTCGACATGTGCAGCCCTGCAAGTCGCTCCGAGCGTGGGTCGTCCGAGGCTGGCCAGTGCGGTCGACGGGTTCTTCAACGTCGCAGTTTGGGGATCTCGGTTCGCTATCCCCCGTCCTGGTAGGTTTCTTGTGTCTCGGGGGAGAAGTCGACGCTGAAGTCTCCGAATGCGGTGACTCCGATGCGGAGGCTGTCGGCGGAGGGCAGGAAGTGCCCGCTGTGGTTGTCGATGCGTACCCCGAAGTATCCGCTTTCGGCGTCCCCGACGATGTCTGCGGTGCCGGCGGCGAGGACGGGTCCTCCCCGGCTGAGCACGGCGTGGGAGATCTCCTGCTGGTAGACGTCGTGGG
>NZ_JBHTMP010000115.1:0-12143 GCF_042679305.1 Micromonospora sonneratiae | reverse complement strand
ATCGGCGGCACCCCACCGCCAGCCGGCTTCGCCGCGTCCGGGGTGGCCACGCCAGGCTTCACCTCCGCCGCCAGGGTCGGTGCCAGCCGGCCAGCAACCGGCTTCGCCAACGGCAGCATGCCGGTTCCACCGGCTGCGGCCGCCCAGCCCGACCCGCCCGCCACCGGAGGGCCGCCCACCGGCGGCAGCCCACCGAACGACACCCCGGAGACCGGATCGAGGGTCGAAGGGCCGGGAATCAGCCCGGCCAGCGATGGCCCGTCCGAACCGTTCAGGTCGGTCAAGTCGGATATGCCTGCTCCGGAGCTGATCGACGAGGCCAGGTTCTGCAGCTCCGAAAGAACGTTCACGCCAGCGGTGGCGGCCTCGATGAAGTCGGCCGGGGAGTTGCCCTCCGCCGAGAGGGCCTCGCCCTGTGATTCGGGCAGCAGGTCGGTGGGGGACTGGATGCCGGCACCCGAGACCACCTTGAGCATCGACATGTCGAACTGTGAACCCAGCGCGGTCATTCGCGCGCCCGCGGCCTGCTGGAATCCGGGAGCCGCCCACGCGGTCAACGGGTTCGAGAGCGCAGCGACATAGGACTGGTAGAGGCCCGTCACGGTCTGCAGCGCCTCCGGGATAGCGCTCGCCAGCGTGGTGAGCGCCTCGGGCACCTGGGCCGCATCGAGCCGCTCGCCCCACATCTTCAGCTCGGCGAGGGTCTGCTGGGCCTTTTCCTCGTGTGCCCGGCCGGCGTCGTCGGTCCAGGTCGGGGCCAGCTCGCCCACTCGGGTGTGCAACTCGGTCCGCGCGGTCTCGATCCATTCGCGTACTTCGGTCCACATCCTCGCTGCGTCGATGAGGACCGGGACGTTGGCCTGCTCGGCCGTGATCATCGCCAGCTGCGCTTCGATGGGAAGCATGTTGTAGGGAATGGCCATGGTGACACCTCAGACAGTGGGCTGCGGGGCGTCACCCGCAGGATCGTCGGTGGGTTCGTCGGTGCTCGGATTCCCGGAGGACTGGGTCTGGGTGGCGGTCAGCTGCTTGACGAGGTCGACTCCCTGCTTCACGACCTTGACGCTGGCGGCGGCCAGTTCGAGGGCTCCGGCGACATCGGCGGCGGTGTAGCCTGCGGCGGCAGCCTTGACCTTCGCCGAGTCGGTGACCAGATCCTCGGTGACCTTCGTCAGGAAGGCGGCCAACTCGGCGGTGGCCGCCTTGTCCAACACGGACATCGCGATGCCCTCGAACATCCCGGACAGGTTCGGCGGTGTTCCCAGGCGCGCCAGCGACGGCGGCATCGGGGGAGCGGTGAGCTGACTGGAATATGCGCCCATCGCCTCGGTGTCGCCACTGATCTGCGTTGCGAGCATGTGTCCCTCCTCAATGTCCGGTGCGGTATCTCGGATCACGGTCCTGCTGGTTCACCTGCCACAGCTCCTCGTCGAGCACCTGGCCGGTGGCGTTCTCGGTCTCCCACCATTGCTGCGGCGCCCCGGACGATGGTGACGGTGGCACGGACGACGGCGACGCCAGACTGCCGCCCTTCGCTGGGCCTGCCCGGCCCGCCCGGCCGGAAAGGGACACACCCGGGATGCCACCAGGTGTCCGCTTCCGTGGGCTGCCCGGTCCCGCCTGCTCGGCGGCTCCCGGCATGATCCCGCTTCCGGTGTTCGCTCGCTGGACGCTCGGTGGATACATCGGCGGAATCGCCCCAGGCCCGGTGCTCCCGGCACCGATACCCGTGGCCGACGGCAAACCGGACGGCAGCGTCGTGCCGTTCGATCCACCGAACGGCACCTGGTTCGCCACTGGCGAGACGCCTGTCATGCCGACCGGCCCACCATCACCGATTCCACCGGCAGCCAGGCGCGGGTACCCCATACGATCCAGGTAGTCCGCGTACTCCGCAGGGGACATGGCGGCCAGATCCGCCGGGTCGAGCCCACCCACGGGTGAGGTCACCGGATCGGGTACGCCCGACCCGGTACCGCCGAGCGACTCTATCGCCTGGCTCAGCGCGCTCAGCGCCTCCGACCCCTGTTCCAGTAGTGTGTTGGCCTCGTCCTGCGGGTTGGTAGTCGGATCGGTGGGCGACGGGTCCGGAGCGCTGGCCGGGTCGGGCACCGATGCGGGGTCGACGGCACCGGACCCACCATCCACACCCGATCCTGCGGAGTTCGGACCTGCCATGGCCCCTGGATCGGTCACGGGACCACCCGGACCGACCTCCGGTAGGTGAGCGCGTGGTCCGACCCATTTCAGCTTTTCGGTCAGTTGCCGAACTGCCTGCCCCGCCAGCAGGTATTCGATTGCCAGTTCGTTCAGTGCCATCCCAGCTGCCTCTTCGAAAGGCCGCTTGTCGAGTACCTGGCCATTCCGCTCGAAGGATTCGCGTTGCGTCTGGTAGTCGGCATACCTCTGCCGGATGCGGTCCTGGGTGGATCTGATGAGCGCGGGCAGGTCGTCGTTGAACGTCTTGTAGAGAGATGACGACGCGATTGCGTCGCGCACACCGACGACCCCGTCGATGCTTGTCCTGACCCGCCCCTCGAGCATCCAGAATGCCGGGTCCCGCCAATGTTCGCCTACCTTGTCGATCCTATCGCGGAGAGCGTGGGCCGCCTCGTTCAAGTAGGGGGTCAATCCGTTCCACATGGCAGCTTCGGCGGCACATTTCTCGATGTGTTGAGTCAGCTCGAAGGCGGCGATTTCGTGGAGTGTCTCCAGGCTGTGGCCGAACCTGTAGTCAACCATTCAGGTGCTCCTAGGTGCCGTTCGTCGGAGCGGGCTCCAGGAAGACCTGAGCCTTGTCGGGCAGGTTCTGATCCTGGTGATCAATGATGTTCCGGAATTCGTTCGCGCTCATGCCGTCGCCATCGGCGTAGCAGTCTGCGGAGGAAAGGATCATCGACCTGTACGCCTCGAACCCCTGCATGATGTGGGTGACCATGGTCTGGATCGACTCGATGGCGGCCTGGTTGGCCTCGGTCAACTTGCCGCACTCCGCCATTCCCCCGCCATTGCAGGCCGACGTGGACCGGGTAATGGACGGCATGAAATTGACAGGTGGTGGGGAGAAGTTCGCGCCGACATCTCTCATGCCATGCGCGTGGCCGTCCAGATATTCGTTGACCATCCCGCCCCCCAGATTCTGCGAGCATCCGTCGTCAAAGCCAAGCATGTTCGTCGGTTGCTGTGTCGGGCGCGACAGCAACCGGCCATCGGGCGGGCCTAATCGCGGGCCTAATCGCGGGGCGGGAGCCAGGCGACCTGGACCAGGCCCTTCTGGCCGCGGCGGTCCACCAGCCAACCGCGCCCGGGTGGCAGCACCTGGGCGCGCATGCCGCCGAGCAGTGGGCCCTCGTCCCGGTCGCCGGACATCATCAGGCCGGGCGTGCCGACCTCCCGTACCCGGTTGAGGAACGGCTCGAAAAGCCCCCGCCCGGCGCCGCCGGTACGTCGGGCCAGCACCACGTGCAGACCGATGTCGCCGCCCTGCGCGACCAGGGGCAGCAACGGCATCAGCGGGTGCGCCTTGTGTGTGGCCACCATGTCGTAGTCGTCCACCAGCACGAAGATCTCCGGCCCCTGCCACCAGCTCCTGGCCCGCAACTGCTCGGGCGTGACGTCGGGGCTGGGCAGCCGCTTGGCCAGCGCGTCGGCCGCCTCGGCGAGCAGGCCGCCGCTGTGCTCGTCGTTGGTGCCGTAGCCGAGCAGGTACTCCTCGTCGATCTCCCCGAGCAGGCCCCTGCGGTGGTCGACCAGGATGATCCGGGCTTCGCTGGGCTGGTAGGCATGCTGGATCCGGCTGGCCAGCACCCGCAGGAACGACGTCTTTCCGCACTGGGTGTCGGCCAGCAGGAAGAAGTGGGGGTCCGCGGCGAAATTCAGTCGCATCGGGGACAGGTCCCGCTCGTGGATGCCGACGGCCAGCCCCGCCTCGGCCCCGGTGAGCTCGTCGGCGGCGGGCAGTTTCTCGAACGGGAGCACCCCCGGCAGCAGCCGGACCGACGGCGTGGGCTCGCCCGGCCAGGCCCTCCTGACCGCCTCCACCAGTGCGCCGGTGCCGGCAGCCAGGTCCCCGGTTTCCGTGACCCCGTCGATCCGGGGCAGTGCCACCAGCATCTGGTGCCCGCTCATCGAGATCCCCCGCCCGGGGGCGTCGGCGGGGACGCTCATCGCGGCACGCCGGTCGACGAGGGAGTCAATCGGGTCCCCGACCCTCAGCTCCAGCCTGCTGGCGAACAGGTCCCTGACGTTCATCCGCAGGTCGAAGGAACGGGCGCAGCTGGCCACCACGTGCACGCCGTAGGAAAGCCCCCGGGCGGCGATGTCGCCGACCATCTCCTCCAACTCGGCGAAGTCGTTGCGCAGGGTCTGCCAGCCGTCGACCACCAGGAACACGTCACCGTGTGGGTGCTCGGCGAACCGGCCCTCGGCGCGTAGCCTGCGGTAGGTGGGGATACCGTCGATCCGGTGCTCGGCGAACAGTCGCTCTCGTTGGACCAGCAGCGTGGCCACCTCGGCGACGGTACGTCGTACGGCTCCGGTGTCCAACCGGCCGGAGACGCCGGCGACATGGGGCAGACCGGCGATCGAGGCGAGTGTGCCACCGCCGAAGTCCAGGCAGTAGAACTGCACCTCGCGCGCCGTGTGGGTGAGCGCCAGGCTGGCGATCAGCGTACGCAGTGTCGTGCTCTTGCCGGTCTGCGGTGCTCCGATCACCAGCACGTGTCCGGCTGCCCCGGACAGGTCCAGCTCCAGCGGGTCACGCCGCTGCTCGAACGGCCGGTCCACGATGCCGAGCACCGGTCGCAGTGACCCGGCCACGGCGGGGGAGTCGGGGGTCAAACCACGCTGAGGGTGGGTGACCAGGGTGGGGAGCAGGCCGTCCAGGGTCGGGGAGTCGGACAGCGGCGGCAACCACACCTGGTGTGCCGGGGTGCCCCGGTTCTGCAGTCGGTCGACCAGCACGTCCAACAGGGTCTCGCCGGTGGCGGTGTCCTCGTCGGGCTCGGGCGTGTCCGGGTCGTCCTCGTCAACGTCGAACTCGGGGGCGAGGTAGGCGGTAGTGTACTCCCGCAGCACCAGCTGCTCGGCGGTGGCGGCCACCACCGCGCCGCGAGTAGCGCGCTGGTACACACCCGACACGTAGGCCGAGCGGAACCGGTCCATCGGATCGGTGCCGACCTTGAGGAACCCGTGACCGGGCGCCCTCGGCAACTGGAACGCGTCGGTCACGCCGAGCACCGCCCGGCTCTCCATCTCCGAGAACGTCCGCAGACCGATCCGGTAGGAGAGGTGCGTTTCCAGACCGCGTAGCCTGCCCTCCTCGAGCCGTTGTGAGGCCAGCAGCAGATGTACGCCGAGCGAGCGGCCGACGCGCCCAATCTGGACGAACATGTCGATGAAGTCGGGTTTGGCGGAGAGCAGCTCGGAGAATTCGTCGCAGATCACCAGCAACGTCGGTACCTCGGGCAGTGGGGCACCCGCAGCGCGTGCCTTCTCGTAGTCACGCAGGGACGAGAAGTTCCCGGCCGCCCGCAGCAGCTCCTGGCGGCGGATCAGCTCACCGTTGATCGCGTCGGTCATCCGGTCGACCAGGTGCAGCTCGTCGGCCAGGTTGGTGATCACCGCGCTGGTGTGCGGCAAAGCGTCCAGCCGGGTGAACGTGGCCCCGCCCTTGAAGTCGACCAGCGCGAAGTTCAGCGAGTTCGGTGGGTGGGTGACGGCCAGCGCCAACACCAGGGTACGCAGCAGCTCCGACTTGCCCGAGCCGGTCGCTCCGATCAGCAGGCCGTGTGGGCCCATGCCGTCCTGGGCCGATTCCTTGAGATCGATTTCGATCGGGGTCCCGTCGGCCTGGATGCCGAACTTGACCCGCAGCCGGTCCCGGTTCGGTCGTGGCACCCACGTCTCGGCCGGGTCGAACTCGTACGGGTCGCCCAGGTCCAGCAGCTCGGCAAGGCCCAGCTCGGTCGTCATCGGCGCATCGCCGTGCAGGCCCGCCGTCAGCCGCAGCGGCGCCAGTTGACGGGCGAGCCCTTCGGCGGCGACGGCACCGAGTGCGTCCGCCCGGCCGAGGTGCACTTCGCTGTCGATGGTCTCGCTGACCAGGTTGCCATGCGGGTCCACGCGCAGCACCACCATGGTCCGGTCCGGTGCCCTCGGCGGCATCGTGGTCAGGTCCACGATCGTCACCCCTTCGACACCGCCGCCGGTCATCAGGTGGTCGGAACCGGCGACCGAACCGCCGTCGAGCACCACCACCAGGTGCGGGCCGGCGAGCCGGGTGGCCACCTCCGGGTCGAACCGTGGTCGCTTGGCCAACTCCTCCTCGAGCATCGATTCCAGCGCCGGGATCGTCGGTGCCACCAGGCGCAGCGGGCCGAGCGCGTCGGTCCGTTCCGGGTGCAAAGCGTGCGGCAGCCATTTCACCCACTCCCAGTCGGCGCGGTGTTCGCTACCGGCGCACACGGCGATGCGCAGGTCGTCCGGTGACTGCAGGGTGGCCAGCTGCGCCAGCATCGCGCGCAGCATGCCGAGCGCGGCCTTTCGATGACCGCGCAGGTAGATCCGGCTGAACCCGTTCACCGCGATCGCGATCGGCAGGCCGTCGACGGTGGCATAGGTAGTGATGAACCGGCGTAGGGCGAGCGCGGACAGCGGCTCAAGTTCCTCCAGCGGCTTGGTGTCGGGGGCGACCAGCGTGGTGGCCGGGCTCTGTGCGCCACGGCCGATCCGGGCGACACCGAAGTCCGGGGCGTCCTTACGCCGCTCCCACAGTCGGTAGCTCGTCACCAGCGACCAGAGCGCGACCGGGTCCGGGTGCAGGTACTCCATCGCCTCGCGCTGCCGGCGTACGGAGCGCCTCAGTCGTAGCCGGTGCTGGGCCAGATGCCGGAGGTACCTACGCCGGGCGTAGCCCATCTCCCGCCTGCTCGGGCCGCCGCCCTGCAGGAAGCTCATGACGATCATGCCCAGCATGCCGACGCCCATCAGCCCGTAGACGACGAAGCGGATGGATCCGCCCATCGAGCCGGAGAACATCAGCATCATCGACGCCGTCATGGCCACCATCGGCAGCACCATGAGCAACTGTGTCCACTGGCGTGCGGGCGGCGGCGGGATCTCCGGCGGAGCCTGGAGGATCAGCTCACCGGCCGGCATTTCCGGAGCTGGCCGCCGGGTCGGTCTCTTCACCACGACTGTTGCCACATCCGCGATCGTCGCTGAGCAGCGGCGGTGGGTGGGGGTGATGGCAGGAAAGTGCCGCGTGCCACTGGAGGTGCTTCTTCGCGACCTAGCCTGGACCCGACCATCAGGGAAAGCGTTGTATCACCGAGCAGCGACCGATTCGGAGGAACGATTCGATGATGGGTTCGACAGGCGGCAAGATCGACGGTGATGCCGCCGCCATGCAGCTTCAGGCGAAGTTGTCGTCCGAAGCCACTGTCAATCTGCAGAACAGTTCCCAACGTGTCACGAACGTGGTCGGTGACGGGGTGTCCGTGAGTTCCGGCTTGTGGCGCGACGGGCTCATGAACACCGAGGAGAACCGGCACGGTTTCGTCACCGGTCGAATCGCCCCGATGTACCAGGAGGATTCGGACGGAATGTACCGGGCTGTCGGCTACTACCAGGACGCCGACGATGCCGCGACACGGGAGACCGGCCGAGTGACCTTCGGTGGCAACGGCGGCCACGGTATCGCCTCCCAGATCTGACCGGAAGGAAAGCGACGATGAGTTCGTCATCTCGGATCACCGCCCACAGCGACACCAATCACGGCATGGCGGACGCCCTGCAGAGGGGGGCGCAGGAGAAGCGCCAGCACACCGACGACCACCACCGTGGCGCGGAGTTCATCTACCAGAACGATCTCACGGACTCGTTCGGCCAGAGCTACTACGAGCAATCGGGCCAAACCCAGGCGTTGTCCAACGAGACCTGGGACACCGAGACAGCGCAGGCGCGGGCCGTCGTCAATGCCAACGATCACCTGATGGACGCGGTGCGCAGGGCCCAGATGGGGATGCGCTGACTTTGACCGGCCAGAGAGACGAGGCGGATGCCCCGGAGAGCCAGCAGGCTCCCGGGGCATCCGCCGGTGGTGGTGTCTCCTCGCGATGCCAGTTCGTCAGCACCTGTCCGCGCACAGTCGCCGGGTGGCTCATCGATCACGTTTCGGCTCGGAGATGAGGAAGATCTGCTCCGGCGGCTCGACGACGGTCGGCTCGGCCGGCACAGCAGCGGCCCAGCCCGCTCGCCAACGGCGCCGCCGACCCCGTGGCAGGATCGCCGCCACCAGCCCGGCCAGCACGATCCCCCCGGCCACTACGGTGACCAGCCACTTCGCCGTGACCGCCGTGCCGTGCTCCCACGCGGCGCGGTCCAACTGTGCCTGGTCCAGCGGCTGCGGGACGTATGCGGGCAATGCCGCCGGTCGATCAGGGTCGAGTCCGTCGGTAACGGCCCGGTAGGGGTTGACCAGACCGGCACCGTAGGCGTTGCTGTCCCGACCGCCGCGGGCCGGACTGGCCGTGGCCACGAGCCGCCGAGCAACCTCGGCGGCGGTGAGCCTGGGCCAGGCGGCGCGCACCAGCGCTGCGGTTGCGGCCACGAACGGCGCGGCGAAGCTGGTGCCGTCGACATAGGTGTGGCCGTCCACCCTGGTCGCGGCCAGGACCTTGACTCCCGGTGCGACGAGGTCCACGTGTCGGCCGATCTGCGATCCGGGCATCCGGGCTCCATCGATGTCGACCGCGCCCACACCGAGCACCCCCTCATAGGCGGCAGGGTAGACCGGCCGTTCGGTGGTCGTGTCCCGCTGCGCGTTGCCCGCTGCAGCCACCACCAGGGCATCCCTGGCCACCGCGTACGCGACCGCCGCCCGGATGATGGGGAAGTCGTTGTGGCCCGCCAGCGACAGGTTAATCACCTTCGCCCCCTGGTCAGCGGCGTAGCGGATGCCGTTGGCCACCACCTGCGGATCGATGAGCAGCGACTCGCCCTGACCGCCGACATCCCTCTCGTTGATCCGTACCGGAAGGATCTCAGCGTCCGGGGCCACGCCGTGGAAGCCGATGCCGGGCACCGGGTCGGCGGCGATGATGCCGGCCACGCCGGTGCCGTGGGACACACAGTCGAACGCGCCCGGCAGTGCACCCGCCAGGTAGAAGTCGCGGCCCCGGTGCACTTTTCCGGGCCTGCGAAGCTGCGGATGGTCGGCGTCCACACCGGAGTCGACCACCGCGACCAGCACACCAGCGCCCCGGCTGTGCGGCCATGCTCGTTGCGGGTCGAGGACCTGCTGGGCCCAGGGCTGTGCCCGTACCTGGTTGTGGGCTGGATCCGGATTGTGGCAAGCACCGGCGGGCGGAGCCGCGCCCGCTGCGGTTGCGCCGCCGATGACATGAAGCGCCGTCGCAGCCAGTACGGCGGCGACAGCACGCGCCCGACGTCGTCTCACCCATGGATCGTCCCGGTGGCGCGTCCTGCGTCGTCCGTCGTGGCCGCAACAGGCCAGCTGACCCTGTCGCCTGGGGGGCGGCGTGACACTGGGCCGGAAGCAATCTCGGGAGGCTCCGTGGACACGTCCCTTCACCTGGAGATGTTTGGCGAATACGAGCGGATGGCCGAGGACGTCCGGTCCATACAGCAGCGCATGGCCGAGATCCGGGCCACCGCCGATTCCGGCGACGGGCTGATCAGCGCGACGGTCGGCGGTGCGGGTGAACTGATCGAGCTGTGGCTGGATCCACGCATCTACCGCGCCCCCAATTCGGGTGCGTTGGCGCAGGCCATCACCGACACCATCCACCGGGCCGTCGAACTGTCCCAGGAAGAGGGCTTCGCCATCGCCGCGAAGTTCCTGCCCTCCGGCGCGACGGCCGAAACGGCCGACCTGCGGTTCGACCCGTTCCTACATGCACTCGACCGGCAGGTCGCGGGAGGCGAGCGACAGTGAACTCGATCGACCGCAACGGTGACGGGGTCATGGACATGCTCCCCGATGAAACCAGGGCCCATCTGAGGACGGTGCACGATGCCGGTGAGCAGTTCGCGGTCGCGTGGAGCAATGCACGCGCGGCGATCGCGAACGCGAAGATCGGTGAGGGCCCGATGGGCGAGAAGTTCATGGAGAACTACCAGCCCAGCGTCGAGGCGGTGAGCACGATCCTGGACAAGGTTCCTGACGCCTATCGGCAGCTGGCGAACTGGGGCTACGGGGCGGTGCAGATATACCAGGGCGCGGACGCCGAAGCCGTTCAAGAGTTCCCGCGTAGCTCCCAGCCTTGACATGGCGGATGTCCCAGAGCCAGTAAGCGACCTGTGGGACGCGGTCAAGAATGCGGGCGTCGCGGCTTTCGAATATCTCTGGCCGCCGGACAGCGAATCGGCGGTCTACGCTCTGGCAGACGTGTTCAGCGGTCTCGCCGCCGGCCTGAGGAAAGCCATCGAGGTTTCCAGCGTCGCTGCGAGGAGCATGTTCGACGACAGCTGGCGGGACTCGGCCGGCTTCCACATCTACCACAACATCGATTCCTTCAACAAGGATGGGCTCGACCAGGTCGTCACCGAGTTGGAGAAACTGGCGGCAGCCTGCCGCGCCTACGCCAAGCAGATCAGCGACGCCAAGATGGCGATCTTCACGGAGATAGCCATCAACGTCGGGCTGTTCGCACTCGCCTCGGTGTTCGGCGGTCCGGCCGGGGCCGCGATGTTCGCGGCCAGGGTAGCCGGTGGGATCGCGGCGAAGATGGCGACCTTCGCCGGCCGCGCCGCCCAAGCGGTGAACGGGCTGGGCAAGTTCAAGCAGTTCGGCGTACGGCTCGCTGGCGAAATGGTGCAGGAGGCTGCTGAGGAGGCCCTGATCGACCTCAGCGCCCAGAGCCTGAGCATGCTGCGGGGCTATGGCGACATCAATCTCCGGCAGACTGCCACCGCCGCCGCGAGCGGTGCCGCAGGAGGGCTCATGGGCACTGCGGTGAACAAGCTCGGAGGGCGGTGGGCCACGGACAAGTTGGGCGTCGTGGCCTCCAGACACATGCCGGACAAGCTCGCCACGCATGTGAGCAGAGGCACCAACTCGGTTGTCGTCAACGGCGTCACCTCGCCGGCCGCCGGCATCATCGGGCACGGTGTGGTGAACGGCGAGTGGCAGGGCATGAGCGTGAAGGAGTACCTCGGCAACGCGGCGGCTGCCGGGACGATGGCAGCGGCGCGTACGAACTCACAGCTCGCCGGTAATCAGTTGTTCGAGCACCGTACCGGTGGCCAATCACCGACCTGGGAGGACCTCGGGCGGCCGCCTGACGGCCCGCCGCCCGACGGCCCACCACCGATGGTGGGCGAGTTGCCGGAAAAGGCAACTGCGTCATCAGGCGTCGACGTCGGCAGCGGCGCAACGTCCGAAGCACTCGGTTCGACCTCGCCGGGTTCCGCCTCCGCGGCCGACTCCGGTCATGGCACCGATCCTGCTGTCGGCAGCGTAGACCGTGGATCCACCTCCACTGCGCCATCGGCAGTGGACCGAGCCGATTCCGTAGCCGGAACCGACCGTACGACAGGTGCGATCGGGATGTCGTCACCTGCCATGTCCGCGGTGGGCGGCGCCACCTCGTCCCGTGCTGGTGTGAGCCCGTCCCAGCCCGCTGCTACCGGCTCGACCCAGACCGCTTCGGCGTCCGAGAAACACACCGATGACGCGCCGAGCCGCGCGGACACCGAGTTGGACGTCGACCGCGACGATGTTTCCGCGACAACCGAGGCGTCAACCGATGCTTCAACCGAGTCGGCACCCCCAGCCGAGTCGGTCTCACCGTCCGAGAACGCGGCCGAGCACGGGGTACCGGATCCGGACGGGGGCCGGGCCGAGCCATCCGAGCATCACGACCCGGCGGGTGAGCCGTTGCTGACCGGGCACCCCACTCAGCCTGCCGAAACCGGGCAGCACACTGGGACCTCGTCACCGGCGGGGCCAGGCTGGACAGGCACCGCCGGTTTCCAGCCACTCCCCATCAGCCATGTCGGACAGCTCGCCGAGCGCGCTCCACCCGTACAAGGTGTCCCGCGCGCCGTGTCTGCGTCGACAGTGCAGCCGGTGCCGGCGGTGCGTGGTGCGGTTACGGGTCCGAGCCCGGTTGGGGTAG
>NZ_JBHTMP010000114.1:0-12337 GCF_042679305.1 Micromonospora sonneratiae | reverse complement strand
ACCATCCGGTCGGCCGGGCACCGGGGGTTCGGGGGCGGGTGCCGGTGCGGCTGGCGAAGGGCCTGGAGACGGGACCCGACCGGCCGGTGCCCCACCGGGCGGTGGAACCCGGCCCGGCTGCGGCGGCTGGACCCGGCCCGCAACCGAGGGTGGCGGCACCGGATGCGACGGCGGTACTGAATGTGATGGCGGTACCGGTGCCGAATGCGATGGCGGCGTCGGGTGCGATGGCGGCGCGGAGTGGTGGAACGGACCGGGAATCGAGCCGGTCGTGTCCCGGTCCGCCGAGTGCGCCCCGCCCGACGCTGGATTCGGGTAGCGGGGGGACGGTCCCGGCCGCTGCGGTGGCGTATCTGCGACAGGCGGGGGTACGGCCGGCGGGGCGTTGCCCGATCTGGGCACGACCGGCTGCTGACCGCCGGGTACGACGGGTTGCCCGGCGGTTGTCTCCGCCGATCGCCGGAAGCGGCCCTCGGCCGGTGCACCGGCGGGCGGACCGGCCTCGGGAGCCCGACGGCCGCCCCGGTGCTCCCCCGTGGGGAACTCCTCCATCGGCGGGGCCGGTACGGCGTCGTCGGCTGCCCCCGGCCCAAGGTTGGAACGCTGCTGCTTTGCCGTACGCAGATCGGCGATCCAGCCCAGTTCCTCGCCGCTGACCGGCTCCTCAGCCGGGTTCTCCGGCCTTGCCCGTCCCCAGCGTCGACTCTTGGCCGGTGGATCCCGCCGCTCGTCGTGGCCGTCCTCGGGCCGATCGGCACCGCGCGATCTCACTGGTGTTCCTCCCCGGCGGGCATCCCGCCGCTGTCGTCTGTCGACCTGTCGTCTGTCACCCTGTCGTCCGTCGACGTCAGGTCCGCCGTAACAAGCTGAGCCGGTCCGGCGGTTGTCGCCTGGTCCACACCGTTCGTCGGTGCTGGCGCTGCTGGGCCGGCGTCGCCCACACCGGGTTCCGGGCCACCGCGACCGCCAGCGGCACCACGACTGCTGGCCGCAGCGCGGCCACCCGTCTCGGCACGGCCGGTCTCGGCTCGACCACCTCGCTCGGCGCGACTGCCCGCCGCACCGCGGATTCCGGTCTCGGGCGCCGGGTGCCCCCGTACGATGCGCCGCAACGCGGGAAGTCGGGCGGCGACGTCTCGTTCCGCTCCGTGCCCACTCGGCTGGTAGTAGTCGACACCGGCCAGGTCATCCGGCGCGTACTGCTGGGTGACGATGCCGCGACGATCGTCGTGCGGATAGCGGTAGCCGGTCCCGTGTCCCAGTCCCCGGGACCCGGCATAGTGGGCGTCACGCAGGGCTCGCGGCACCGCCCCGCCCCGACCGGCCCGTACGTCGGCGATGGCCGCCCCGATGGCGGTGGTCGCCGAGTTGGACTTGGGCGCGGTGGCCAGGTGGATCACCGCCTGGGCCAGGTTGAGCTGGGCCTCGGGCAACCCGACGTACTCGACCGCGTGTGCCGCCGCAGTCGCCACACTCAGCGCCCCCGGGTCGGCCATGCCGACGTCCTCGCTGGCGAAGATGACCAGGCGACGGGCGATGAACCGGGCGTCCTCGCCGGCCACCAGCATCCGGGCCAGCCAGTGCAGTGCGGCGTCCACGTCGGATCCCCGCATGCTCTTGATGAAGGCGCTGGTCACGTCGTAGTGCGCATCGCCGTCACGGTCGTAGCGGACGGCTGCCACGTCGACCGCCTGCGCGGCGACGGCGAGGTCGATCCGACCGCCGCCGATGGCCGTGGCCGACCCGGCAGCGGCCTCCAGGGCGGTCAGCGCCTTGCGTACGTCACCGCCGGCCAGGCGTACCAGATGGTCCTCGGCGTCGGCGGCCAGCGTGAGCGCGCCACCCAGGCCGCGCTCGTCGGCGACCGCGCGGCGCAGCAGCAGACGTACCGCCTCGTCGCCGAGCGGCTGGAGGGTGAGCAGCACACACCGTGACAGCAGCGGTGAGATGACCGAGAAGTACGGGTTCTCGGTGGTCGCCGCCAGCAGCGTGACCGTCCGATCCTCGACGGCGGCCAGCAGTGAGTCCTGCTGGGTCTTGCTGAACCGGTGCACCTCGTCGATGAAGAGCACGGTGGGTCGACCATTCGACAGGCGCTCACGCCGGGCGGTTTCGATCACCGCCCGCACGTCCTTGACTCCGGCGGTGAGGGCCGACATCGCGACGAAGCGACGTTCGGTCGCCCTCGCCACCAAATTGGCGATCGTGGTCTTGCCACTTCCGGGCGGACCCCAGAGAATGACTGACATCGGTGTCGACCCGGTCACCAACTGCCGTAGCGGCGCGCCCGGAGCGAGGAGATGATCCTGCCCGACCAGTTCGTCCAGGCTCGCTGGCCGCATCCGTACCGGCAGCGGTGAATCCGCGTCGGGCGGGGTGAACGCGTCAACGCCGCTGGCCCCGGTCCTGGCGCCGAACGCGCCGCCGGGATCGCCGAGGGGGAACAGGGCGTCGGACTCCATCAGGAAGACAGTACCGGCCCGGTGTCGGCGGCCGGAAACGCGCTGAACCCGGGCCTGTCGGGCACCTCACCGAGGCGGTGGCGTGACCGTCGCCATTCCACCGACCGCAGGCCGGTGGATCGCCACTAGAGTTTGCCGGTGATCACGGAAGCGACCCTGGTCAGTGGTCGGGAACCGATCCTGGCGGCAACCGACTGGCACCCGTACGCCAGACATTCCATCAAGCCGGACACCGACGCCACCGGCCTCCACTCGGCAGGCACGACGGTCTGGACCAGTTCCGGCAGTCCGAGCGGGTACGCGCTCGGCGACCCCCGCCGCGCGGTGGAACTGTTCACCACCTCGGCGATGTTCCGCTCGGCGGACTGGCTGCACCTGCCCCGGGTCACGGACCCGGCGGTGCTCGACGGACTGCGGGTCAGCCAGCGCGACGAGTGGGACTTCCTCTGGACGGCGGAGCAGCCACCGCAGCAGCCGGACGAGGACCTGGTCGTACCGTTGACCGACGCCGACCACCCGGCCATGACGGCGCTGATCGACGCGTCCTTCCCGACCAGCACCGCCCGACCGGGCGACCCACGGATCCGCGGCTGGTACGGCATCTGGTCCGGGGACCGGCTGGTCGCCTGCGGTGCGGACCGCACCCATGGGGACGTCGGCTTCCTCGCCGGGCTGGTGGTGTCCGACCGGGACCGGGGTCGGGGGCTGGGAGCCACGCTGACCTCGGCGATGACCCGGCGGATGTTCGAGCGGTACGACCGGGTGGCCCTCGGTGTCTGGACCCACAACGAGCGGGTCACCCGGCTGTACCAACGGCTCGGCTACACCGGCAGGGTCGGCCGTACCTCGGTACGGCTCTCGGCCGGGTCGCCCGAGTCGGTTGGCTCGGCTGGCTCGGCTGGCTGCGCCGGCTGAACCACTTTCCTGGCCCGCCAGGCCGGCAGGTAGAGCGGCGCGGCCACCGCCAGCATCACGGCACCGACCAGCATGGCGGTGCTCACCGACGTGGCCCCGGCCAGCGCGGTCAGCGTCACCCCGCCGAGCGACGCGGCCGGCTGGGCCACCATCGAGTTCAACGACACCACGCTGGTGCGGTAGGGGCCGTCCACCTGCCGATGGAGCAGTCCCATGTGCAGCGGGTTGGACGCGCCGTGCGTCGCATAGCAGGCGAGGTAGGCGGCGATCAGCCCGATCGGCCCGGCGATCAGCGCCATTCCGACGACGGTGCCCCCTTGAAGGACGCGGAGCAGTGCTGCCGCTGGGGCCGCCCCGATGCGACGGCTGATGAACGGGATCAGCGCGGCACCGGCCGCGGAGGCCAGCCAGGCCGCCGTGTTGGCCGGGCCGAGCAGCGCCGCCGCCCGGTCCGGGTCACCGACCACGTCAGCCAGACGGATCGGCAGCAGCGTTTCGAAGGTCACCATCCCGAAGCCCCAGAACAGCTCCACGGCCACCAGGGCCAGTACGACGCGGGACCGGCGCAGCAGACCTACAGCACCCGAGATGGTGCCCGGCACCTGTCGTACGGAGGTCCGCAGTGCGGCGATGCCGCTGGCCGGTCGTACCTCGACCAGCAGCAGGGTCACCCCGATCAACGCGGCCACCTGTAGCCCGGCGGCCAACAGCAACGGGACGGTCAACGCGCTGACGCCACCGATCGGGCCGAGCGCCACCAGTCCCCCGCTGAGCAACGCGCCCGCCCCGACAGCCAGGCCGAGCACCGTACCGCCGTGACTGAGCCCACGCTCGATGTCCGCCTCCGGGTCGGCGGCCAGCGCCGCGTCGACGTACCAGGAGTCCAGCGGGCCGCTGTCCAGCGCCCGGTAGATCCCCTGGAGCAGAAACACCGCCAGGAAGAAGCCGACCGACTGGGCGACGGAGAAGAGCGCCAGCGAGGCGAGGTTGAGTACGGCGGCGGCGATCAGTACCGGCTTACGCCCCAACGCGTCGGCGAGGCCGGCGGTGGGCAACTCCAGTACCAGCACGACGATGCCCTGGACGGCGAAGACCATGCCCATCTGGGCGACCGAGAGTCCGCGCTCCAGCATGAGCAGAACCATGATCGGAATCAGCAGGCCGGTGGGCAGCCAGCGCAGTCCGTGCAGGATCAGATAACGGCGGCTGGCCTGGCGTACGGTGAGCGCCGGCATCAGTGATCCGCCTGCTGCTGTGTGTCCGACTGGCCGGCGTCCGGCTCCTGATCAGCGTCCGCCGCCCGGCCAGGCTCGCGCCCACGGTCGGACCCGCGCCCACGGTCGGACCCGCGCCCACGGTCGTTCCCACGCTCGCTCCCAGGGGCGGACCCACGCTCGCGCCCACGGTCGTTCCCACGCTCGTTCCCAGGGGCGGACCCACGCTCGTTCCCGGGGGCGGGCTTTCCGCGTGGGAAGCCGGCGATGAAGACGAGCACCTCTTCGGTCGGTCCGTTGTCGTCGGCGCCGGTGGCCTCGTCGCGGTACCGCACGATCACCTCGGCCAGTTCGTCGTTGAGCGCTCGGAGGCGTTCGGCCGACAACCGAAGACCGAAGTCGCTCATCACTGCGGCGTCCTGCCACTCGCGGGACGTCCGGTCCTGGGCCGCCCGCCACAGCGCCGCCTGTTCGGCGAAGACGGTCACCTGGTATTCCGCCAGCCAGTCCAACGCGGCCCAGTCGTCCGGATGGTCGGTGACCAGCCAGCCGTGGTTGGCGTGTGCCGCCCGCCAGAAGCGCTGCCGGCCGGTGCCCCGGTCCTGTTCCTCGACGACCAGACCGACCTCGGCGAGTTGGCGCAGGTGGTAACTGGTCGCACCGGTGTTGGTGTCGAGCGCCTGGGCCAGGCCGGTCGCGGTTGCCGGCCCGTCCAGACGCAGCGCGCTCAGCAACCGGGAGCGCAGCGGGTGGGCGAGGACACGAAGTTGCCGACTGTCGAGCCAGATCTCGGGTTGGCGATCACCGCTCGGTCGAGTAGACGCTGCCATGCTTTGCACAATAACTATGCATAGTCCTTGTGCACAAGTTCTGTGCATAGTCTTCGACCACCTCCCGAGCCCCGGCGCCGTGACCGACGGGCGACCGGCGCCGTGACCGACGGGCGACCGGCGCCGTGACCGACGGGCGACCGGAACCCGATCGCTACACTCCTGCGGTGCCTGATCAGACGCCCTGGCTCACCGCCGCCCCGCTGGTGACACCACGGCTACATCTGGAGCCGTTGCGCGTCGCACACGCGCGGGAGGCGGCCCCGGTCTTCAACGACGTACGCCTGCACACCTGGATCGGCGGGGAGCCCCGATCATTCGAGCAACTCGAAGCCCAATACCGGCGGCAGTCCGCCGGCCAGTCGGCGGACGGCACGCAGGGTTGGCTGAACTGGCTGCTGCGCCGGGCATCGGATGGACAGCTGGTCGGCACCGTCCAGGCCACCCTCAGCCGGCCAGCCGACGAACGCGTCGACGGCCGCAGTCCAACGGATCGGCGACTGGTCGAGGCGGCGCTCGCCTGGGTGGTCGGCGTCGACCACCAGGGCAACGGCTACGCCCGCGAGGGGGCGCTCGCCATGGCGCACTGGCTGCGGGCGCACGAGGTGGACAGGTTGACTGCGTACATCCATCCGGGAAACGACGCCTCTGTGGCCGTCGCCCGGACGCTCGGCCTGGCCCCGACGGACATCGTGCTCGACGGGGAGGTCCGCTGGAGCGACTCCGGCCCGATCAGGACCGGGACAGGAACTCGCTGACACCGCGCAGTCGGGTGGTCAGCAAGGTGTTGGCGCGGCTGCTGTCGAGCCGCACCTCGACCGGACGCACCAGACCGGAGGCGGCGATGGTGCTGGTTCGCAGCCGGCCCGGGTCCAGACCGTAGGCGCGGGCCACGAGCAGCCCGAGCCGTTCCCGGCTGACCATCTCCGGGCCGGCGACGTTGATCGACCCGGCATGGTCGGATTCGACCAGCTCCAGCACCGCTGCCGCCAGGTCGTCGACCGAGACGGGGCAACGGATCTCGTCGGAGAAGAGGGCGACGTCACCCTGTCCGGTGAGCGCATCGAGGCACAGCCGCACCTGCCGGCTCGCCACGTCACCGATGATCACCGAGGTACGCACCAGCACGGCGGCCGGATCGACCAGCCGTACGGCGGTCTCGGCCGCCGCCTTCGCCGCCCCGTAGGGGAAGACCGGTGTGGGCGACTCGTCGTCAAGGTAGGAGGTGGGCCGTCCCCCGTGTACGGCGTCACTGGACAGGTGCACGAGCCGGGCACCCGCCTCGGCGGCGGCGAACGCCACGTGAGCGGCCCCGTCGGCGGTGATCCCCCAGTCGGTGTACCGGGCGGCGCAGTTGACCACGGCCCGGGGCCGCAGAGTGCCAACCAGCGCACCCACGGCGGCGCGCTCGCGCACGTCCAACGGACGCCAGTCGACCCCGTCGACAGCACCCGGTGCCCGGTGGTACGTCCCGACCACTCGCTGTCCGGCCGCGACCGCCCGCCGACACACCTCACTGCCGAGGTGTCCACTGGCTCCGACGACCAGGAGCGTCACGCCTTCCCTCCCCACCACCTGTTGATCATGAAGTTGTGATCGCGAAATGTCCGTTTCTCTGTCGACAACTTCATGATCAACAGGCTGAAGGCGGGGTGGGTCAGGACGGTTCGACCGGGGCGGCCACGCCGGCCGTACCGGAGTGCGTCGGCAGGGGCGGCTCACCGGCCGGACGCCGCCGCTCGGCGGGCGAGACCGGCGGCTTGGCGTCGACGCCGGCCTCCGTACGCTGCTGCGCGGTGATCGGGGTCGGCGCGCCGGTCAGCGGGTCGAAGCCACCCCGGGTCTTCGGGAAGGCGATGACCTCGCGGATCGAGTCCGCCCCGGCCAGCAGCATGCAGGTCCGGTCCCAGCCGAGGGCGATACCGCCGTGCGGCGGCGGGCCGTACTTGAACGCCTCCAACAGGAAGCCGAACTTGTCGTTCGCCTCGTCCGGGGTGATGCCGAGCAGTTCGAAGACGCGACGCTGCACGTCGGCCCGGTGGATACGGATCGAGCCGCCACCGATCTCGTTGCCGTTGCAGACGATGTCGTACGCGTACGCCAACGCCTCGTCGGGCGCGGACTCGAACCGGTCAAGCCAGTCCGCGTTGGGCGAGGTGAACGGGTGGTGCACGGCGGTCCAGCCGCCCTCGTCGGTGCGCTCGAACATCGGCGCGTCGACCACCCAGCAGAACGCCCACGCGCTCTCGTCGATCAGGCCGGCCCGCTTGGCGATCTCGATCCGGGCCGCGCCGAGCAGTTCCTGCGCCTCCCGACGGTTCGCGCTGGCCGCGAAGAAGACCGCGTCGCCGGGCTTGGCCCCGACCGCATCCGCCAGTCCGGTCAGGTGTGCCTCGGACAGGTTCTTGGCCACCGGGCCGCGGGCCTCACCGCTCTCGGCGTCGAGTACCACGTAGGCCAGGCCCCGGGCACCGCGTGCCTTGGCCCAGTCCTGCCAGCCGTCGAGTTCCTTGCGCGTCTGCGAAGCGCCGCCCGGCATCACCACCGCACCGACGTAGCCGCCCGCGTCGATCGCGCCGGCGAAGACCCGGAACTCGGTGCCGCGCAGGTAGTCGGTCAGCTCGGTCAGCTCGACGCCGTAGCGCAGGTCGGGCTTGTCGGAGCCGTACCGGTCCATCGCGTCGTGCCAGGTGATCCGGGGAATCGGCAGGCTGATCTCGTGACCGGCCAGCTCCTTCCAGAGCGTGCCGACGATCGCCTCGCCCAGCTCGATCACGTCGTCCTGGGTGACGAACGACATCTCGATGTCGAGCTGGGTGAACTCCGGCTGCCGGTCGGCCCGGAAGTCCTCGTCCCGGTAGCACCGGGCGATCTGGTAGTAGCGCTCCATACCGCTGACCATCAGCAACTGCTTGAACAGCTGCGGGGACTGCGGCAGGGCGTACCAGGTGCCGGGCTGGAGCCGTACCGGCACCAGGAAGTCACGCGCGCCCTCCGGGGTGGACCGAGTCAGCGTCGGCGTCTCGATCTCCAGGAAGTCCCGGTCGTGCAGTACGTTGCGGACCAGTTGGCTGGCCTTCGAGCGCAGCCGCAGCGCGGCGGCCGGGCCGCTGCGCCGCAGGTCGAGGTAGCGGTACTTGAGCCGTACGTCGTCACCGGCCTCGACCTGGTCGTCGACGGGCAGCGGCAGCGGCGCGGCCTCGGAGAGGATCTCCAGGGCGGAGACGGTGACCTCGACCTCACCGGTGGCGAGTTCCGGGTTCTCGTTGCCCTCCGGCCGGCGGGTCACCTCACCAGTGACCTTGACGCAGTACTCGTTGCGCAGCGCGTGCGCGGACTCCATGCCCTCGCGGAACACCACCTGGACCACGCCGGAGGCGTCGCGCAGGTCGACGAAGATCACGCCGCCGTGGTCGCGCCGGCGGGCCACCCAGCCGGCGAGCGTCACCGTCGTGCCGGCGTCCGTCGCCCGCAGGCTGCCGGCGTCATGGGTACGGATCACGGAAAGCGTCTCCTCACATGTACCGAGCGTTCCCGGCGGCACCGCGCGGGGCGTGGTGCGTTACCGGAGTACGAATTGCTGTCCCGCATTCTGTCAGGTGGAGCGGAACGGTCGGCGCCACCACCGTCCGGAGTACCGGGCCAGCGCGTCCGGAGCATCCGGCCACCACCGTCCGGAGTACCCGGCCAGCGCGTCCGGAGTACCGGGCCAGCGCCACGGAGCACCGCCGGACACCACGGGGCAGCGCAGATCGCCGCGGTGTCGGCTGCCCCAGCCGGCCGACCCCTGGGTGTACGGGTTCCCGGTTTCCGATCCTCCGAGTCCCCGGTGATCCTACGGTGACCGGGTGCAACCTCCACCGTGGTGGACGTTACTGTCCGCCGCAGCGGCGCCGGTGCTGCTCATCGCCGGTTGGACGGTGGCCGGACTACGGCAGCCCGACGGTTACGACGGAATCACCGACACGATCAGCGAGCTGGCCGCCGTTGGCGCGACCGATCGCTGGATCATGAACATCACCCTGGTTGCGGTGGGTTTCTGCTACGTGGTTACCGCGGCGGGCCTGCGACCGGTCCCGGTGGCCGGGCGTGGGATGCTGGCCGTCGGCGGGCTCGCCACCATCGCCGTGACCGCCTTCCCCCAGCCCGAGGTGGGACCTTCGGACGCCCACGGCGTCACCGCTTCGATCGCCTGCCTGTCCGTCGCGCTCTGGCCGGCCGGGGCGGTGCTGCTGCGTCGGATCCGCTGGATCGGACCGGGACTGGCGGGGTTCGCCGGCAGACGACCCGGCGGCATCGCCCCTCTCGGTTACGTCGAACAACCGTGGCCACTGCGTCCGCTGGTGGTACTGGCCGTGACCGGGCTGCTGCTGGCACTGGCCGGCTGGTTCGTGCTCGAACTGCAGTCGCGAGGAACGTGGATCGGGGTGTCCGAACGGATCGCCGCCGGCGCTCAGGCGCTGTGGCCGCTGGTGGTCGTGCTGGCCATCCGACGGGCCGCCCTACGCGATCGACTGCCGCGACCTCTCCAATCGGAACTACCGCAGTAACCGAAAAAAGTATTCACATCCTTAAGATCATAAGCAACGGTACGCACGCGAATTGTCACCACTTTCGACCAGGCGACCGGGACTATCGCAGATAACGACAATTGTCTATACGATCCCGCCACCGGCTCCACCACTCGCGATCCGGAGGCAACCGATGTCCCTCGCCCGTCGTAGCCGCGCCCTGTCGTCCGTACTCTCCGTTCTCACCGCGTCCGCGCTGACCGTGTCCGTCGCGCTGACCGCCGCCCCGGCCAGCGCCGACCCGGGCCCCGCACCGAACTCGATGGCCAGCATGGGCGACTCGATCACCCGGGGCTTCAACGCCTGCGGCTGGTACGTCGACTGCACCTCACGTTCGTTCAGCACCGGCGACGACTCCTCGGTCAACGGCCACTATCCCCGCATCAGGGCGGTCAACTCCGCCATCAACGGCCGTAACCACAACGACGCCAAGTCCGGCGCCAAGTCCGCCGACATGGCCGGTCAGGCCAGCACCGCGGTGTCCCAGGGCGTCGACTACGTCACCATCCTCATCGGCGCGAACGACGCCTGCACCAGCTCCGAGTCGAGCATGACGTCGGTGGCCACCTACCGGGCCAACATCGACGCCGCGCTCAGCCGGCTGAGGACCGGCCTACCGAACGCCAAGGTGTACCTGATCAGCATCCCCGACGTGCACCGACTGTGGTTCGTCGGAAAGGACAGCTCCAGCGCCCGCAGCACCTGGTCGCTGTTCGGCATCTGCCAGTCCCTGCTGGCCAACCCGACCTCGACCGCCCAGGCCGACGTCGACCGCCGCGCCCGCGTACGCCAACGGGTCGTCGACTACAACACCCAACTCGCCCAGGCCTGTGCCGCGTACGGCGCCAACTGCAAGTTCGACGGCAACGCGGTGTTCAACTACCCGTTCGCCCTCAGCCACCTCTCCGGCTGGGACTACTTCCACCCCAACGCCAGCGGGCAGCGGGTACTGGCCGACGTCTCGTACCCGGCCGGGTTCGGCTGGTAGGGCGTCTTCCTGACAGCGGGGGATGGATGGCCTGCGCCGCCCATCCCCCGCCCCACTACAACTCGGGTGTATACACCGTGTGTATAGTTCGCCGACATGACAGTCGCGCAGGCCTTCCTGGGGCTGCTGGAAGCCCAGCCCAGGCATGGTTACGACCTCAAACGGGTCTACGACGAACGGTTCGGTCACCACCGCCCGCTGCACTACGGCCAGGTCTACTCGACGTTGTCCCGGTTGCTGAAACAGGGACTGGTCGAGGTCGACGGCGTCGAGCCCGGCGGCGGACCGGACCGTAAGCGGTACACCATCACCGCAGCCGGCATCACCGACGTGCACCGGTGGCTGGCCGAACCGGAGAAGCCGGACGCATACCTGCAGAACACCCTCTACACCAAGGTGCTGCTGGCGCTGCTCACCGGCCGACCCGCCGCCGAGATCCTGGACACCCAACGCACCGAGCATCTGCGCCTGATGCGCGAACTGACCCGCCGCAAGACCGCCGGTGACCTCGCCGACCAGCTCATCTGCGACCACGCGCTGTTCCACCTGGAGGCCGACCTGCGCTGGCTGGAACTGACCACCGCCCGGCTCGACCAACTCGCCGCGGAGGTCGGCCGATGACCACCACCGACAACGCCCCGGCCATGGACGTACCGCTGCTGGCTGCGGTCAACCTACGCAAGGCGTACGGCCCGACGCTCGCGCTGGACGACGCGTCACTGCGGATCCGGGCCGGCGAGATCGTCGCCATCATGGGCCCGTCCGGCTCCGGCAAGTCCACCCTCCTGCACTGCCTGGCGGGCATCGTGCCCCCCGACTCGGGGCAGGTGGTCTACCGCGACCGCGAGCTGTCCGCGATGTCCGACGGAGAGCGCAGCGCGTTGCGCCGTGGCCAGTTCGGCTTCGTCTTCCAGTTCGGCCAACTGGTGCCGGAACTGACCTGTCTGGAGAACGTGGCGCTGCCGCTGCGCCTGGACGGCAGCAAGCGCCGGGACGCCGAACGGCAGGCCCGCGACTGGCTGGACCGGCTGGAGGTGGCCGACCTGGCGGACAAGCGGCCGGGCGAGATCTCCGGTGGGCAGGGACAGCGGGTCGCCGTGGCCCGGGCACTGGTCGCCGAGCCCCGGGTGGTCTTCGCCGACGAACCGACCGGTGCACTGGACTCGCTCAACGGGGAACGGGTGATGCGCCTGCTCACCGAGGCCGCCCGGCAGACCGGTGCCGCCGTCGTGCTGGTCACCCACGAGGCACGGGTGGCCGCGTACTCCGATCGGGAGGTCGTGGTGCGCGACGGCCGGGTCCGCGACCCCGAGCTGGTCCACCCGTGACCCGCGCCGACGGCCCGGCGGGCCGCCAG
>NZ_JBHTMP010000113.1:0-12735 GCF_042679305.1 Micromonospora sonneratiae | reverse complement strand
ACGACATCCTCGCCAAAGTCCAACTCGTTCAAACCAACATCAAGAAACTCGTGGCAAACAACTCAAAGTAAACCGATCAGGATCACGAAACACTAGGCGGCACATGGTTGGTGGTCCCGCCTTGCGGTGGACAGTGTCGTCTGATGCGTGGGTTGTGCCCGATCGATCCTGACCCCTAGGCTGCCACCGTTCCACGAGGCACAGCAGCGGTCCGAATGAGGGATGGCCATGTCTCTGACCGACAGCATCAGTGGTGACCTGCAGGCGATCCACGCGGGTGTCGACGCAGCACAGCAGGAGGCCGCTGCGGTCGACCAAACTGTCGAGCAGATCGCGGCCCGGGCCGCCGCAGCAGGTTTCGTGGGCATCACGGTAGGGCTGGCTCGGGTACGCGAGGCGATCGGGCAGGCGCGTGCACAGCTGACGACGGTCTGCGGGGTCTCGCGAGAAGCTTCTCGCTCGATTGCCTCAGTGCCACAACAACCATCACCGCAGGAAACCATCGACGCGCTTAAGTCGGTGATGGCCGCCCTCTCTTCTGTCGACAACGAAATCACGGCGGCGGCAGCCAGGATCGAAGAAGCGCGGCAGCTCGCCATGACGGCGCTACAGGGAGGGCAGCCAGGCCCAACACTGGCCCGCCTGCAGCAGCTCAATCAGAGGCTCGCGGCTATCAGGGCCAGGGAAGGCGAAGCACGACACCATGCCGAAACGGCACTGACGCAAGCCCAGCAGGTCGGTGAGCTGGGAAATTGACTACGGGCGGCGGCATCAGCCGACCGCCCGCCACGCCCGACACCTCTACCAGCCCCACCCAAGCACCTACAGACTCAGAGCAGCTCCCCGGTTGGCTGACGGAAGCCGCACGCGACCTGCCTCGGCGACAAGCGAAGGACCCTACATCCGGCGTGGCATTGATCAACGGCGAGCGAATCCCGATGAAATCAGGCCGGGACCCGGCCGCCGCGGCCGACCTCAAACCGGCTTACAAACTCATTGCCACCACGACTGACCATCTTGAGGCCAAGCTCGCCGCCCGGATGCGCCGCGAACAGGTCACGCAGGCAGTCGTGCTGATCAACAACCCGCCGTGCGACTACGAACCCTACGGCTGCGAGAAGATCCTCTCTCGGCTGCTACCAATTGGTGCACAGCTGACCGTATATGTACGCGACGATGATGGGCAGGTACGTCTATGGCGCACCTACACCGGCAACGGAAAGGCCATTGCATGAAGGTGACGTGGGCATACGACCGAGGCGACCACCGCAACAACCACGAGGTCGACCTGACCGACCCCGCAGCCCTGGAGGCATTACTCCACGAAATCCATGAGGCTAGGGAGCCCGTCGCGGTCACCATCTTCAGCAAATCGGCCGACGATCCTGATGAACTGCCACCCGGCCTGCAGATCGGGCTCGGTCACCCCACCCACGCCTTCGCGGTACACATCGCCGACGACGGCGATTACCTCAGCGATCCGACAGCCCAGGCACCAAGCGAGGCAGTCAGCTTCGACGTTGGCGGCGTACCCACCGAATACCCCGCCGAGTATCTACGAATCCGGCCCGAAACAGCAATACGGGCAGCAGCCACCTTCCTCAAGACAGGCGGCCAGCCGCCTCACGTACCCGATGCGAGTGATCGGTAAAGCAGGGACACGACATCCTCGGCATGCTCTTCGAACGAGGAGCGGCGTGCCGGCGGCGATGACTTCCGTGGAACACGGCCTGCTGGTTAGCAAGGCAGTCGCGTCCTGCACTGACATGGCGACTCGGTTGATGGTGGCGGCGGCGGAGTCCTGGCAGGCGTAAGCCGTGGCGTGTGGATTCCCGGTTAGCGAAGTGAGCACGGCATGTTTCTGGTCAGCAGGTGAGATGGTAAGACCAGAGCCGTCCACCTCGATGAAGCCAGCCCGCTCGTCCAGTGGCGTTGGCGGCGGTCCGGGACCGTTCCGGGTCGTCGTCGGACGCATCATCGTCAACGTAGAGAATCACCTCCCGGGCATCGAGCCCGGCCAGCCGGTCCAGGGCGGTTTTGAGCAAGCACCGCCCGAGCCCCTCGCCCAGAAGGCTGGTTCCACCCCGAGCCACGACAGCACCCCGACCCTGTTGATTGGGTTGCCGATGGGTGGCGTGCGTATCTCCGATTGCTTGTGGCCAACCGTCCCGGTGTCCGGCACCGATGGGTGATGACCACATTGCGCATAGTGGCCACAATGCAACGGTGACATACAACGATCCGTATGGGCAGCAACCCCAGCCGCCGGTTTCTGGTCAGCCGATCAGCCCCAGCTACTACCCGCCACCTGGTCCGCCTCCGCCACCGTGGCCTGGTCCGCCGAAGCAGGACGACGGCAGAAAGTTCCTGAACATGTCCGGCGGCATTCTCATCTTGGTGATCTCCGCTGTAATCCTGGTGTGCTGCATTGGGCCGATTCTGTTCTGTGTCTTCGGCGGTTTCCTGGGCGCGGTCAGTGAGGCTGGTCGCCCTGATCCGACAGTGGTGATTACTTCATGCCAGGTCAGTGATGAAACGAAATCGGCAACGATCGAATACACGATCAAGAACAACTCGGATAGCCAGGACAGCTACAGCGTGAAGTTCGAGGTGGTCGACGCTGCCGGAGTCCAGGTTGGCACTGGGTTCGACTTTGTCAGCTCAGTTGGGCCGGGTACGACCGTGAAGGGTGACACGTTCGTGATTACGACTGGCCCTGGTGGATCTGGGGCGCAGTGCAAGGTGACATCAGTCGACTGATGGCTGTACGGGCAGGCGCCGTCGTTCGCCTGCCCGCGTCCCAGCCACCATCCGCCCGTTCCGCCATGGAACGTCAAAGCCGGGAGCGGCAACGCAACGGGAAGGTGACGTTCCTGTCGTCGGTCTGTCGTACGCAAAACGCCCCCGCACCGGCAGAACCGGAACGGGGGCGTTGCGAAGTCTGTCGTCAGTGTTGCTTGGTCAGCTCGACGAACGCCTGCCAGGCGGCCGGGCCGAAGGCGAGGGTGCCGCCGTCACGGTCCTTGGTGTCGCGGACCAAGACGACGCCGGGCAGGTTGTCGGCGACCTCGACACAGTTGCCGTCAGCATCGCTGCGGCTGCTCTTGTGCCACACCGCGCCAGTCAGGTCACGCATCGACGCCCTCCTTGATGATCATCGCGATCAGGTCGTCCGACTCATCCGGGCTGAGCGCCAGCGCGTCGAGCACCTGCCATGCCCTATCGTACGCCGCAATCTCGTCCGGACGGTCCAGGTAGAGCCCACCGGTCAGGCCATCGCTGTAGACCGTGGTCGGTTCCCCCCGACCGTTGGCCGTCGGGAATTCCAGGATCACGAACGCGCCGCCAGCCAACGCCCAGTGTGGTCCCACGGACAGCGGCAGCACCCGCACGCTGAGCCCCTTGCGGCGCACGTTGACCAGGTGTGCGAGCTGAGCCAGCCACCCGTCCCGGTCGCCGATCGGGCTGCGCAGCACCGCCTCGGAAATGATCACGTCCAGGGTGGGCGCAGCCGGTCGCCGCCGGGTGAGCAGCTTCTGCCGCTCCAGCCGGAGCGCCACCTTCTGCTCCACCACCGCGTCGGTGTTTCCAAATTTGCTGCGGAACACAGCAGCGGCGTACTCCCGCGTCTGCAACAGCCCCGGAATCAGCGCCGACTCATACGAGCGGATCGCCGACGCGGCGGCCTCCAGCCCCACGTACAGCTCGAACCAGGACGGGATGACGGCCCCGTACGCGTGCCACCAGCCCTTCGCCTTGGACTCCTTGGCCAGGCTGACCAGCACATCCCGTAGCTCGTCGGTGACCTCGTAGAGGCTGCACATCTGCTTCACGTCCAGGCTCCTGATCGACACCTGGCCGCCCTCGATCCGATACATCCGTGCTCTCGACCATTCGAGTTCGCTCGCTGCGGCCTCGATGCTGATCTGCGCCTCCTCCCGTGCCTGCCGTAGATGCCTACCCAACTGACGACGTGGGACTGATGATCCGTCGGCCATGGCCGCTCCCATCTCGGATTCATGTTTGCACACGTTTCGTTCGAGACACTCCTATCGTCTTGCATGCGCCGCTGTCAATATTTTCTTGCAAATCTCGCGCCTATTTATTGCAGTGGCAGACGTCCGCCGCAAAACTCGGATCCGGCAAGCGCGGTAGCCGCCAGGCCGCGACAAGGGAGCGCGCTTGCTCGGGGTCACCGAATTGCTTTCCCCGTAGCTACGCGGTGGCCCCGCCCTGCCTTCACCTCATTCGAAGGAGATCCACCATGGTCTACAGCGGCGATTACGAGCCAGTGCCGCCCACCCCCACCCCTCAGCCAGATCCCACGCCAGAATCCAAGCCAGAATCCGAGTCAGAATCCGAGCCCGATTCGGAGACGACGTCCGACGCGAACACACCGACCAACAACGTGCACCCCACGTTGATCGAGCGTGGCCGTTTCAACCGGCGGCTCATCTGATGTGGGCCCGGCTTGGACGCCGTCGACGTCTTCACCCACTCCGGCGGAACGGAGGGCACCAGTGACCGCCCTGCCTCCCATCCCCGCCGGTACCCGGCTCTATCTACACCCCGACGACTGGTACCACCCGAACGGCAACGACCCCACCTACTTCAGATACGTAATCGTGTCGGTAGCCCACACCGACACCGCCACCGCGACAGAAACCTCCGTGTGGATAGTCGGACACGAACTGAAATGCACCAGCCCGGACACCGAAAACCACACCCCGTGCGTCGAGATACGGGTAAAACGAGACGCAATCACACGCTCGATCAGGGCAGCCACGAAATGAAACCGACCTTCGTGCAGGTGTTCAGCCAACCCCCACACGAGGCGGAAAAGCTACGCCGAGAGCTGACCCAACTGGTCCAACGCGGCGACACGATCGTCGTACCGCAGGGGCAGTACCGCGACACCGGCCCCGACTACGACCACCCGCCCAGGGTCCTACGTCTACGGGTACACGACACCGGATCGATCACCGTCATCGACGGGGAAATCATGGCCCTGGTGGGCGGCTGGGACGACGAACCACCGCCCTACCCGTCCGGCCCACGGCTGTACTACGTCTCCATGACTGCCCTGAGAACGGACGGCACCGTAACCAGACCACCGACAACCACACCCACGACCCCGTGAACAGCCACACGGCCGCCACACCCGGGTCCGGCCCGTACGTCGCACTGCCGCTCCCTGACCAGCCCCTACCTACACGGCCGCGCTCGTACGGACGGAGGTCGGCGTCCTACTGGAAGAGGAGCCGGACGTCATACCGTGGCCGGAGCGGCAGGGGTGCCCGTTCCGGATACGGTCGGTTCATGCACAGTCCCGAGCCTGCTGCCCTCGCCCTACGCGGATTGGTCAAGCGTTTCGACACCAAGGTCGCCGTGTCCGGTGTCGACCTCGACGTCCCGGCCGGTTCGTTCTACGGCCTGCTCGGCCCCAACGGCGCCGGCAAGACCACCACGCTCTCCATGGCGGTGGGGCTTCTCCGCCCGGATGCCGGTGGTGCCTGGGTGCTCGGTCACGACGTGTGGGCCAATCCGGTGCAGGCAAAACAGCTGCTCGGCGTGATGCCGGACGGCGTACGGCTCTTCGACCGGCTCAGTGGGGCGGAGCTGCTGGCGTACCACGGTCTGCTCCGGGGCATGGACCCGGCGGTGGTCGACCAGCGGGCCCGGGAACTGCTCGACGTACTCGCCCTGGCGGACGCGGGACGGACCCTGGTGGTGGACTACTCCGCCGGAATGAAGAAGAAGATCGGCCTGGCCTGCGCCCTGCTGCACAGTCCCCGGCTCCTGGTGCTCGACGAGCCGTTCGAGGCGGTCGACCCGGTCTCCGCCGCGCTGATCCGCGACATCCTGCACCGGTACGTCACCGGCGGCGGCACCGTGATCTTCTCCAGCCACGTGATGGAGGTGGTCGAGCGGCTCTGTAGCCACATCGCGATCCTGGCCGACGGCACCATCAAGCGGGTCGGCACGCTCGACGAGGTGCGCGGCGGACGCTCGCTGGAGGAGACCTTCGTCGAGGTGGTCGGTGGCCGTACCGCCACCGGCGAGGAGTTGGCGTGGCTGTGAGCACCACCACTACGCCGGCGAACCACCAGGTCATTGCGGTACGACCGGTCCGCGCCCGACACTTCGTACGCCTCAAGCTGCGGATCCTGGGCAACAACTTCCGCGGCCAGGGCTGGCGGATCGCGCTGTTCATCCTCGGCGCGTTCTTCGGCCTCTGGTTCGCCGGGATGGGCTTCCTGCTCTTCGCCCTCCCAGGTCTGGCCGACAATCCGGACGTGGCGATGACCGTCGCCGGCTTCGGCGGCGGCCTGCTGGTCCTCGGTTGGTTGTTCCTGCCGCTGGTGTTCTTCGGCGTCGACGAGTCGCTCGACCCGGCCCGCTTCGCGCTGCTGCCACTACACCGACGCACGCTGGTGACCGGCCTGTTCGCCGCCGCGCTGATCGGCATCCCGGCGATCGCCACACTGATCGCCACCCTCGGCCTGGTGGTCACGGCTGGCGTGTTGGGTGGCTGGTCGGCCGCCGTGGTCGCCGTGTTCGGCACCATCACCGGGTTCCTCATCTGTGTCGCGGTGAGCCGGGCCATGACCAGCGCGTTCGCCACCATGCTGCGATCCCGTCGGGTACGGGACCTGGCGGCGGTCCTGCTGGCGGTGCTGGCCGCGCTGATCGGCCCGGTACAGATCGCGCTCACCAGCACCGCTGGCCGGGCCGACCTGGACAGTCTGCCGGCGGTGGCGCGGATCGTCGGCTGGACGCCGCTGGCCGCGCCGTACACGGCCGGCATCGACGTCGCCGAGGGCCGGACCTGGGCCGCACTGGTCAAGCTGCTGATCGCGGTGGCAACCATCGTGGCGCTGCTCTGGTGGTGGTCCCGGTCACTGGAGTCGGCAATGGTGGGGGCGGCCAGCGCCGGTCCGGCCGCCACCGGCAAGCCCCTGCCCGGCGGTGCCGTGGCGCAGCTCTTTCCCCGGTTCCTGTTCTGGACCAGGCGGGACCGGTACGGGGCACTGGTGGCCCGGGAGGCCCGGTACTGGTGGCGGGACGCCCGTCGCCGCTCGAACCTGATCACCATCGCCGTGGTCGGTGTCTTCGTACCGGTGATGGTCAACGTGGGCAGCCAGGGCATGGTCGAAGGGGCCGACTTCGACGCCTCACCGACGATGCTCAGCCTGTCGATGCTCTTCGTCGGCACGCTCGCGGCGATCACACTGGCCAACCAGTTCGGCTTCGACGGCAGCGCCTACGCGGCCAACGTGATCGCCGGGGTGTCCGGGCGGATGGAACTACGCGCCCGGGTGGTCGCCTTCTCCCTCTACATCGTGCCGCTGCTGGTCGTGATCTCCGTCGTCCTGCCGTTCTTCCTGCGGGAACCGGGCTGGTTCGGCGTCGCCGCCGGCACCCTGTTCGCCTCGTACGGGGCCGGGTTGGCGGTCACCGTCTACACGTCGATCCTCGGGGCGTACGCCCTGCCGGAGACGAGCAACCCATTCGCCATCAACACCGGTGCCGGGATCACGAAGAGTCTGCTGAGCTTCGTGGCGATGCTGGCCTCTGCCGTACTCGGCATCCCGGCCGTGATAGCGACCGCCCTGCTCGGTGACGTCTGGTTGTGGCTGGCCCTGCCGGTCGGGCTGGCGTACGGCGTCGGCGCAGCGCTGCTCGGGACCTATCTCGCCGGGGACGTGCTCGACCGTCGGATGCCCGAGTTGCTGAGCACGGTCACCCCGCGCCGTTGACGGGTCGGTGACGACGGCCGAGCAGGTCAGGCATTCTGCGGCTTGCCGTCGTCACCGACAATGGGCCGATGCCTGTCGTCGAAGCGGTGACCACCGTTCCGGTCCCCCCGGATCTGGCCTTCGCCGTTTCCCAGACCACCGCGCCGGTCCGGTACCGGTGGGATCCGTTCGTCCGCAAGCAGCACTTCGTCGATGGCGCGACCCGCCCCGGCAAGGGAGTACGCACCTTCACCCGCTCCCGGCACGGGCTGGGCATGGTCAGCGAGTACGTCTCCTTCGCGCCACCGAGCCACGTCGGCATGAAGATGGTGCACGGTCCCTGGTTCTTCGAGATGTTCGCCGGTGGCTGGCGGTTCGCGCCCGCCACCGAACCAGGGCACACCATCGCCACCTGGCGGTACAGCTTCCGCTGCCGGCCGGGGTTCATCCGGCCGATCGCCGACCGGATCGGGGTCTGGCTGCTGCGCCGGGACATCCGGCGCCGGATCGCCGGTTACGCCGGGGGCTGCACCGACCCGGTGGTGCTCGACGCCGCCCGGCAGACGCTCGGCCACGCACCGTCCGAGGTCGACGCCGCCCGGCAGACGCTCGGCCACGCACCGTCCGAGGTCGACGCCGCCCGGCAGACGCTCGGCGACCCGCCGTCCGACGAAACCTGACCCGCTCCTCGTCCGCGCCGCGCTCAGCAGCGTGGACACAGCGCTCGCAACGGGCCTCCGCCCTGCTCACGGCGGGGCGGGCGGGACAGAATGTTTCACGTGAATCCAGAACCGGGTGCCCAGATCCACCACACCGACCCGTTCGCCACGCCCGTCGACGAGCGTTCCCCCGTACGTCGACTGCGGGGGCGGCTGGCCTCGACGGTGACCCTCTGGACGGCTCCGGGACCGGCCGGGCTGACCGTCTCGTCGACCCTCGTCGCAGACGGCGAACCCGCCCGACTGCTCGGCCTGATCGACGAGGAGTCGGACCTGTGGGCGGCGGCTTCGGCCACCGGCCGGTTTGCGGTCACCACACTGCATCCCGGACACCGGCAACTCGCCGACCGGTTCGCCGGCCTGTTCCCCGCGCCGGGCGGGCTGTTCGCGACGGGCGACTGGACCGAAACGCCGTACGGGCCGGTTCCCGCCGACGGGGGCGGCTGGGCGGGCTGCCGGCTGGACGGTGCCCGGGAGTACGGCTGGGCGCTGCTGGTCGAGGCCACCATCGAGGTGGTCGAGTTGTCCGGCGACACCGCGCCGCTGCTGCACCACCGAGGGCGCTACCGGGAGCTGGCCGGCTGAACCACCGACCACTGGGCGACGTGACCTGGGTCACTTAGCGCACGTGGCGGCCCGTTCGGCGCAGCCACCGACCAGGGCTCGGATCACCCTTCCGGGGAGCCGGCACGAATTCCTACCGTGCGCGAAACTCCCCACACCTGTGAAGGTGGTGATTCGCGCATGTCGACGGACACTCCTACGCCGGCCACCGTCACGACGGACCGGTACGTGGCCGTACAACGGACCGACGAGTTCGTCGGGTTACGCAAGGCCCTGCGTCGCTTCGTGTTCCCGATGACCGTGGCGTTCTTCCTCTGGTACGCGCTGTACGTGATCCTGTCCGCGTACGCACGCGGCTTCATGGGCGCCAAGCTGGTCGGCAACATCAACGTCGCGCTCGTCTTCGGGCTGCTCCAGTTCGTCTCCACGTTCCTGATCGCCTGGCTCTACTCGCGGTACGCCGACCGCCGGCTCGACCCGGTCGCGGACCGGATCCGGGCGGAACTGGAAGACGGGGAGGAGTCACGATGAACGGCATTCTGGCTGCGACGGCCAACAACGGCACCGCCCGTACCCTGACCATCGTCCTGTTCCTGGTCCTGGTGGCGGTGACCCTGGGCATCACGGTCTGGGCCAGCAGACAGACCCGGACGGCCAACGACTTCTACGCCGGTGGCCGGTCCTTCTCGGGCTTCCAGAACGGTCTGGCCATCGGTGGCGACTACATGTCGGCGGCCTCGTTCCTGGGCATCGCCGGTCTGATCGCGCTGTACGGCTACGACGGCTTCCTCTACTCGATCGGCTTCCTGGTGGCCTGGCTGGTCGCCCTGCTGCTGGTGGCGGAACTGCTGCGCAACTCGGGCCGCTACACGATGGCCGACGTGCTGGCGTTCCGGATGCGGCAGAAGCCGGTGCGTACCGCCGCCGCCGTCTCCACCATCACCGTCTCGATCTTCTATCTGCTGGCGCAGATGGTCGGCGCGGGCGCGTTGGTGGCGTTGCTGCTGGGCATCCGGCCCGGCACCACGTTCCTCGGCATGGGTGCGGAAACCGCAAAGGTCGCCACGATCATCCTGGTCGGCGCTCTGATGATCATTTACGTCACGGTGGGCGGCATGAAGGGCACCACCTACGTACAGATCATCAAGGCCGTGCTGCTGATGGGCGGCACCCTGGTGATGACGCTGATGGTGCTGGCGCACTACAAGTTCAACCTGTCCGCCCTGCTCGGCGACGCTGCTGCGGCCTCCGGAAAGCCGGACGACTTCCTCGAACCCGGGCTGCGGTACGGCGTCGAGGTGGCCGGCAACGCCACCCAGACGTTCTACAACAAGGTCGACCTGTTGTCGCTCGGCATCGCGTTGGTGCTCGGTACGGCCGGCCTGCCGCACATCCTGATCCGCTTCTACACCGTGCCGACCGCCAAGGCGGCCCGCAAGAGCGTGCTGTGGGCGATCGGCATCATCGGCACCTTCTACCTGTTCACCCTGGCCCTGGGCTTCGGCGCGGCGGCCCTGGTCGGCAGCACGGCCATCACCGAGCAGGACAAGGCCGGCAACACCGCAGCCCCACAGTTGGCCCAGGCACTCGGCATTGACTTCCTCGGTGGCGAGATCGGTGGTGCGGCGCTGCTGGCGATCATCGCGGCCGTGGCCTTCGCCACCATCCTGGCCGTGGTCGCCGGCCTCACCCTGGCCTCCTCGTCCAGCCTGGCCCACGACTTCTACGCGAACGTGATCAAGGGTGGGCAGGCCTCGGAACGGCAGGAGGTGAACGTCGCCCGGATCTCGGCATTCGTGATCGGCGCGATCTCCATCGTGCTGTCGATCTACGCGCAGAGCCTCAACGTGGCGTTCCTGGTGGCGCTGGCCTTCGCGGTGGCTGCCTCCGGGAACCTTCCGGCGATCATCTACAGCCTGTTCTGGAAGCGGTTCAACACCTCCGGCGCGGTTTGGGCCATCTATGGCGGCCTGATCTCCGCCGTATTCCTGGTGTTCTTCTCGCCGGTGGTCTCCGGAGCTCCCACCTCGATGTTCCCGGACTCGGACTGGCACTGGTTCCCGCTGTCCAACCCGGGCATCATCTCGATCCCGTTCGGCTTCCTCTGCGGCTGGATCGGCACCCTGATCTCGAAGGAGACCGACGAACAGAAGTACGCCGAGTTGGAGGTGCGTGCCCTGACCGGTGCCGGCGCACACTGACCTGTCATCCGGCGGCCGGTATGGGGCCGCCAGAGTGCCGGGTACGGGTGGTGGTCCCGTTTCCCCCGTACCCGGCACCACCATCCCCACCCGGCACGACCGGTGCCACCATCCGACCGTCCGTTTGCTGATGCTCCGGCCCAGGCCCGGCCGGAGATCAGCAAACTGAGTAGGCTGACGGGCATGGTGGTAGCGCAGCGCTTCGGGCAAGGTCATCGCATCCTCGTCACCGGAGGCGCCGGTTTCGTCCCCTCTCACCTGATCGATGTGCTCATCGACCGGGGGTGCACGGTCGTCGCCGTCGACAACTTCGTGACCGGTTCGAAGGACAACGTCGCCCACCTGGCCGACCACGAGCGGTTCACCTTGGTGGAGGCGGACGTCTCCGACGGACTGCCGAACCACCACCCGGCCATCGCCGAGCGGTTCGACGCGATCCTGCACCTGGCCTCCCCGGCCAGTCCCAAGGACTTCGCCACGCTGCCGATCGAGATCCTCCGGGTCGGTTCGCTGGCCACCCTGCACCTGCTGGACCGTGCCGTCGCCGACGGTGCCCGGTTCCTGCTGGCCTCCACCTCCGAGGCGTACGGCGACCCGAAGATCCACCCGCAGGTCGAGACGTACTGGGGCAACGTCAACCCGATCGGCATCCGCAGCGTCTACGACGAGGCGAAGCGCTTCTCCGAGGCCGCCACCATGGCGTACCACCGCTACCGCGGCCTCGATGCCGGCATCGTCCGGATCTTCAACACCTACGGTCCGCGGATGCGTCCGGACGACGGCCGGGCCATCCCGACCTTCATCACCCAGGCGCTACGTGGCGAGCCGATCACCGTGCACGGAACCGGCGCACAGACCCGTTCCATCTGCTATGTCGACGACCTGGTCCGCGGCATCCTGCTGTTGCTCGATTCGACCGAGACCGGACCGATCAACTGTGGCACCGAGCACGAGTTGTCGATGCGTGAACTGGCCGAGTTGATCGTGTCGTTGACCGGCAGCAGCTCCGAGGTGACGTATCTCACCCGTACCGCCGACGACCCGGAGATGCGCCGCCCGGACCTGACCCTGGCCCAGGAGCGGCTCGGCTACACGCCCACGGTGGGCCCGGAAGAGGGACTTCGCCGCACAATCGAGCATTTCAGCCAGCGATTGAGCTGAAAGCGCCGCCGACGCAGCGGCCCGGCTGACGGTACGCAGGGCGTCGAACCGACGGCTTCGG
Organism: Micromonospora sonneratiae; assembly: GCF_042679305.1. Classification (NCBI taxonomy): domain Bacteria; kingdom Bacillati; phylum Actinomycetota; class Actinomycetes; order Micromonosporales; family Micromonosporaceae; genus Micromonospora; species Micromonospora sonneratiae. The sequence continues at coordinate 290 of NZ_JBHTMP010000113.1, read as the reverse complement.
ACTCTCCCGGGCTCGACACCAGCCGATCGGGAATGGGCTGTTGTTGGCCACGCTACGTACCCTGAATGGCATGTCAGCGTCGATGCCTGCCGGCTCTCTGCCTGCCAACGCCTACCACCGGGGGTCCGCCACCCCCTCGGGACGCGCCTCCGTGCCTGGGCCCGGCACGGTGGACGGCGGACGGATATCCGGCCGGGCCAGCGTCTCGGGCGCCCCCCGCCAGCACGACCCGATCGGCCGCACCTACGGCGGCGGACCCGGTGGCCCCAGCGGCCCCGGGGGTCCCGGTC
>NZ_JBHTMP010000112.1:0-12855 GCF_042679305.1 Micromonospora sonneratiae | reverse complement strand
CCCGGGGGGGGGGGGGCGGGGCGGCGCCCCCCCCCCGACCGGGCACTGCCTCCACCGGTCGCTCGCGGCGTGCCCGCGCCGCAGGCGACGGCTTCCCGACCGAGGACCCCACCGAACCGACCGACTGGCCGCCCGGTGCCGCCCGTCGGGCGGCGGCGGCCGACGAGCCGCTGTCGCCACGTGACGAGGCGGAGCAGGCCCGAGAGATCTGCCTGCGCCAGTTGGCCGTACGGCCACGCACCAGGGCCGAGCTGGCTGCGGCGTTGGCCCGTCGGGGCATCTCCGAGGAGACCGCCGAGCGGGTTCTCGACCGCTACGACGAGGTCGGCATGGTCGACGATGCGGCCTTCGCCCGGGCCTGGGTGAGCAGCCGGCACCAGGGCCGGGGACTGGCCCGGCGGGCGCTGGCCAACGAGCTGCGACAGCGGGGCGTCGATGGAGAGATCGCCAGCGAGGCGCTCGGGGAACTGGACGAGTCGACCGAGGCGGCCACCGCTCGGGCGTTGGTGGACCGTAAGCTTCGTACCGCCAGGGGGGAACCTGACGCGATCTTCCGGCGGTTGGTGGGCATGCTGGCCCGCAAGGGCTATCCGCCCGGTATGGCGATCCGGGCGGTCAAGGACGCCCTGGCCGCGCAGAGCGCAGCAGCAGCCGAGTTCGCAGATCAGGTCGACGCGGACGCGTTGATCGGCATGGAGGTCGACGGCGAGACGGATCGGTCGGCCGAGTAGTTGATCGAGGTTGCGGTGACTCTGGAGGCCGGTGGAGAAACAGACGGTATGGTTTGTTTGTCATGAGCTAGCGGTAAGCGACCCGATGCGGTGAGTTCTGGATCGGGTTGATCATGCCTCCTTGACCGAATGGCACTTTGCGACCTAGCCTCGCCCTACAACGAGTACACCCGACCTTCGCAGGCAAACCACACAACATAGATCGCGTAACAGTACGGCAACAAACTTTGGCCAGCTCAGCGGCCACTTTTGCCATATCCAGACGGGCCGGTCCGGATATGGCGAGTCACCAGTACCCGGCCACCGGCGGTCTCGGGCGAGCATCGCCGATGGCTGCTATCCCGGCCCAGCCGCCTCGGTCGGGCGTCTGATAGCCGCAGAGCGCGTCACCAGGAGGGCGACCTCCCGGCGCCGGACGGCGGAGGGGAGGCGGCCTTGACAGGCTACGGCAGGGACACCGGCGCGTGCAGCCGGGGCGAGGCGTCGGAATGAGCGCCTTCGACAGCGGTCTGCTCACCGCGACCGTGATCCTCGCTGTCGTCGTACTGGTCGGGCTCGTCCTCGGCGCGCGGGTCCTGCGTCGGTTGACCACGACCACACCGGCCGGCCCGGCACCCCACGACCCGGCGTTCGTCGCCGAGAAGGACCGTCAGGAGCAGTCTCTCGCCGCCCTACGGACCGCTGCCGACGAGGCGACCTCGACCGCTGACGTGGCCAAGTCCGAGCTGGCGGCGGCTCGAGCCGAGGCAGCTGCGGCCAAGGCCGAGGCCAGCGCGGCCCGCGCGGAGGCCCGCCGGGTACTGGATGCGGCGCGGACCGAGGCTGACAGCGTGCTGGACCGGGCGCATCGGCAGGCCGAAGCCGAGGCTGACCAGGTCCGGGCAGCGGCCCGGCGCAGCGGTGAGCGGGAGATCGCCCTGCTGGCCACCACGGTCAAGGACCAGGTCGCCGAGCTTGAGCGACGGGCCCTGCGGATGGACGAGCGGGAGCGGCTGCACAGCGAGGAGGTCGAGCGGCTGGCCGAGCGGGACCGCCGGCTGGCCTCGGCAACGGCCGACCTCGCCGCCCGCGAGGCGGCAGTCGTTGCCCGGGAGGCGACGTTGGCCGAGGCGGAGGAGCGGAAGCGTCGGGAACTGGAGCGGGTGGCCGGGCTGACCGCCGAGTCGGCGCGGACCGAGCTGATGGAGGCCATCGAGGGCCAGGCGAAGCGGGAGGCTGTGCTCCTGGTCCGGGACATCGAGGCCGACGCACGTAGCACCGCCGAGCAACGGGCCCGGCACATCGTGGTCGACGCGATCCAGCGGGTGGCCAGCGAACAGACCGCCGAGAGTGTGGTCAGCGTGCTGCACCTGCCCAGCGACGAGATGAAGGGCCGGATCATCGGTCGGGAGGGCCGCAACATCCGTGCCTTCGAGTCGGTGACCGGGGTCAACCTGATCATCGACGACACGCCGGAGGCGGTGCTGCTGTCCTGCTTCGATCCGGTACGCCGGGAGATCGGCCGGGTGACCCTGGAGAAGCTGGTGCTGGATGGTCGGATCCATCCACACCGGATCGAGGAGGTCTTCGACGCCGCTCGGCACGAGGTGGACCGACTGTGCCTGCGCGCGGCGGAGGACGCGCTGGTCGAGGTCGGCATCACCGACATGCACGACGAGTTGGTCACCCTGGTCGGCCGGTTACGTTACCGCACGTCGTACGGGCAGAACGTGCTCAAGCACCTGGTGGAGACGGCGCACATCGCCGGGATCATGGCCGCCGAACTGCGGCTGGACGTACCGACGATCAAGCGGTGTGCGTTCCTGCACGACATCGGCAAGGCGCTCACCCACGAGGTGGAGGGCAGTCACGCGATCATCGGCGCGGACCTGGCCCGGAGGTACGGCGAGAGCGAAGAGGTCGTACACGCCATCGAGGCGCACCACAACGAGGTGTTGCCGCAGACCATCGAGGCAGTGCTGACCCAGGCGTCGGACGCGTGTTCCGGCGGTCGGCCGGGCGCGCGCCGGGAGAGCCTCGAGGCGTACGTCAAGCGCCTGGAACGGATCGAGGAGATCGCTGCCGGTAAGGCCGGTGTGGAGAAGGTCTTCGCGATGCAGGCGGGCCGGGAGATCCGGGTGATGGTCCGGCCGGAGGACGTCGACGAGATCGGTGCGGCGGTGCTGGCCCGGGACGTGGCCAAGCAGATCGAGGAGGAGCTGACCTATCCGGGGCAGATCCGGGTGACCGTGATACGTGAGTCGAGGGCCACCGAGATCGCCCGCTGAGCTGATTCATCCCCCGACACTGACGGATCCGGCCGTGCAGTTTCGACTGGACGGCCGAAGCCATTTCCCGGCCCGGCACCGGGGCCTGGAGGACGGCCGTGGTGCGGGAGGCGCAGGTTCGCTTCCACTGTCCGAGGCGTGGCCGTGGATGCGATGGCGTACGGGTCCGGAGAAGGACCGGTGGACGGGTATCCGGAGCTGAAAGCAGTGCGCCCCCGGTACGACCTTCTGGTCGTACCGGGGGCGCACCCTGCCGTGGAACTGTGGCCTGTGGTCAGACCCCGGCAGCCACGCCGCCTCCGCCGGCTTCCGCCTGCGAAATGAGCGCGGCGGATGGCGTGGGCGGTGCCGGGGTGTTCTTGCTCTTGCGGCCCTGGGCCAGCCGCTTCTGCACGTACTGGGCCAGCTTCGACAGCGAGTAGTTCACCACGATGAACATCACGCCGATGATGACGTACACCTGGATCGGGTTGCCGAGCGCACCGATGATCTGCTTACCGATGTTGAGGGTTTCCTCGTAGCTGATGATGAAGCCCAGCGACGTGTCCTTCAGGACCACCACGAGCTGGCTGATGAGCGCCGGCAACATGATGCGGAACGCCTGCGGCAGCAGGATCATGCGGGTTGTCTGCATCGAGGAGAGGCCGATGGCGACAGCGGCCTCACCCTGCCCGCCGGGGAGCCCCTCCATGCCGGAGCGCAGGATCTCCGCGATGACCACCATGTTGTAGATCGTCAGACCGATGACGAGGTACGTGAGGGTGTCGAGCGAGATGCCGTACGCCGGCAGACCCCGGGCCACGAAGAAGATCGTGAGCACGACCGGCAGACCCCGGAAGACCTCGACGCAGACCCGGGTGAGCGCGGTGAGGAACAGGTTCAGTCCGCGCAGCAGGTACGCCACCGGTGCGGCCAGACCCGGGAACCTGCGCTTGGACAGGTGCTTGAGCTGGATGCGCAGGATGGCCAGTACGGTGCCGAAGATCAGCGAGGTCACGATGGCCAGGGCGGCGGCGGTGAGGGTCCGGAGGAACCCGGTGCCGAGCCGTTGCCAGACCAGGGTGAAGCTCTCGTTGGTGGGGTCGACCAGTGGACCCCACAGTTCCATGGTGAACTGGCCGTTGGTGTCGAGCGGCCGGTAGACCAGGAAGTAGCCACCGACGGCCAGCACGACCACCGCGAGGATGCTGCTGATCAGGGTGACCCGCCGCTGACGCGGACCGGGTGCGTCGTAGAGGACGCTGGTCTGGCTCATCGGGCCACCGCCTGACGCTTCTCCAGGCGGTCGAGGTACAGACCAAGGGGCACAGTCATGATCAGATATCCGATCGAGATGCCGATGGCGACGGGGATGAAGGCGAAACCCTCGGCCGAGGTGAGCTGGTCGGCGCTGGCCGACAGGTCACCGACGACCCCGAAGAACCCGATCAGCGCCGAGTTCTTGATCATGGCGATGATGACCGAGCCGAGCGGGACCGAGGCGGCCTTCCAGGACTGGGGGAGCACCACGAAGCGAAGGTTCTGGCCGAAGGTGAGGCCCAGTGAGCGGGCCGCCTCGGCCTGACCCGGCGGCACCGCGTTGATGCCGGCCCGCAGCGCCTCACAGACGAAGGCTGCCGTGTACAGCACCAGCGCGATGAGCGCGAAGCGGAAGTACGGTAGGTCGGTTCCGAGCCGGGTGAACAGCTGGTCGACGACCGGGATACGGAGGAAGTCGGCGTTTGAGCCGAGGGCCGGCAGACCGAAGGCCGAGAAGAACATGACCACGGTCAGCGGCAGGTTACGGAAAATCGTGACGTATGCGGTGCCTACGGCGCGTAGGGGCGGCACCGGCGAGATTCGGAGTACCGCCACGATGGCGCCCAGGATCAGGGCGCCGATCGCGGCGAGTAGGCAGATCTGGAGGGTGACCCAGAAACCATTCGCGAATACGTCGAACTTGTCGATGAGCACACTCACGCGCTTGCCTTCCCGCTCACCTTCCAGATCTTCTAGTTGTTAATCAGTAACGGTTGACAGTCGGGGCTGCGCCGAGGGTGGCGCCGAACTTACCAGCGGTGTTGTCCCAGGCCTTCTTCCAACGACCGTCGGCGAAGATCTTGTCCAGCACGTCGTTGATGAAGTTACGGAAGGCGGTGTCGTCCTTCTTCACGCCGATGCCGTACGGCTCCTTGGTGAAGTTGTCACCGGCCATCTTGAACGAGGCCTCGTCCTTGGCGATGTAGCCGAGCAGGATGACGTTGTCGGTGGTGACGGCGTCGACCTGCTTGCCCTTCAGGGCGTCCCGGCACTTGTCGTAGGTGTCGAAGAGAACGACCTGGCTGGCGACGTCCTTGACGTGCTTCTTGATCTCCTCGGCCGGGGTCGAGCCGGTCACCGAGCAGACCTTCTTGGTGCCGTCCTTGAACGAGTCCGGACCGGTGATGGCCGACTCGTCCTTGCGCACCATGATGTTCTGCCCGGCCTCGTAGTACGGGCCGGCGAACGCGATGCGCTCCTTGCGCTTGTCGTTGATCGTGTAGGTGGCGGTGACCAGGTCGACCGTGTCGTTGACGATCACGTCTTCGCGGACCTTGGACGGCGCCTCGACCCACTCGATCTTGTCGGCCGGAATGCCCAGCTCGCTGGCGATGATCTTCGAGATCTCGACGTCGAAGCCCTCGGGCTTGCCCGACAGGCCCTTCTGGCCGAAGCCCGGCTGGTCGAACTTGGTGCCGATCCGGATCTTCTGGGCCTTGTTCAGCTTCTCCATGGTGCTACCGGCCGGGAAGGACTTGCTGCCGCTACCGGTGTTGTCGTCCGCATCGTCGCCACCACAGGCAGCGACGCCGAGCGAGAGTGCCGCGATCGCGGCAACCGCCGCCACGCGCTTGATCCGCATTCCTTATCTCCTTCATCAATGGAGCCCGCCGCGGGGGCGACGTGCTCTCCGCAACGGACGCCTAGTGCGTCAGGATCTTGGACAGGAAGTCCTTTGCCCGCTCACTACGGGGGTTGGAGAAGAACTCAGCCGGCGGGGCGTCCTCGACGAGCTGACCGTCGGCCATGAAGATGACCCGGTTGGCGGCGTGCCGGGCGAAGCCCATCTCGTGCGTCACCACCACCATCGTCATCCCCTCGCGGGCCAGCGAGGTCATCACGTCGAGCACCTCACCGACCATCTCCGGGTCCAGCGCGCTGGTCGGCTCGTCGAAGAGCATCGCCTTGGGCTTCATCGCCAGTGCGCGGGCGATCGCCACCCGCTGCTGCTGACCACCGGAGAGTTGAGCCGGGAACTTGTCCGCCTGGTTGGCGATACCCACCCGGTCGAGCAGGGCCAGTGCCTGCTCGCGGGCAGCGGCCGGCTTCTCTTTACGGACCTTGATCGGTCCGAGGGTGACGTTCTCGAGGATCGTCTTGTGCGCAAAGAGGTTGAACGACTGGAACACCATGCCGACCTCGCTGCGCAGCCGGGCGAGGGCACGACCCTCGGCGGGCAGCGGCTGCCCGTCGAAGGTGATCGAGCCGGAGCTGATCGGTTCCAGCCGGTTGATCGTCCGGCAGAGCGTTGACTTGCCGGAACCGGACGGGCCGATTACCACCACGACCTCGCCCCGGTTGATCGTCAGATCAACTTCGCGAAGTACGTGGAGCGGCCCGTACCACTTGTTGACCGCCGTGAGCACGATCAGCGGGTCGCCCGTCGTCACCGTCGTCCACCATCCTGTCGGGGGGCCAATTTCCGAGGTACTCCACCTCTAGTGGGGGCAACTCTAAGCGGGTTGACGTGTCGGAAAGCGAGCCAGATGGTCACGGAGCGGTAACACCGACGGGTAGCTGACGAGAAACGTCGCCGGGCATCCCGATTGGTCGTTTTCCCAGCAGCAGCCGGGTGGGTCGGGTGTGGACGGGACGGCTGATAGCGGTTTCCGGTCGATGCTCCCAACATGGAGGTAACTACCCGTTACCGAGGGAGCGACCCGATGCAACCTTTTCGTCTGACTGGTTACGCCCGGGGCGGTGGCTGCGCCTGCAAGATTCCCCCGGGTGAACTGGAGGCCATCGTCGCTGGTCTGGGCGTATCCGGGGCGGCCGTCGACCCCGCTGGTGTACCGGCGTCCGGGGACCTGCTGGTCGGGCTCGACCATGGGGACGACGCCGCGGTGGTCGGGATGGACGGGGAGAGCGCCATCGTGGCCACCGTCGACTTCTTCACCCCGGTCGTGGACGATCCGTACGACTGGGGTCGGATCGCCGCCTGCAACGCGCTTTCCGACGTGTACGCGATGGGCGGTTGGCCGCTGGTCGCGTTGAACCTGCTCTGCTGGCCGCGCGGGGTGCTGCCGTTGGAACTGGCCACCGAGGTGCTCCGGGGCGGGCGTGACCTGGCCCGGCGGGCGGGATGTCATCTGGCCGGCGGTCACAGCGTCGACGACGACGGACCCAAGTACGGACTGGCGGTCACCGGCATGGTCCGACCGGGCGAGATGATCACCCTGACCGCCGGACGGCCCGGCCTACCGCTCTCGCTGACCAAGCCGCTCGGTGTCGGGGTGCTCAACTCCCGGCACAAGGCCACCGGGGACGCCTTCCCGCAGGCGGTCGAGGCGATGACCACCCTGAACCGGGACGCGGCTCGGGCCGCGGTCTCCGCCGGAATCCGGTGCGGCACCGACGTGACCGGGTTCGGCCTGCTCGGTCATGCGTCCAAGCTGGCCCGGGCCAGTGGCGTGACCGTACTGATCGAGTCGGCCCGGGTGCCCTATCTCGACGGTGCCCGCGAGGCCGTACGGGATGGTTTCGTCAGCGGTGGCACCCGGCGCAATCTCGACTGGGTCTCACCCTGGACCGACTTCGCCGCCACGTCGGAGGCCGACCGGTTGCTGTTGGCCGATGCCCAGACCTCCGGCGGTCTGCTGGTCGCTGGGGAGATTCCGAGTGGAACGGTAATTGGTGAGCTGCTGCCCAGAAGCGAGCAAATGGTGTTGGTGTGTTGACCGCTTGCCGCATCGTACGGCCACCGTGGCGCAACGGAACGTGACGAACGCGCCGGATTTGGGATGTCAAGTTCGGACGTTCTCTCACGATAGGGTGTCAATTGCCGATCGCTGACAGCAGTGTCAAGTGGTAGGTCAGAGTCAGATTTCGGCGGAAATGGTCACAGACAGGTAACTTAGCCCCACCTGGCCCCGTTCGCCCGGCACCATCGTTAGGTAGGGCCCGTTCGCGGGCAGTGATTCGAGCCCGGCGAGGAGGCAGCGTGACCGAGCTGTGGAACTGGAGAATCGACGACCACGTCGCTCCAATGGAGATCTACTCCGCACTCGCCGACCTGCTCGGCCTGCCGGTGATGCCGCTCGGCGCGGCCGACCCGGCCCGCTTTCCGCTCGACGCCGTGCTCTGCGACGTGTGGCGTACGCCCGGCGAGTTCCCGACCGCTGTGGACTGCTACGGCGTCCCGGCCGGCCGACCCGAGCCCGCCGTGGTCGCGGCGTTCGCCCGCCGCCTGGGCCGACACTGTCTGCTACCGGACGACACCTTCGACCCGGGGCGCTACCTGCTGGTGGCCCCGGACGGCATGACCCGTGCGGTGCATCTCGACGTGCTCGACACCGAGGACGGGGAGGTGTTCTCGAATCGGCGGCTCTGCACGAACGTCAGCCAGCGGTGCCGGGGCTGGTCCCAGTGTCATCAGTCCCGGTGGGCACCGGACTCGGTCGTACCGGCGCTGGCTGCGGCCTGACCCCGACCCCGTACCTCGAGCTGGGCCAGCAGGGTCCGGGTGGCCTCGGTCACGGCGGCCACCGCGGCGTCGAACGCCGCCGCGTTGTGGGCGGCGGGTGCCCGGAACCCGCTGATCTTGCGGACGTACTGCAACGCTGCGGCCTCGATGTCGGCTTCGGTGACCTCGTCGACGTACGGCTCGCGCAGCGTCCGGATGCTTCGGCACATGTCGGCTCCTCGTCCGGGTCCGCAAGGGCGTCCCCGGGGCGGTCCTCGGATCGTACGGATCCCGGTTGGTGTGGATACTCTGTCACTGTCATGACTACCGCAACCCCCGGCAGCCCCCGCACCTACCAGGTGCGCACCTACGGCTGCCAGATGAACGTGCACGACTCGGAACGCATCTCCGGCCTACTGGAACAGGCCGGCTACGTGCGGGCTGCCGAGTCGGCCGAGCCCGACGTGATGATCTTCAACACCTGCGCGGTACGGGAGAACGCCGACAACCGGCTCTACGGCAACCTCGGACATCTGCGCCCGGTCAAGGACCGGAACCCCGGCATGCAGATCGCGGTCGGTGGCTGCCTGGCGCAGAAGGACCGGGGCGAGATCGTCCGTAAGGCACCCTGGGTCGACGTGGTCTTCGGCACCCACAACATCGGCTCACTGCCGGTGCTGCTGGAACGCGCCCGGCACAACGCCGCCGCCGAGGTGGAGATCCTCGAATCCCTCGACGTCTTCCCGTCCACCCTGCCGGCCCGGCGCGAGTCCACCTACGCCGGCTGGGTGTCGATCTCGGTCGGCTGCAACAACACCTGCACCTTCTGCATCGTGCCGTCGCTGCGGGGCCGGGAGAAGGACCGCCGCCCCGGCGACATCCTCGCCGAGGTGCGGGCACTGGTCGCCGAGGGCGTCTCGGAGGTGACCCTGCTCGGCCAGAACGTCAACTCCTACGGCGTCGAGTTCGGTGACCGGCTGGCCTTCGGCAAACTGCTGCGGGCCTGCGGCGACATCGACGGGCTGGAGCGGGTCCGGTTCACCAGCCCGCACCCCAAGGACTTCACCGACGACGTGATCGCCGCGATGGCCGAGACCCCCAACGTCTGCCACTCGCTGCACATGCCGTTGCAGTCCGGCTCCGACGACGTGCTGCGGGCGATGCGCCGGTCGTACCGGGCCGAGCGCTACCTGGGGATCATCGAGAAGGTACGTGCGGCGATGCCGGACGCGGCGATCACCACCGACATCATCGTGGGCTTCCCGGGCGAGACCGAGGCCGACTTCCAGCGGACCCTGGACGTGGTACGCGAGGCGCGGTTCGCCTCCGCGTTCACCTTCCAGTACTCCAAGCGGCCCGGCACGCCCGCCGCGACCATGGAGGACCAGCTGCCCAAGGAGGTCGTGCAGGAGCGCTACGAGCGGCTGATCGCAGCCGTCGAGGAAATCACCTGGGCGGAGAACCGGAAGCTGGTCGGCGAGACCGTCGAGGTCCTGGTCGCGGTCGGCGAAGGCCGCAAGGACGAGCGGACCGGACGGCTCTCCGGCCGGGCCCGGGACGGTCGGTTGGTGCACTTCGACGCGGGCTCGTACGCCGGGCAGATCCGCCCCGGCGACGTCGTGCACACCACGATCACCTACGCGGCACCACACCACCTCAACGCCGACGGCGAACCACTGTCCCATCGGCGTACCCGGGCCGGCGACGCGGCCGAGGCCGGCCGTAGCCCACGTACCCCCGGCGTGCTGCTCGGCCTCCCCACGGTCGGTGCGCCGGCCGTGCCCCCAGCGGCTGCGCCGGCCTGCTCGATCGACTGAGCCCGACACCGGGTACCGGAAAGGGCCCCTTCCCACGCAGAGCGCGATAGGAAGGGGCCCCTGCCCAACTACTTCAGCTGGCCTGCTCGGCGAGCTGGAGGAACTGACGCTTGGCGGCCAACGCCGCCTCCGCCTCGCGGACCCGCTTGGCATCGCCCGCCGACTGGGCCCGGGCCAGCCGCTGCTCGGCCTCGGCCACCTGGTCCCGCATCTGGGCCAGCAGCGGGTTGGCCGACGGCTCGGTACGACGCCACGCCGAGTCCATCGCCTGACGGACCTTCTCGTCCACCGCCCGCATCCGCCGGTCCAGGCTGGCCGCAGCCTCGCGGGGCACCCGGCCCGCCTCGTGCCACTGACCCTGGATCTCCCGGAGCTTGGCCTGTGCCGCCCGGGGGTCGGCGTCGACGTCGAGGGCCTCCGCCTCGGCCAGCAGCGCCTGCTTACGTTCCAGGTTGCCGCGCTGCTCGGAGTCGCGAGCCGAGAAGACCTCACTACGCCGGGTGAAGAACGCGTCCTGGGCGGCCCGGAACCTCTCCCAGAGCTTCTGCTCAGCCTCCTTGGCGGCGCGGGGCGCGGCCTTCCACTGCGCCATCAGCTCCTTGAGCCGGTTCGCGGTGACCGCCCAGTCGGTCGACGAGGACAGCGCCTCGGCCTCGGCCACCAACTCCTCCTTCGCCCCCTGGGCCTGCTTGCGCTGGGCGTCCAGGCTGGCGAAGTGGGCCCCCCGACGACGGGTGAACCCGTCCCGGGCGGCGGCGAACCGCTTCCACAGCTCACCGTCGGTCTTCTTGTCGACGCCGCGGATGCTCTTCCACTCGTCGAGGATCTCCTTGAGCCGGTCCCCGGCGGTCTTCCACCCGGTGGACTCGGCCGCCAGCTTCTCGGCCTCCTCGACCAGGGCGGTCTTGCGGGCCAGTGCCTCGGTACGGGCCGCCTCCTTGGCGGCGCGCGCCTCGCCGGCCCGTTCCTCGGCGATGGTGGCCAGCTTGTCCAGCCGGGCGACGAGCGCGTCGATGTCGCCAACCACGTGGGCTTCGGCCAGCGACGCCCTGATCCGGCGGACGGTGGCCAGGGAATGTGTGGCGTCGGCGGCCCCGGAGTTGAGCCGGGCCTCGGTCAGGTCGACCTCGGTGACCAGGTCAGCGAAACGGCGGGCGAAGTGCGCCAGCCCTTCCTCCGGCGCTCCGGCCTGCCAGGAACCGACTACGCGCTCGCCCTCGGCAGTCTTGACGTAAACGGTGCCGTCTGCGTCCACCCGTCCGAAGGCAGTCCAGTCGCTCATGTGCCCATCCTCGTTCTCCCGGCGTCGCCGAGGGAGTCCCGGCGATCACCGCCACTGCGCAGCGAGTTACAGCAAGTTTCCCCCGGCATTGTCACAGGTCCAACCCGGTCCGCGTCGAGCGCCTATCGTCGACCGTGACCATACGGTGTCCTTGGCCGGGCCGGTACGGCGGGAATCGGGCGTCGACCCGCCGCCCGCTACGGTTGTGGGCGTGCCTCTGGTCGCTGCCGCCGTCTGCCCGCATCCGCCCCTGATCGTGCCCGACGTCGCCGGATCGGCCGCGTCGGAATTGGACGATCTTCGCGCCGCATGCGACGCCGCCGTCGGCCGGCTGCTGGCCGCCGAACCGGACGTGGTCTACGTGGTGGGCGGTGGACCGGAGACCGTCAGGCACGGCGCCGCCGACTACGGCAGCCTGCGGCCGTACGGGGTGGACCGGTCCATCCACCTGTCGAAGGTGAACTGCGGCGGTCGGCCGGGACTGCCGTTGAGCCTGCAGATCGGTGCCTGGCTGATGCACCGGGGCGGGGCAGAGTGTCTGCGGTTGGGGCAGGCGGTCGCCCCGGACGAGCCGACCGACGGGTGTATCCGGATCGGGGCGGCACTGGCGGACCAGCCCGACCGCCGGGTAGCGCTGTTGGTGATGGGGGACGGGTCGGCCTGCCGGGGGGAGAAGGCACCCGGTTACGACGATCCACGCGCCCGGCCGTACGACGATGGGGTCGCCACGACCCTGGCTGGCGCGGACACCGAGGCCCTGCTCGGCCTCGACCCGGTGTTGTCGGCGGAGCTGCTGGTGGCCGGCCGGGCATCCTGGCAGGTGCTGGCCGGAGCGGTCCGGGCCGATGGTGTCGCCTGGCGCGGTGAGCTGACCTACCACGCGGCGCCCTACGGCGTCGCCTACTTCGTCGCGAACTGGGCACCGGCATGAGCGATCCGGGCATGAGCGGGCGGGGAACCAGCATGAGCGGGCGGGGCACCGGCATGGGCGGGCGGGGCACCGGCATGGGCGGGCGGGGCACCGGCATGGGCGGGCGGGGCACCGGCATGGGCGGGC
>NZ_JBHTMP010000111.1:0-13306 GCF_042679305.1 Micromonospora sonneratiae | reverse complement strand
GACGCCGTCGACCGCGACGGTCGGGTGACCCCGCGTGGCCGGGCCATCGCCGCCATCGGCGCACACCCTCGACTGGCCCGGGCGCTGCTGGACGGTTCCGACCGGCTCGGCGTACGACGGGCCGCCGAGGTGGTCGCGCTGCTCTCCGACGAGACGGTCACCGGGTCCGGCGACGACCTGGTGGCAAACTGGCGCCGGCTACGCGCCGAAACCGACCCGGGTGCCACCGCCCGCTGGCGGGCCGAGGTACGGCGACTGCGGAGCGCCGTCGAGACGGCACCACCGGCGTCGGACCGGCTGGCACCGGCGGGAGGGGCGCAGCCGACGCCGGTGGAAGGACCACCCGACGATCTCGCCGCCGGGCTGCTGATCGGACTCGCCTACCCCGAACGGTTGGCCCAGGTCCGGCAGGCGGGTGGCACGTCGTACCTGATGGCGGGTGGCACGGCGGCGGACCTGAGGCCCGGGTCGGCGCTGACCGGGTCGGCGTGGCTGGCGATCGCCGCTGCGGATCGCGCACCGGGCCGTGGTCACGCCCAGATCCGGCTGGCTGCGGTCATCGACGAGGCCACCGCCCGCGACGCCGGTGCGCCGCTGCTGCACGGCCAACAGGAGATCGCCTGGTCCGGTACGGACGTGGTCGCCCGCGAACTGGAACGGCTCGGTGCGGTGATCCTGGTGGACCGTCCACTCGCCCGACCAGATCAGGATCAGGTCGTGACGGCGCTGCTCGACGGCCTGGCCCGCACCGGGCTGTCCCTGCTGACCTGGACGGCCCCGGCCAGTTCACTGCGCGCCCGGATGGCCTTCTGCCGACACGCGTACGGCGACCCGTGGCCGGAGGTGACCGACGAGGCGCTACTGGCCGACGCCCGACAGTGGCTGGCCCCCGAGCTGGCCACCGCACGGCGCCGCGCCGACCTGGACCGGGTCGACGTGACCGCTGCGCTGCGCCGGTTGCTGCCCTGGCCACAGGCCGCTCGGCTCGACGAGTTGGCCCCGGAACGGATCGAGGTGCCGAGCGGATCCCAGATCCGGGTGGACTACTCCGATCCGCAGGCACCGGTGCTGGCGGTGAAGCTCCAGGAGACCTTCGGCTGGCAGACCGCGCCACGGATCGCCGAGGGGCGGGTGGCGGTCCTGCTGCACCTGCTGTCACCGGCGGGGCGTCCGGTCGCGGTCACCCGTGATCTACAGTCCTTCTGGCGCACCGGCTATCAGCAGGTACGCGCCGAGTTACGGGGACGCTATCCACGCCACCCCTGGCCGGAGGATCCGACCAGTGCCGTACCCACCCGGCGGGTCCAACCGCGTCGCCGCTGACCGGAGCCTGCGACGGGTGGGCTCAGATGGCGTCACCCACCCGGGCCAACTCGATGGTGTAGGTCTCGCCGAACTGCCGCATCAAGTCGCCGGCACATGTGTAGCGCTCCGGCTTGAGGCTGCCGGCCAGGCCCCGACTGCTGTACCGCCGCCCGTTGATCTTCCACACGATCTGGCCACTGGCCTTGGCGTTGCTGTAAAGCAGTTGCCCCTTGTCCGACTGCCAGTTGAAGGTCAGTCGTCCGGACATGACCACCTCGAAGGTCCGCCCACCCGCCTTGCCCTTGCGGGTCACGCCCTTGCCGTACTCGACTGCGATGGTGCCGTCGGCCCGAAAGTGCTGGATGGCGCTGCCGCCGCCGAGCCGTACATCCGTACCGTCGATCTCGGCGTCGCTCTGATAGCTGGTTTCCCGCCAGACGCCGATCACACAGGGATCGTGCAGCGGATCGACCGGCGGGGCGGTCGGTGAGGGCTCGGCGGTCGGGGCCGGCGAGGGTACGACCGTCGGCACAGCCGCCATCGGGCTGGTCGTCGCGGATGCCTGCCCCACGTCACCCGCCGGATCCGGTCGGTTCCGCAGTACGAAAATTCCAACGGTCACGACCAGGCCCGTCACCGCCAGCAGCCCGAGGGAGCCGAGAACCGCGGGCAGCACCCACGATCGGCGGGGCGGCGGGGCGGGATTTCCCCGGAAGGACCGACAGGTCAGGCAGAAGCCACCCGGGTCGACCCCGGAGCCTCCACAGATCTGGCACGGTTGCATGCCGTCTCCCCCGGTCGCGGGTCGCCGTCACCGCCGAAGGCTGGTCAGGCCTGGCTGGTTGTGGGTTCGGCCTGCGGGGCGACGCTCGCCCCGACGACATCGGCCACCACCACTGTAATGTTGTCCGGACCACCCGCCCGCAGCGCCAGGTCGACCAGCCGCTGCGCGCACAGGTGCAGATCGGGATAGGTCTTCAGGGCCTCGGCGAGGGTGTCCGCCCGTACGACGTTGGAGAGGCCGTCGCTGCACAGTAGCCACCGGTCACCGACCCTCGGCACCATGGTGGAGTAGGCGGGGGTGACGTCGTCTCCCTGCAACGCCTGGGTGACCACCGCCCGGCGGGGATGGCTGCTGGCCTCGTCCGGGCTGATCACGCCTTCGTCGACCAGCATCTGCACGAACGTGTCGTCCCTGGTGACCTGCTTCAACACCCCGTCGCGCAGCAGGTAGGCCCGGGAGTCGCCGATGTGGGCCAGGGCGAGCGCACTGCCGGTACGGGCGAACAGCAGTGCGGTCAACGTGGTACCCATGCCCTGCCGCTCCGGGTCCTGTTCGACGGCGGCGCGGATCCCGGCGGTGGCGACCCGGACGGCTTCCTGTAGCACCGCGACCAGGCTGTCCTCCGGCGTCTCCACGTCGAGAGGGGAGATCGCCTCGATGGCGATCGTGCTGGCCAGATCACCGGCAGCCATGCCACCCATGCCATCAGCGACGGCGAGGAGCCACGGTCCGGCGTGCACCGAGTCTTGGTTTCCGCTCCGGATCAGGCCACGGTCGCTCACCGCCGCGGAACGCAGCTTCAGTGTCATGGCACGCAGCCTGCCAAACAGAACCCGAGATGTCTCTACTAGATCACCGTGGCGTGACATTAGTCCAACAAGAATAACTCATTGTCATCAGTTGACCACGGTGAGCGAGAGTGTGTTTTTCCCTGGGAGCCCGACAGGCACCTGCCACCCCCGTCGATGACAACCGAGCACCGCCGCCGCCTGCCCTCTGCATCCGAAACAGATCGGAGCGGGGCGGCGTCGGTTCAGCCCGGGCCGCATCGTCGCGTTTCGCCTCCCGGTCACCCGGTAGTTACGGATACTCAGGCTGACAACGGGGTGACGAGAGAAGCGATCATGAAACGGGCAGGACACATCGCACTGGCGATGGCGGTTGGCTACGTACTCGGCCGTAGGCGCAAGTTGAGAGCGGCGTTCGTCCTCGGAGCGGCAGCCGCCACCGGTCGGCTCGGCAAGGGGCCCGTCGCGCATCTTCTCGACGGCAACCAGGACGGAAAGGACCAGGAGGGGAAGGACAAGGGCTCGCAGGGACCGTTGCATCGCCTCGGGGATGCGGGAAAGGCGGCTGCCCGTACGGCGATCGGCAAGCCGGTGGACCTGCTGACCGAACGGCTCAACAGCGGCGCCGAGGCACTGCGGCACGGTGGGAGGCAGCGGGGCGGGGAACCGGGCGACGACCAGTCGGACGGGAGCAGGTGAGGACAGGTGAACCAGAAGCCGAACCGAGCCGGCGACGCGATCACCGACAGGCTTCTCGACAGCCTGCACAACCTCGTCAGCGCTGCGGGCGAGCGTACGGCGTCGATGCTCAGTCAACGGATCGACGTACTCACCAACCGATTGAGCAACTACGCCGGTACGCATGAGGGTCCGGGCAAGACGGCTGCCTCGGTGGGCGCAGAGAAACTGAAGTCTGGCAAGTCACCTGTCAATGCGGCTGTCACTGCCGGCATGGCCGGTGGCCGTGAGCAGATCAAGCAGGCATTCGGTCGAAACGGCAGAGACACCGAGCACGACGCCAAGGTCACCGACATCATCGAGTCGATCGACGTGGGTGTGCCGGTACGGGTCGCGTACAACCAATGGACGCAGTTCGAGGACTTTCCGAGCTTCATGAAGAAGGTGGGGAACGTCGAGCAGGAGACTGACGACCGGCTCACCTGGCAGGCGCGAGTGTTCTGGTCCCGCCGCAGGTGGGAGTCCAAGATCCTCGAACAGGTGCCGGACGAGCGGATCGTGTGGCGGTCACACGGTGACAAGGGGTCAGTCGACGGGACGGTGAGCTTCCACGAGGTCACCCCGGACCTGACACGCATCCTGGTCGTGTTGCAGTACCACCCCCGGGGACTGTTCGAGCGGACTGGCAACCTCTGGCGGGCACAGGGCCGACGCGTACGCCTCGAACTGAAGCGCTTCGTTCGACACGTCATGACGGCGACGGTCCTGCACCCGGACGAGGTACCCGGCTGGCGCGGCGAGATCCGAAACGGCAGGATCATTCAGGACGACGCGGCGGCCCGTCGGCAGGAGTGTGCCGAAGGCCTGGCCCCCGAGCAACAACAGCCTGCCCCCGAGCAGCAACAGCCTGCCGGCGCCCAGGAACATCGCTGATCTCGTCGTACGTCGGTCGGCGGGCCCCGTCGCCACGGGGCCTCGCCGCCATTCCATCCAGTCACCCCATCCAGTCACCCGTGAATGGCGGGCGGCAAGCGAGGCGGGCCCAGGGGCTGCTCTACCTACCTGCTGCTACGACTGCCTACCACCGCCGACGCGCTCTCCGAGGTAGTCCCGCTGGTGGGCGTGGGTCACCAGACCGCCGACTCTCCAGGTCGACCGTCGCACAGGCTTCGATCGCCCGCTCCCGGCCCGCCTGATCCTGGCCGTCCCCCTGAGGCTGGGGCTGGTCCTGCCCTTGGCCTTCCTGGCCCTGCCCTTGGCCCTCCGGTTTCTTCCCCTGGGCCTGGCCGCCTTCGCCCTGCTCCTGTCCCTGACCTTGCTGGCCTTGGCCCTCTTGACCCTGCTGGCCCTGCTGGCCCTGACCCTGCTGGCCCTGCTGGCCCTGACCACCCTGGGCTTGGCCCTGACCCCCCTGGGCGGCCTGCTGCCCGGACGTCGCTGCGGTACGGACCAACGACTCGATCAACTCCGGATGCGTGTCGACGCTCGTCAGCATCCGGTTCACGATCTCGGCGACCTGGTCCAGACGTACCTTGAGCAGCGCTTGGGCCCCCACTCCCCGGAGATCGAGCCTGACCTGTCCCAGGCTCAGGTCGATACCCACATTGAGCCGTAGGAGGTTGAGCACCTCGGCGTTCAGCGACACCTTCGCCCGTAGGTCGGTCGCTTCCAGATCGAGCGCGTCGATGTTGAGACCCGGAACGTCCAGCAGCACATCCGGCTGATCCGTCGACTGGTCGTCCGCGGTCTGTCGACCGTATTCGCGCTGCGCACTAGTCTCGTTGCCCACGTTTCCAGGATCCCAGTCCGAAACTCCCGGCGTGGCGTTTCCGCACAGCCGCCCCGGCCGTCGCCACCCCACTGCGCCCACTGCGATCGCCCCTGCAAAAACCGGCAGTGAGCACGCTCCGACAAATTCGGCAACCGACCCGACCTGGACTTGCCACAATCAGCCGATGACGGGCTTGTCAGCATCGGCAGGCCGGTGCGGGACCATGCCGGTGCACCGCCGGCTACTCGACACCGCTCCCGGCTACATCGCGACCCGCGCCGACATCGAGGACTTCACCTTCCAGGAGTGCCGGCGGCGACGGGCGGAACCGCCCCGCGTGGTACGGGTCCCGGTCGTGGTCCACGTGGTCTGGCACGACGAGGCCCAGAACATCTCCGACGATCAGGTCCACAGCCAGATCACCGTGCTCAACGCCGACTTCCGCAAACGCAACGCCGACCTGACGAAGGTGCCCCAGGTGTGGCAGTCGGTGGTGGGAGACGCCCGGGTCGAATTCGCGCTGGCCACCACCGACCCGAACGGCGCACCCACCAGCGGCATCACCCGTACCCGGACGGGCACCACGGCCTTCGACACCGACGACGCGGTGAAGTCCGCCGCCACCGGCGGCGTCGACGCCTGGCCAGCCGGGACCTACCTGAACATCTGGGCATGCCAGCTCGGCGGCGGCGTACTCGGGTATGCGCAGTTCCCCGGCGGCCCGGCCGCCACCGACGGGGTCGTGGTCCTGCACTCCAGTTTCGGTACGACCGGCACCGCCGCCGCCCCGTTCAACGGTGGCCGGACCACCACCCACGAGGTGGGCCACTGGCTCAACCTGCGACACATCTGGGGCGACGACGGGGAGGGCTGCGGTGGTGACGACTTCGTGGCCGACACGCCCAACCAGGGCGGACCCAACTACGGCAAGCCGACCTGGCCCACGATGAGCTGCCAGAACGGCCCCGACGGCGACATGTTCATGAACTTCATGGACTACACCGACGACGATGCCATGTGCTGCTTCACCGTCGGGCAGGCGGCCCGGATGGCCGCGTGTCTGGCCGGTCCCCGGGCCAGCCTGGCCGCCGGCGATGCCGACCCACCCGTCGACCAGCGCCCGACCGGTGACGCCGCCCCGCCGGCCGCACTCTTCCGACGGTGGGTGCACGTCCGTGAGGAGGACACCCCGGGCGTACGGGTCTACCGTCGCGCCGACCTGCCGTTGCCACCCGCACGCGGTCGCGACGGCATCGAGTTCCACCCGGATGGCACCTTCGTCGACCTCCGTCCCGGGCCGGTCGACGCACCGGTCGGTGCCACCGGGCGGTGGAGCGCTGACGGCGACGGCTGCCGGCTCGAACTGACCTATCCGAACGGACGCGCCGCCGCGTGCCTGCACATCGTCACCGTCGACGAGAACGTGCTGTGCCTGCGCCCGCTGGCCGGGTAGCCCACCGGGTAGCCCGTTGGTCAGCCTCGGGACCTGTCGGTGCGGACGGTAGTGCCGCACCGCCCGCGATGGAAACATGGCGGCATGGTCGACGATCCTGGTTCGCTTCATATCCGGTCCGGCGGTCCCGCCGACGTGCCCGCCGTTCTGGAGTTGCTCGACGGTGCCACCCGATGGCTGGTCGGGCAGGGGCGTACCGGTCAGTGGGGTACCGAGCCGCACTCCACCGACCCGCGCCGGATCGCACAGGCCGAGGGCTGGGCAGGCAGCGGGGGTCTGTACCTGGCCGTACTGGGCGACCAGCCGGTCGGCGCGCTGGCCGTCGGCACGGCGACGCCGTACGTCCCGCCAGCGGTCGAACCCGAGTTGTACGTCAACCTGCTGGTGACCGACCGGAGCCGTAAGGGGCAGCGCATCGGTGGTCGGTTGCTGGCGTATGCCGAGCAGATCGCCCGGGACAGGGGGGTCGACCTGCTCCGCGTCGACTGCTATGGCGGAGACGATCGTGCCCTCGTCCGCTACTACGAGCATCAGGGCTTCACGGCGACCGAGGGGTTCGTGGTGGATCTGCCGGGCCGGCAGTGGCTGGGCCAACTGCTTGAGCGTCGCCTGGCCTGACCGACGGCGGGGCTGCCAGGTCAGCCGATCTCCTCGTCGATGTAGCACCACCGCCACCACTCGCCCGGCTGCGCGGATCTCATCACCGGGTGACCGGTGCTCTGGAAGTGGCCGGTGGCATGCCGGTACGGCGAGGAGTCACAGCAGCCCACCTGCCCACAGGTCAGGCATTCACGTAGGTGCACCCAGTCCCGCGAGCCGATCGCCAGACACTCCTGGCACCCCTGCGCGACCCGTGGTTCGGTGGGCCGGGGTGCCTCGGTCAGGTGCACGCAGCTCATCGCCCTCTCCCCCGACGCAGTAGCGACTCCTCCAGGTCCAGCTCGCGGTAGGCCTGCACGAGCACCTCCTCGGGAATGCGCCCCTCGTCGCGGGCGTTACGGAGCACCTGACGTTCCGCGCTGATCATCTCCTGTCGGAGCCGACCGTACGCCTCGGACGGAGTTTCCTGTTCCGCACCGCCCAGCCGCTCCCACACCGAGTTCGTACGCTCGTCGACCAGTCGTCGGAGGCGCTCGACCACCGTGGCCGGTGCGGATTCGGCGAGTTCGTCCAGTCGCTGATGGGCCGCGCGAGCGGCCTGCTGCTGCACACCGGCGGCGGAGAGGGCGTCCTGGACCGGATCGTCGGACGGCAGGTTCAACCGTCGCGCCACCCTGGGAAGGGTAGCGCCCTGGACCAGCAGGCTGGCCACGATCACGGCGAACGCCAGCCAGACGAAGAGTTTCCGGGGATAGGGTGCACCGTTGGCCAGGGTCATCGGCAGCGCCAGTGCCGCCGCCAGGGTGACGACTCCCCGCATCCCGGCCCAGGAGATGACGAACGGGAAGCCGTACGGTGGTGCGGCGGTGCGCCGCCGGGACCGGGGCACCAGGCGGGCGAGGGAGGTGGCCGGGAAGACCCAGGCGAACCGGGTGAGGAACACGGTCAGCAGCACCGCCGCGGTGACCCACACGGTGGTCTTCCACGGGGTGTCCAGACCGGTGACGACCTCCCGCAGTTGCAGACCGACGAGTAGGAACACCAACCCTTCCAGCAGGAACTTGACGAGTCGCCAGAACGCGTTCATCTGGAGCCGGGAGGCGGCCGACATCAGCACCGGCATCCGGTGGCCGAGCGCCAACCCGGCCACCACCACGGCGACGACGCTGGATGCCTGCACCTGCTCGGCCAGGAGCACCAGCGAGAACGGTGTGATCAGCGACAGCGCGTTGTCCAGGATCGGGTCCTTGATCCGGCGGTGGATGAACCCGAAGACCAGCACGCCCAGCAGGCCGATGGCGATACCGCCACCGGCGGCGACCACGACCTCCCTGCCGATGTTGGCGATCCCGGCGGCGGAGCCCACCGCGGCGGCGGAGGCCGCCCGTAGCAGCACTAGCGCGGTGGCGTCGTTGACCAGGCTCTCGCCCTCCAGGATCGTCACCACCCGCCGGGGCAGCCCGATCCGCCGGGCGACGGCGGTCGCGGCGACGGCGTCGGGCGGCGCGACGACCGCGCCGAGGGCCAGGCAGATCGACAGTGGCACGTCGGGCATCACCACGTAGACCACGAGTCCCACCAGCACCGCCGTAAAGATCACCAGACCGACGGCCAGCAGCAGGATGGGGCGCAGGTTGTACCGGAACGCCGGCACCGAGGTCTCCAACGCCGCGATGTAGAGCAACGGCGGAAGGATGCCGGTCAGCACCAGGTCGGGTTCGAGGTGCACCTGTGGGAAGCCCGGCACGAAGGACAGCACCAGCCCGGCCACGACGAGCAGGATCGGTGAGAGCAGCCCGAGGCGGCGGGCCAGGGCGGCACCGAAGGTCGCGATCGCCAGGAACAGAACGACCTCGAACAGGTCTTCCATACCTGAAGCCTAGATAACGGACATGCTGTCGGTACGCCGCTCACTCGCTGTGCGAGCCGGCACCGCCTCTCGACTCCCCGCTACCCACCCAGACCGTCTTGAGGTTGCAGAACTCCCGGATGCCCTGTGCCGAGAGTTCCCGGCCGTGCCCCGAGTTCTTCACCCCGCCGAAGGGCAGCTCGGGAAAGGACGTGGTCATCCCGTTGATGAAGACACTGCCCGCGTCCAGGTCGGTGGCGAACCGTTCCTGCTCGGCCGGGTCCCGGGTCCAGGCGTTCGAGCCCAGGCCGAAACTGGTGCCGTTGGCCAACCGGATGGCGTCGGTGTACGACGCGGCCCGGAACAGCCCGGCGACCGGCCCGAACACCTCCTCCGACCACATCCGCATCTCCGGGATGAGGTCGGTGACCACGGTCGGCGGATACCACCAGCCGTCACCGTCCGGACGCTGGCCGCCGCAGAGCACCCGGGCACCCTTGTCGACCGCGTCCCGGACCAGTTCCTCGACGTCGGCACGCCCCTGCTCGGTGGCCAGCGGCCCCACGTCGGTGTCCGCGGACATCGGATCCCCCACCCGCAATGCCGACATGCGGGCCACGAAGGCCTCGGCGAACTCGTCGTACACGTCGGTGTGCACGATGAACCGTTTCGCCGCGATGCAGGACTGACCGTTGTTCTGGCAGCGGGCGGTGGTGGCCACCTCGGCCGCCCGTTCGAGATCGGCCGACGGCATCACCACGAACGGATCGCTGCCGCCCAGTTCCAGCACGACCTTCTTCAACTCCTGTCCGGCGGTACGGCCGACCGCCCGCCCGGCTCCCTCACTGCCGGTCAGCGTGGCGGCCCGTACCCGGGGGTCGGTCAGGATCCGCTCCACACTGCGCGAGCCGACCAGCAACGTCTGGAACGCCCCCACCGGGAACCCCGCACGGCGGAAGAGTTTCTCGAGGTAGAGCGCGGTCTGCGGGACGTTCGAGGCATGTTTGAGCAGTCCGACGTTGCCGGCCATCAGCGCCGGGGCGGCGAACCGCATGACCTGCCAGAGCGGGAAGTTCCACGGCATCACCGCCAGCACCGGCCCGAGTGGCTGGTAGCGGACGTACGCCCGGGTCGCCCCCACCGCCGACGCGTCGGCCGGCTCGTCGGCCAGGAACCGCTCGGCGTTGGCCGCGTAGAACCGACAGGCAGCGGCGCACTTGGCCGCCTCGGCCTTCGCCGAGGCGTACGTCTTGCCCATCTCGGTGGTCATCAGCCGTCCGATGTCGTCACGGTCGGCGTCGAGCAGATCCGCTGCGGCGGTCAGCCACTGCGCACGCTCGGCGAAGGTCGTCCCGCACAGCGCCTCGAAGGCCTCGACCGACCGTTCGATGGCAGCGTCGACCTGCCCGTCCGGCAGCGCGTCGAAGCTCTCGACCAGCTGCCCGGTGGCCGGGTTGATGGTGGCGATCGGCATGTCTGCGTACTCCTGTCACTCGAAGAGTGAGTGGCGCGTGCCCGGCGGTTCCTCCCGACGTCGGGCCCTGCGGCGGCGCTGCACCACCACCAGGTCCACCACCGCCACCACCGCGAGAACGAGCAGGATCACCCCCAGTACGGCATACCCGGCCCACAACAACAGCACCCCGAGCACCACCGACACGACCAGACCGAACGAGGCGAACAGCAGACGCAGGTTCAGTGCGCTGTACGGATGTCCCACCGTCCCTCTAGCCCGTCTGGGCTGCGATTTCGTGGCCATCTCGCCGAAGTACCCGATCGGGTGAGCGGCTAACCTGAGCGGCTGCCCCTGGTCGGTTTGAGCACCGCTACTCATCCCCCGCCCGCACGCCTCTCGGAAAGTTGACGGCATGACCTCTCCACCCCAGACGCCTCGCCCCACGGACATGTCGGTGGGCATAACCGCGGTCGGTGCCAGCCTGCCCGAGCAGGTGATGGAGAGCACCGAACTTCAGGCACGGGTGGCAACGGCCAGTGGCCTGGATCTGCCGGACGGTCTGATCGTCCGGATGACCGGTATCGACCGCCGTCGGGTGGCCGGCGACGAGGAGTACGCCTCGACCCTGGCCGTCCGCGCCGCCCGACAGGCCCTGGCCGCCGCCGGACTGACCCCCGACGACATCGACCTGTTGCTGTTCGCGTCGGCCACCCGGGACATGGTCGAGCCGGCGACCGCACACATCGTGCAGGCCGAACTGGGCGGTCGGGCACATGCCCTGGACGTCACCAACGCCTGCAACAGCTTCCTGAACGGCATCGACATAGCCCGGTCGTTCATCCTGGCCGGCCGCGCACGCCGCGCCCTGGTGGTGACCGGCGAAACCCCGACCCGGGCGATGCGCTGGCAACTGTCCAGCCTGGCCCAGGCCCGCTCCGCCTTCGCCGGCTACACCTTCGGCGACGCCGGGGCGGCCGTGGTGGTGGAGCCGGTCACCACCGGCGGCATCCTGGACGTCGACACGGAGACCTGGTCGGAGCACTGGCCGGTGGGCGGCATCCCCGGCGGCGGCTCCCGACACCCACGCGGCGACGAACACACGTACTTCCACGGCGACGGGCACGAACTGCGGGGCGTCTTCGAGCGGATCGGCGGCGACATCCTGCACCGGGTACGCCACCGCACCGGCCTGGACTGGGCCGACTACGCCCGGGTGCTGGTGCACCAGGTGACGCTGCCCTACCTGGAACGGTTCATCGAGGTGACCGGCGTGCCCAAGGACAAGCTGGAGATCACCGTGCCGGAACTGGGCAACATGGCCAGTGCCACGCTGGGCGTGCAGTTGGCCCGGGCCGAGTCCGGTCTGCGCCGCGGCGACCGGGTGCTCTTCGTCGGGCTGGGCGGCGGAGTCAGCCTGATGACCATGGTGTGGGAGAAGTCGTGACCCGGCGCCTGGCACCCGGCACGACCGAACTCTGGGTGGTCGTGCCCGCCTTCAACGAGGCCGCTCGGATCGAAGCCACCCTGGACGCCCTGGCCGCACAGACCGACCTCGGGTTCACCCTGCTGGTGGTGGACAACGGCTCGACCGACGGCACGGCCGAGGCGGCACAGCGGTTCGCCGTCCGCGCCCCGATGCCGGTCCACGTGATCCGCGAACCGGAGAAGGGCGTCGGCTGCGCGGTGGACACCGGATTCCGGCACGCCATCACACACGGTGCCCGGCTGCTGGCCCGTACCGACGCGGACTGTCTGCCCCGCCCAGACTGGGTGGCCGCCGTACGGTCCGGGTTCGCCCGAGGCGCGGGGATGCTCTGCGGCCGGATCAGTGCCCGGCGTGACGAGCACGGCCTGCTCGGGCGGGCCGGATTCCGGATGGTGGTCGGCATCGCCTCGACCTTCGGGCGGTTCCGCCCCGCCCACCGCGACCCCGCCTACC
This sequence comes from Micromonospora sonneratiae, assembly GCF_042679305.1. Classification (NCBI taxonomy): domain Bacteria; kingdom Bacillati; phylum Actinomycetota; class Actinomycetes; order Micromonosporales; family Micromonosporaceae; genus Micromonospora; species Micromonospora sonneratiae. The sequence goes on along the minus strand of NZ_JBHTMP010000111.1, from coordinate 683 downwards.
TGGTGCCCTACCGAATGCATGCCGGCAACAACATGGCCATCACCGCGACGCTCTACCTGGCCAGTGGCGGGATGCCCAGGCGACCGTCCCCCACCGACCGGACCTTCCTCAACCGGGTCCGCCGGCAGACGACCGCGATCCACCACGACCGGACGATGGTGGTGGAGAACTCGACCCGCCGGCTGCGGGCGTACGGGCTTCGGCGCACCGCCGACTGGTACCTCGACCGTGGCTGCGGCCAACTGACCCCGGACCCGCGCTGATGTTGGACGAACTGCACACCGTACTGCGCCGGCATCCGGACCGGCCCGCCCTGCTGACCGCCGGCCGGACCGGCCGTACCCGGGTGGCGATGACCCGGGGCGAGCTGGCCGACCTGGCCGACGGCTACGCCGCCGCGCTGCACCACCATGGACTGACCGCCGGGGACACCCTCGGTCTGGCGGTACGCCCCGGCGGGCGGGCCCTGTCGGTGATGCTGGCCGCGCACCGGCTCGGCCTCCGCATCGCCGTGCTCGATCCGTCCGCCGGTCCGGACGTGCTGCGGGCCCGGCTGGCACTGGCCCGACCGGCGCTGGTGGTCGCCGACACCGCCGCCCAGGCCGTGGCGGGTTGGGCCCGTCCGCTGGCCCGCCGCGCCCAGTTGGAGTTGCCGGACCTGGCCAGTCTCGGGCCGGTGCTGA